>CAZMVD010000168.1:0-7691 GCA_964569425.1 uncultured Phycisphaeraceae bacterium
GCACGCTGGGGCGCGACCCCACCGACCTGGAACTGGAGACGCTCGCGCAGACCTGGTCCGAGCACTGCGTCCACAAGACGCTCAAGAGCGCGATCGACTATCACGGCGAGGACTTCGGCAGGCCGGGAAGGATCCACGCCAAGTTCGACAATCTGCTCAAGGACACCATTGCCGCGGCCACGATGCGGCTGAACCGCGACTGGTGCCTGTCGGTGTTCGTCGATAACGCCGGGATCATTGCGTTCGACGAGGAGTTCGGGGTGGCGTTCAAGGTGGAGACACATAACCATCCCTCGGCCATTGAGCCCTACGGCGGCGCCGCCACGGGGGTGGGGGGGTGCATTCGCGATATCATGGGCTGCGGGCTGGGGGCGAAGCCGATCGCCTCGACGGACGTGTTCTGCGTGGGTCCGCCGGACTTCGACGCGGCGCGGCTGCCCAAGGACGTGCTGCATCCGCGGCGGGTGCTCAAGGGGGTTGTCAGCGGGGTGCGCGACTACGGCAACCGCATGGGCATTCCCACGGTCAACGGGGCGATTTATTTCGATGAACGATATCTGGCGAATCCGCTGGTGTACTGCGGCTGCGTGGGGTTGATTCCGCGCGATCGCATTCACAAGGAAGCGCGGGCGGGCGACCGCATCGTGCTGGCGGGCGGCCGCACGGGACGCGACGGCATCCACGGGGCGACGTTTTCCTCGGCGGAGTTAAGCGACGGCCACGCCGATGAGTTTTCGCACGCGGTGCAGATCGGCAACGCCATCGAGGAGAAGAAAGTGCTCGACGCGCTGCTGCTGGCGCGCGATCACGAGAGCGGATGTCTGTTTTCCGCGGTCACCGACTGCGGCGCGGGCGGGCTAAGCAGCGCGGTGGGCGAGATGGGCGCCACGCTGGGCGCGGTGGTCGATCTGGAAAGAGTGCCGCTCAAGTACGCGGGGCTGCGCTACGACGAAATCTGGATTTCCGAGGCGCAGGAGCGCATGGTCTTCGCCGTGCCGCCGGAGAAGTTGGACACCATGCTGGCGCTGTTCGCGGCCGAGGAGGTGGAAGCCACGGTCATCGGCACCTTCACCGGCGACGGGCGGCTGACGGTGCGCTATCGCAACGAGTTGGTGGGCGAGCTGGACGTGCATTTTCTGCACGAGGGGTTGCCGAAGTCCGTTCGCCGGGCCACGTGGACCCGCCCGAAAGTCGCGGCCGCCGGCACCAAACGAAGCGACGAACCATTGGCACCGCGCCTGCTGACAGCGCTGCGGCACCCTAACGTCGCCTCCAAGGAGTGGGTCATCCGGCAATACGATCACGAGGTGCAGGGGCGCAGCGTGATCAAGCCGCTGGTCGGACCTGGTGCGGGTCCATCGGATGCGGCAGTGCTGCGCCCGCGCTACGACCGCTATCGCGGCATTGCTTTGGGCTGCGGGCTCTGTCCGCACCTGTTCGACGTGGACCCCTATGTCATGGCGCTGGCTGCCGTGGATGAAGCGCTGCGCAACGTGATTTGTGTGGGTGCGGATCCGGCGCGCACGGCCATCCTCGACAATTTCTGCTGGCCGAAAGTGGATACCGAAGAAACGCTGGGCGGGCTGGTTCGTTCGTGCCGCGGCGCGAGCGACGCGGCGCTGGCCTTCGGTCTGCCGTTCATCTCCGGCAAGGACTCGCTGAACAACGAATTTGTGATGAGCGAAACGGAAAGCCGCCGCACGGGGCTGCCGCGGCGCCTGGCGATTCCCGGCACGCTGCTCATCAGCGCGCTGGGGATCGTGGAGGATGTTCGACGCTGCGTGTCGATGGACCTCAAAGCCGCCGGGCACGTGCTGGCGCTCGCTGGCGCGCCGGTGGAGCGGGTGGGGCTGGCGGAGGCGAAGGCGCTGCACGATCGCGTGGCGGCGTTGATACGCTCGGGGAAGGTTCACGCCGCGCACGACGTCAGCGACGGCGGCCTGGCCGTGGCGCTGGCCGAGATGTGCATCGCGGGACAGCTTGGCGCGACCATCCGTGCCGGCGGCGGCGTGGAGGAGAGCGCTTTGTTCGACTGGGTGGGGACGACGTACCTGCTGGAAATGAGTGCGGCGGACGCGCAAGCGAGCGCGCTGCCGGTGGTCGGCGTGGTGGAACAAACGCCGCGGCTGCGGTTTGAGGGGCTGCGGGAGGGTGTTGTGGAAGTGAGTGTCGAGGCGCTGACACAGGCGTGGGGCACGCCGCAGGTGTAGGGGGAATGCGGAATGGTGAAGGCGGAATGCGGAAGTCATCGGAATCGGTGGACCCCGCGCGCCGCGGGCTTTGACCCCGCACGGATCTTCCGACTTCCACAACTTTCGCTGTTGAAGTCGCAAAGGATCAATCGCCATGGCTGACGTGCGAGTGCTGGTGCTGCGGGCGGCGGGGATCAACTGCGACGAGGAGATCATGCACTGCTGGCGGCTGGCCGGCGCGGTGCCCACTCTGTTGCACGTCAACGTGTTGGCTGAGCGACCGCAGGTGCTCGACGACTTCGCGGTGGTCACCATTCCCGGCGGCTTCTCCTATGGCGACGATATCGCGGCGGGCACGATCCTGGCGCAGCGCATCGTGCATGAACTGAGTGAGCCGCTGCAGCGCCTGGTGGCGCGCGGCGGGGGGATTCTCGGCGTGTGCAACGGGTTTCAGGCGCTGGTCAAAACCGGATTGCTGCCGGGCGGCGCTTTCGGCCGCGACCAGGTGACCGTTACCTTCAACGATTCGGCGCACTTCGAGGCACGCTGGGTGCGGCTGGAGGTGTGCACCGACCGCTGCCCCTTCCTTATGCCCGGAACGGTGTTGGAAATGCCCGTGGAACACGCCGAGGGCAAGGTGGTTACGGCAGACGACGCCGTTGCCCGCCGCCTGTTCGACGCCGGTCAGGTGGCGGTGCGCTATGTGGACGAACAAGGCCGCTCAGATGTGTATCCGGCGAACCCCAACGGCAGCGTGCTGGGCATTGCGGGCCTGTGCGACCCGACCGGCCGGGTGTTCGGGTTGATGCCGCACCCCGACCGCCACTTCGACCACTGTCAGCACCCGCACTGGACGCGCCGTTCGTTGGACGGTCCGGCGGATGGTTTGAAGGTGTTTCTGAATGCGGTGGAGCACTGGCGCAGTTCGTCCGGATAAGTCAGTAACTGTCCGTCGTGAATCGCGGTCTGGCCCATGGGGTGGCGGGCGAGTATAATCGACCGGAGGAGTTGGTGTCGTGCGATTTCAGGAAGTCCAAGACGCGTTGCGCAGACAGCCATTCGAGCCGTTTCAGATTCACCTGACCAACGGCCAGCGGTTTCTCATCCGCCACCCGGAGTTTGCGGCGCTTTCTAGATCGAGCGTATTGGTAGGTGTATCTTCCGGCGATGACGACGTCCCGGATCGCTACATCCAGTGTGACCTGCTCCACGTCGTCTCCCTGGAACCGGCGAACGGCGCCCCCAAGAACGCCGACCGCACGGAACCGGGTCGCTGAGTGACATTCTGATGACACCGCCGATTACGGCCCGCGTCGCCCGCCGCCGCCCGGGCCTCCGCCGAAGCCGCCGCCCGGTCCGCCGCGGCCCCAGGGGCCGGCCGGCGGTTTGATGCCCCGTTCGTTCATCCGAGCCTGCACGGCGGTGAAATAAGCCATGCCACGGGCCATGTCGTCCGGGCTGCGCGACTCGGACATCTCCTTGCGGTCCTGTTTGGAAGCGTTGGCGAAGAAGTTCCGCCCGCGCTCGGAATTCTCCGCGGGGCGTTCGGCTTTTTCTTTTTCCTGCTCCTCCTTGCGCGCCTGCTCCCACTCCTTCATCCGCTCCAGGAATTCGTCGATGTGCTTGTCGAGCACCGCGTTCTTGTCCTCCGGGGCGGCCGCGAAGTACTCATCGACCCGTGCGCGCATCATCGCCTGCATGGCGTTGCGCATGTTCTGGCGCAGTTCGCGCCGCTGCTCCTCGGTGAGGTCTTCGCGCTGCATGGTCTCGCGCATGGTTTCGCGGAGTTCGCGCGGGTTGTCGGACAGCGCTTTGAGGCGCTCCGGCGAGAGATCGGGCGGCAGCGCCGAGGCGGGCTTCTGCGACCCGCCCCACAGCGCCCACGCGCCGCAGCCGAGGATGAGCACACTGACTCCGCCGAGTATCAACGGGGTCCTCTTGCTGGTGTGGGTCTTGCTGGGGGGCTTCATCATGGCAGTACCTCGCCGGGCGAAGCAGGTCGTCCGGTCAATCAAAACTCGTAGTCGGTCACGTGGCCGTCTACGTACAAGTATCGCCTGGATCCCTGCGATCCAGCGGGACCGTGAAAGTTTTCGTAGTCGCGCATGACCCAGATGGTGTTGTCCGGAATGCTGCGGTCGAGCATCCGCCCGAAGCGCTGTGCAATGTCGGCCATGGTCTGCCCGCCGAACCGCCAGCGGTATTCGTAGCTCGAGCGTTCGGATTCGAAGTAGCTCAGTCCGTTGTTGGGGTCGGGCCGTGAGCGGCCCGATTCGTCGTTCGGGCAGCGGAACACTTTGCCATCTTCGCCGATCTCTCCCGCCAGCACGTCGGCCAGGTAGATGGGGGTTTTGGTGTTCAAGGGGAACGGGCCGGTCGAAGGAAGAAACGAGGCGTAGGGGAGGCGGTCCTTATTGTCGTGAATGTACGCGCGGAGCGCCACGCCGATCTGGCGGAGGTTGTTGGCGCACAGGGTTCGTTTGGCCTGGGCGCGTACGTTGGACAGGGCGGGCAGGAGAATCGCCGCCAGCAGGCCCATGATCGCCATCACGACCAGCAACTCAATCAAGGTAAAACCGCGACGCGAGGACAATGTACGAACTCCCAGCGCAGACGGGCAACACGCCGACGCCGCCCTATTATACCAAACGTCGGCGGACGGCGCTTATTGCCGGTGTACGATCTTGTCGGGGCATGTGTCCCGTCTCATGGCCCGGCGCCGTCGGCCCGCACAGCGGTGGGGGCGTTCAGGAACGCGACCAGATCGCGGAAGTACCTCTCGCGCACCGCCTCGAATTCCAGCGAGTGCCGCGCCCCGGCATACCGTGTGATCCGCGTTCCCGCCCACCCCAACTGCTCCACAAACGTGCCGGTCCTGTCGTTGTCGATGATGTGCTCTTCGCCCGCCAGCAGGAGGTGAATGGGGAGCGGCGGCGCCTGTGACAGCTTCGCCGCGATCCGGTCCATTCGCCGGGAAGCGAGAAAAAAACCGGCGGTACATTCGCGCAGCGTGAGTACGTCCGAGGCGATGAATTCCCGCCAATCCGGATCGGCGGTGAAGAAAGCCGGGTCGTCCAGGGGAATGGGGTAGGGCTTTTCGCGCTCATAGATCATCGCAAAGCCGATCTCGGCTTTCTTCTCGCGCGAGGCGCCTTCGAGCGGGAAAAGGCCCGGCGTCACCAGTGTCAGGCTGGCGACACCCTTGGGATGATCGACGTACGCCGCCACCGCCAGCTTGCCGCCCCAACTTACGCCGACCACGTGGTAGCCTGTGAGCCCCGTGCAGCGCAACAACTCGTCCCGTGCGGCATGGGCGTCGGCGATCAACTGCTCCGCGGATTCGGCGTGGCCGCGATCGCGGTCGTTGCGGCCGCAGCCGCGACGATCTACCTGAAGGGTGGCGAAACCGGCGCCTTGCAATCGCCGCGCCGATGCTTCGTACCAGCCGGCGTGCGACTGAATGCCGTGATGGTACAGGACGGCGCCGCGCGGGTTCTCCACGGGCCAGAAACGGGCATAAGCCGGGTAGCCGTCCGGGAGCGTGATACGGAGTTCTTCGAACGCTGCCATGCCCGAATGGTAACCGGATAGACGCGGCGCGACACTCGGCGCCGGCAACGCCGCGGCGGGGCGCGATAAATGTTGCTCCGGCTGCCGGACCGCGCCATAATCGTACGTTTGTCATTGAACGCCGGGGGCATGCGGTGCCCCGGCGGCCGAACGGGGCGGCACGATGGTCATTCGCAATCTACAGGAACTTCGTTCGCCGGATCAGGTGCGCGACGCCTTTCGTTCCTATCTGCGCGGCCGGGGGATCAAGGACACGTCGGCGCGGCGCAAGATTCTCGACGCGGTGCTGGCGCTCGATGAGCACTTCGAGGCCGAGCAGGTGCTGTACCATTTGCGGGAGCGGGGGGAGAAAGTCGGCAAGGCCACGGTGTACCGTACGCTGCCGGTGCTGGTGGACTGTGGGATTCTCAAACAGGTTCGATTTGACGTCAAACAGGCCCACTACGAGCACGCCTTCGGCGAAGGCCCGCATGATCACATGGTCTGCCGCCGCTGCGGGCGCATCGTGGAGTTTGGATCGGAGGAGGTTGTGGAGCTGCGGAATCGAATTGCGCGGCGGCACCACTTCCACGTCATCAGCCACCGGCTGCAATTGTCCGGGTTGTGCTGGGAATGCGCGACGGCGTGTCCGGTGGCGACCATGGCCCCGCCCAAACCGCCGGAGGCGAAGGGCCGGCGTCGCCGTCCGCGCCGCGCGAGTTAGATGCTGACCGGGAAGCGTCCGATTGCGCCGGGGTCCGCGGCACCGGGCCATCGAGCTGTCAGGGGAGATTCGGCGGCGGCGTGGTATTCGATTCGGCGAACCACGTGCGTATTCTGCGCTCCTGCTCCGGGGGCAGCCTGGTGATGCTGTTCTGCACGGGCACCCCTTCGGTTCGACAACGATCGATGAGCTGCCGGGACGTGAGCCCCAGTTCGTGCGCCAACTCTTTGAGCTTGATTCCCTTTTGAGCCATGACGCCTATCCTACGGTTTCGCTCCGGCGGTCGCGAGCCCGGGGGCCCGGTTGTTCGCGGATTGGGGGCCAAAACGCGGTTACCGGTTTAGAATCTACGGGAAAACGAGCCCGAGCACCGATCGGGGCAGGGAAATGCAGATGTGCGGCGGCGCGCCCGATGAATGAACTAACGATGACGACGAACCAGGGACCATCGTGCGGATTGAGCACTTCCGAAGCAAGCACCGTCGGTGCGGTAGGGCGCTGCGCGCTCGCGCCGGTCCGCTGGTCGCCGGCGCTGTACTTGTTGATAGCCGCAGTGGGCTGCCTGTCGGTAATGAGCTCGGTGAGCCGGGCGGTTGCACCGGAGGCGCCAGGCGCCGTTGATGCCAAGCCGCCCATCAGCTTTTCGGCTTCGCAGGATATGCTCATGGAAGGCCGGTACGCCGAGGCCAAGGAGGCGTTTGGGCGGCTGGCGGCAGACGAAGCGTTCCGGATTCGCGCCGGACTGGGTCTCGCGCGAGTTCGCCTGCGTGTGGGGGAGTACGCCGAGGCAGAGACCGAGCTGCGGCAACTGGGCGCGGAAAATGATCCGGAGTGGCGCTACACGCTGGCGCAGGTTCTGGTGCGGCTGGGGAAATACGACGAGGCGCTGAACCACGCGCGCGAGGCGAATCGGCTCAAGGCCGACCACGCCGGCGCGCGGCGCCTGGTCGGAGAAACGCTGGAGCTGCTCGGGCGTCGGGACGAGGCTCTCGCGGCCTACCGCTGGTTTGACGAGCGACTGGTGGCGCTCACCGAGCTGCCGCGCGACGCGGCGTGGCTCACCGACGCGGCCGTCGGATTCTTGCGTTACAGCGTGCTGACGCAAACCAACGTCACGCAGCGGACGCAACATGTCTTGACGGAAGTGCTGCAACCGGCCTATGGGCGCATCGCCCGCGCCTACTGGCCGGCGCGTCTGGCTGCTGCGGACTTGTTGCGGGAGAAGT
>CAZMVD010000169.1:0-7569 GCA_964569425.1 uncultured Phycisphaeraceae bacterium
CGGCCAACTCCCCCCACTACCCGAACCCGCCATTGCAAACGGCTGAGGTGTTACCAAATCTCTACAGCATCAGGAATGCCATAATCCCCTAAGATGTCGATGGCCGCGCTCCGTAGGAGAAGCATCCGTTGGTAATTGTCCTTGACCTCGCCTTCAATGGGCGTCTGCGGTTTGATAATCATGCGGTCCTTTCGGAGCCGATCGGTTGCCTTGACAACGCAGTCGCTTACCTGTTGCCCAAAAACGTCCCCGCTCATCCTTTTGGCTAGACCTAACGCCGTACCAACAAACTTGTAGGTGCGATCATCGACTGACTCATCGGTAGGTAGCTTCATCGCATCCTTAATCGCGTTCGCGTAGACGGTCGGGTTACTTACGACTCGATCCAACAAGGCTTTCGTCTCATCGTCCATCATTCGCTCGATTAATCCATGCCGAAGCGAAGCAAAATAGGCAATGGTCTCTACTGGCGTTTCGGGCGCGGAACTCTGCTGAGCCGTGCCCACGGTGTTGGTCCCTGCGGAAACGATTAGAACACTAACGGAGAAATATCCACACTTACTGATCGAGTACATTTTGCGAACCTCTTTCATGGACAACTTGAAACCAATCTGTTTCCAACTCCGCTAAGACTGCCAGCGGCACGACAAGTTCTCGCGTCTGTTTCTATTGCATGCGTAAACCGGCGTTGCTGATGGACCTTGTCATCGAGTGTCGATCCATTGCGTGACTGGAAGAATATGTAAGTGGGGGTGATTACGTCACCCCGGTTCGTCAGCGCATGGCCGAGTTCGTGTGGGAGTACTCTTCGTCGGACGTCGGCTGAGGAAGCAACGAACAAATAGGTGTCTTCCTGCTGAGCTGGCGGAAGGCTGATGCCCCCTCGTAGACCAGGCGTACTGGCAAGGCCTTCCGCTATCGTGGCTGGGTCAAAGGGACTGATGAAATAGACCTCGACAATGTCGAAACTGGTTCCCGTTGTGGAAGTAAGAACCACCTCCTCGTCCGCACCCGGTCCATCGGTGAAAAGGCCGTCCCGTAAAATGTTTACGCCTCCAGCGTTCGTTGGCGCGTCCTCGAACGACGTGCTTCCAACTTGTATGACTCGAATGCACGCCTGTGTCCAGGCGATGTTAGACCGATCAAATTCAGCGGAAACACGTCCATTCGCCGCGGTAGTCGATCCGAGCACGGTATTCCTCATACCGTCGCCACTTATATCTGCAAATGGCTCACCCGCGTCGAAAACTCCATTACCTTCGCCTGGATCGCCCGTCCCAGGCATTCCGTCCAAACCATAATCATCAAACGGTTCGTTGAACACATGAACGCGGATGCGCACTTCGCGACGCTGGTCGTTGGGCACGCGGTCGCACACCGGGACGCCGGACGCAAATGCCCCGCCGAGCGTGTCGATCGTCGCTTGTACGCCTCCATCGATCGTTGCCTTGTGCGTGCGATCATTCGCGCCTTCGTCGATCACAGGCCCCCCAGCCCGCACGGAATACACGGCGAAGCCGTCGTCCTGATCCGCCGCCGTCACCATCGACAAGTCCGGGGCGGTCAGGAGTTGAGTTTCCGACATGAACACGCCGGTATCCGGCCCCGTTTCCGCCAGCGTGATGTCGTGTTCCGCGTCATCCGCGCCCCCGCCGCCGGTGAGCGTCCCGACTTTCACGGTCACGGCCTCGGCCACGGCCGGGTTCGCATTGCCCGGCAAATGCGTGACGCGCACCACGAACCGTTCCGGATCGGCATCAATGAACGTGCCGCCGGCACCGTTGAGGGCGGTGCCGGAGTGCCCGCCGGAATAACCGGACAGCTCATTCGGCGCCCGATCCTCTCCCCAGTGCCCAATGTTGACATGGTCCGCCAGTGCCATGGCCGATGCCCCAGAATCCCAGGTCAGGATGGCGAGTTCCGAAACGGTTACCCGAACCGCGTCGCTGCACCAGTCGGCGGGACCCGCGCCATCCGGGTCCAATTCAAACATAATCTGCTGATCGCCGATCGTTGCGCTGGGTCGAATCCCCTCCAGCCAAAGGTTGACCACACGCATCCCCCCGGTCAATCCGAAGTCGGAGGCCTGGTAATCGCCCGGCGCCACGTAGTCCCCAACAGGTATGACGCTCGCACTACGCACCAGGTTCCCGTTTTTCTTCCAGATGCGCAAATGCCCGGGCGCCGGAACAATCCCCGGTGGCGAAGTAGAAAAAGTCGCTCCTGCCGGGTTCGATGCCGAGTAGGTCACGCGAAACAGCGCCACACCGAGATCGACGGCGTCTGCCACCTCCAGCACCATTCGTACAAATCCGGTTTCCGAAGTATTGGCATCGTCGGGCGTCCCGATTACTCCGTCCAGGTTGTATCCGTCCCCGAAGTCGGCCACATGATCGCCGTCGTTGTCGTTACTGTTGACCCACACGATGCGCCCAGGCAAGTCAGTTCGGTCTTCGATCGCGTCCTCGCCCGAGGTCCGCTGGGGTCCGAAATCGGGCGCTGTGGCATCGTTGTCACTGTCGACATCCAAGTCCAGAATGCCGACGACGATGGTCGCCTGTGACACGCATACATCGTAGGTCACTTGCGGCCCCACGACCGTGCCCGTGACCTCCAGCGTCATCGCCCCCGGCGGGGCGTCGGCCAGCAGAGACACCGTCACCGTGACCGTGGTCGGCTGATCCAGCCCCTCACAATCCACCACCGCGGGCTGTACGCTCGCGATCACCGCCTCGTTCGGCGGCACGCCCGGAAGGTCCGCCGATACCTCCATCGTCAGGCAGTCCCCGGCGCACGCCGCTTCGAATTCCACCACCGCCGTCCCACCCGGACAGCCCGCCCCCGGGCCCAGCGCAACCAGCGCGCACTCGGCCGGCGCGCACTCCCCGCACGTCCCCCGCGCCGCGGAGGCCCCCTGGCACGTCCCGCCGGGACAGGGCGTGCAGTCGGCCGCGCACGAGTAGGAACAAGTGAAACCTCCGCAGGTCTCGCCGGTCGGTGTACACACGTCCACCGTGCATGGATCGCCGCCGAACTCCAGGTACGCGCCGAAGGTGACTATGAAAGACCCAGCGTCACCGCCAACTGTTCGTCTATTCCTTCCGAAGTGACCGAATCAAATCTGAAATGGCTTTCACCTTTTCGGGGGTCTCCGCGCTGGCCGGCGCGGTCCCGCGCATCACACCGCTTGCATCGTACACTTTGCCCTCCAGTTCAAAGTAGTTCTTTTTCACCAGGGTATCCTCGATCAGAACAAGCGGAGTGCCCTCCTTTCTCTTGACAACCGGACTGACCTGGGGCGCCGCGGCATCTAGGGGGCCGATCAGGGACCATTGGCCTTCCCACTCCGCCACCACGGAGGCGCCATTGTCGCACACGAGAAAGGGCCCGCGGAGTTCCACGCTGTACTCCTTGGCGAGCTTCCACTTCTCTCCATCAAAGCTCCAGCGTTGCAGCCTGCCGTCCGCCGTCATTAACAGCTCGAGCCGATTATCGCCCGAAGCGAGGAAGTCATAATGAATCACTTTCGGCGGATCCCCCATCCGGAGCCCCGAGCGCACGAGTTCGTCGCCCTCCGACCACCCGCTAAGGCCCATGCTGCGAACGCCGATTGGCTCAAGAGCTGGTTCACTGCCCATCGACTTGCGTAATGACCGGAGCAATGTTCCGTCGAGCATTCCCACACCATCGGGACCAACCGAAAATGCTTGCAATGGAAAACTTACAATTCGTGGCCCGTTCATCCCTGGAGGAAGCCAATCAATGTTCCAAGTTGCCAAGAGCGTTGACCCTGCCATCGCCCATCGCTCTGGCAACTTTGGATCTGGCTGACCCTTCTCGGGTGGCTGTACGACACCGACGCCTCTGCCAAACAAATAATACCGGGTCACAACGTTCTGCTCATCAGGTCGACTGTCCACGGTTACGAGCGCCCGACCTATACCATTAGAAATGGTATAGTCGATGGACCATGCCTCGAATGCACCTATTGTGACGCGTTGAAGGCAAGGCGCGCCCTCCAACCAAACGTCGCTCTGCGCAAAAAGGACATCACTGAAGATGCTTGCCCTCAAAAGCGCGCAAGCAATTCCGATTCGGCGCCAGTACACTCTATTAGAATTGCCGCGTACATAGCAGTGCTTACGGGTATTCATTAGCCACCTCCGATAACTGATTTTGGGCCGGGCTCTTCAGCATGAGAAACGATGGTACCTGAACGCCAATATCTGTTATATTCCCATTTCCATTCAAATCAACGCCCACAGTTGCCTCATCGACAGGATGATTGGCAACGAACTTGAAATACCCGTCGATCGCATTGGTGTCGATCTCAGCCAGCGATGTGTACGTCACACCGTAGCTCGGATCATAATACACCGGCGGCGTTCCGAATCGCACGACCTGATGATTATTGAACAACGACGCGGGATTCGTGGTCGCCTGCCCCGCCATGCCCGGCACGTCATTCACTTGCGCAAAGCGCCAATTGTACTGCGAAGTAATAAAAGGACTGTTGGGTACGTTCAGATAGGGATATTGTGGATCGCCACTGATGCCCGCGCCTTGCGCGAACGTCCAGTTCTTCACGGCAAAGCCGTATGGACTCAGCGGACCCAATGATACGTGATAGAACACGATATATTCGTTCGTATGGTCAATCCCCTGTGCCCCGAGGATGTCGATGAAGAATTTGGCCCACGCGCCGCACTGACCGTCGCCCTTCTCCAGGAGTGCCGCGGTCGTGGTGTTGATGCAACTCCAGTCCCCATAGTAACTCAACTGCGCGCCGTCGACAACGTTCAGACCGTCTTTGGGCTTGCGCCGCACGTCCCGATCGGTGAACTCGTTCCAGATGGCAGCAATGGCGGCATCCTGCTGGGACAGCCCGCCGGCGTTTGTGCAGCCGAGGTGAACGATGGTTTCATGCAACGTGGTGCCGGCAATCCCCGGGCCTAGGGTCACGTAGATGCGATGCTTCGTGATCGGAACGTCACAGATGAGGGGCGGGGCGCCTCCGCCCGTAATCGTCCATTGAATGGTGAGGGGATCGAAATAGTCCAACCGGTCGGCCAGCAGGCGATCCGCGGGCACGTCAGTTACGGCCAGCGTGCCACCGGAAAGCGAACCGGTGGCCTGGAACACATAGGTCGCTCCCGACGCAGAGGCCACGCCGCGCACCTCGGCCGACGTGCCCAGCGCGTCGGGCGGCTCTACCTGGAACACGGCCGACACGTGCATCCTCTTGTTTCTGGGATAGAGCACCGGAAAGTTGTGATCACCTACGTCATCATTGTTGTCGTTCGGCGGCACCGAATTGTCCTTCCAATGGGGCGCGGCGTACACCCCCGTTCCATCATCCTTGGAAATGTCACGCCGGTCCGGCCCGCCGAAGGTTACGCTAAGCGTACGAAGCCGAACCACTCGAATCACAGTCGTATCGAATACCTGGCAGTTTACTTCTCCCTTGGAATCCAGAATCGTTCCGACGACGCGTATCGTGAAGGAACCAGCCGGAATGTCCGCTGAGGTATCTACGGCCACATGAATCGGAGACTTAACCGGCCCGCAAGCCACACTCCCGGTTACCGATGCGGACGCAAACGGCCAATACTCCGGCTCCAGGATTTCTGCGGAAAACGTCATAGTGGCGCATTCCGGAAAGCAGACGGCTACTCCTGAAACCGCTACCGATGCGTCCGGGCACACATCGGCAACCGGGTTCAGTTCTAACGTGCACTCGGCCGGCGCGCACTCCCCGCACGTCCCCCGCGCCACTGATGCCCCCTGGCACGTGCCGCCCGGGCAGGGTGTGCAATCATTGGCGCAGGAGTAGGAACAAGTGAAACCTCCGCAGGTCTCGCCGGTCGGCGTGCACACGTCAATCGTGCACGGGTCGCCGCCTCCGCACATCGACGGGAAATCGCAGGTGTACGCCGTGCAGGCCGGCGGGTCGAAACACACGCACACATCCTGCGTGCACACGCTGCCGTCCGAACAACACGAGCCGTCGGGGCACACGGTCCCCGCGCAGCAGCCGTCCAATGGGGCGCACTCATCACAAACGTCGCAGCAGACGTCTCCACTCAGCGGCGGCGGCCGCGGACACACCCGACCGCTCGGGCAACATATCCCGCCCTCGCACACCCCCCAGCAACACTCGTCCCCGCAGCAGCTCAACGACGGCGGCGGCGCATCGCAGCATGACTCCAAGGGCGGAGGCGCGCCCGGGCAGCAGGTCCCCTCGCAACAGAGCACCCCAGGCCCGCAGATCGGATCGTGGAAGCACGTCCCGCCCGAGCACGAGTCGGCTGTGCAGGGGTTGTTGTCGTCACAATCGACGCAGCCCGGGGCGCAGGGGTCGCCGCAATCGAGATCGCACGGATCGTCGTTATCGCAGCAGGGGTCGGGGTTCGGCGCGTGCGAACAGCCCCCGGCCGTGCAGGTGTCGATCGTGCAGGGCTTGCCGTCGTCGCGGTCGTGCGGGTTCGCGCACACCGACCTTCAAACCGCCAGTTCTAATCCCCTGAAGCGCCCTCCCCCAGTTGAAGCATGCTCTGAATCTCCTCAAGTGTCCATGTACGTTCTCTGGCAAACTGGACGGCGAATTCCTTTGTCCACGCACCGCCGCGCACCAGCCCGCCTGCGGCATGAGCGGCAACGGTCCGATTATGATGCTCCGCGTACTTCTTCAGCTTCTCCGCCACGGAAGGGTTACTCACGTACTCAGCACAAACCACCAGAATCGAGCTAAGCTCCCTCTGCTCAACCGCGGTCGGGGTCCAGTTCCGAGGCGTTTCTTCAAGCTTGCCGTCGACCGGTTGCAGGAGGGAAAGCGATACATCGTTCTCATGCCATCGCGGATTGTCGAGGACGTCATACGCCTCGTCCAATGGTGTCCTCGAAAGGCGAACCATCCCCCGAACCTCCGCCGCGGTCCACGAACTCTTTTCGGCATACTCAATCGCCGATTCCCTTGTCCAATCGCCGTGGCGCACCAGCCCCGCCACCGAGAGAACCGCGACGGCCTTGTTATGATGCGCCACATAGCCTTTAAGCTTCTCCGCCACAGTAGGATTTCGCGCGTATTCGTTTAGAACATCCATAATGCAACTGATTTCTCTTCCACGAATAGCCGCGTCTCCCCATCTCATTAGACCGCTAGGAAGCTTGCCATCAATCGGTTCCCGAACCAAGAACGGATCGTTTTCATGCCACCTGGGATTATCCAGAACTTGATAGTTCTTTTCTAGAGAGGGAGGTATCGATCGTTGCGATTGCTCGATCTGACCGGAGAGCACAGCCAAAGTCATGCTTCCCACAATGACAAGCCCTATTGTGCCTACGATCCGGGTTTTTGTTTTCATGGCGTTGCACCTCGCTCGGCGATAACCAACCCTATGGCAGAAACGGAGGAATTCGTGCTGTTGGATCCTCGGAAGACTGCGCTTCCCCGCATCGTCCCTGAAGATGTGGGAACGGAATACCCATACAGGGAACCGCACCGAAAGGATAGGGGTAACACATCAGCCGCCTGCAATGCGGCGGGACGATTAAAGTGGAAACGGACTT
>CAZMVD010000170.1:0-7510 GCA_964569425.1 uncultured Phycisphaeraceae bacterium
CCGGGTGGGTATCGCACCCACAGAATCATCCAAACCTTTCCACGACGCACACCCCAACGGGGTTGCGGCCGGGGGCGATGTTGGGGGTGTTGGGCGGTGTTGGGCGGCGTTGCAGGCGTTGGAAGGCGATGTTGGATATCGCGGGTTCCGCAACTCCTTCAGCGTTGGTGTTGGCCGGTGCCGTGATCCCTGGGTAGCCGCGGTGCGGCAACCCAGGGCTGAGTTCCACAACGCCTGCAGCGTAATGACAGCGCCGAAGACCGCGCGCGTGGGTGCGGCAATCCAGGGCTCAGTTCGGCAACGCCTTTGCCGTTATCCGCCCGTTTCCTTGTGCCGGGATTCGCGTTTTGTTATACTCCCCACCCGTCAGACCTTGTCGAAAGAGGGAACTCATGTTGTCGTCGGCCGCGCGGCACCGCCGGCGCGCCGCCAGGCCGCGGGAACCCGAAAGCCCGCAAGAGACCCCAGCTAATCTACCGCGGGGGATGGCGCACTGGTTCCCGCCAAGGAAGGACACGAGGACAATTGGTGAGTCGCTGCACGGAGCCAGTTCGAATGCAGAATATCATTTCGCTTCTTTGCCTGCTTTCGACATCGACGGTCTTTCTGATCGGAGGCTGCCATCTTCCTCGGACAATTGCAAATCCCGAGTTGAGAGCCCAATACGACGCAGAGTTTTCTTCCCGAAAGCTTGATCCTATTGAAGGTTTCTGGCGCTTTCGCAATCGCTTTTACGATGGCACAGTCGTCATATATAAGTCGGACCCTTCGCAAAACAATGGATTTGCATACGCCTCTCGAACTGTTTCCTCAAGAGTTAATTTTGTTCATCACTCTCCGCGCGATCCGTTTCGCGTATCTGCAAGGTACAAGCACTCCAATGGTCCTATCTACAACGGAGAGACATTGATGCTCCAGGGACGCAGGGAATGGTGGACGGACATCACGGTACGATTGGTCGATTCGACAACCATAGAGATGGCTATCCATGGGGAGACGCCGGTCATTGGGGGCAATGTGCAGCGCGGAAACTACGCTGGCCCCAGAAACGAATTGGAAGCTCGGCTCGCAAGAGCGGCAGATAGGATTGATGGGAGGGAAAGTGGCACATCCGGCACCGGCTTTTTGCTGAATGATCGTTTGGCTGTCACGAGCCTCCATGTGGTCGACGGCATGACCGAAATAGAGTGCTCACTTGATGGCTTGCCGGTTTCAGCCGAGATCGTGCTCAAGGATCGGTCTAATGATATTGCGTTACTCCGACTCCAAGTACCCGCTCCCGAAGGCGTCGCTTTCTTCCGCTTGGGTGCAGCTCACAACGTGCGTCAGGGGCAGGACGTATATGCCCTCGGATACCCTCTTACGGATGTACTCGGAAAAGAACTGCGAGCCCACAAAGGGATAATCAGCAGCAACGTAGGGATCGGAGACGACGCTTCGCAGTTTCAGGTTGAGATGGCATTGAACCCGGGAAACAGCGGTGGACCGATTGTAGACGACGACGGGCGGGTAGTCGGCTTGGTCAGAAGCAAGTTGGGACTCAACTATGCCGTCCAAACCGGCACGATCCCCGAGGGCGTGACCTTCGCATCGAAGGCAGACATGATTCGAACGCTCATCCGATCTACCGAGTGGGCGGAATTGTTGGACGCCGAGGATTCGGAACCTCGATTGATGCGGCTGGATGAAATCGTAAAGGAGTATGGACGTGCTGTCGTACTTGTGCATGGATCAAAGTGACATTGAGCGGAGAAGGCGTCGGGATCATTCGTAACGTGTATTGCGGTTCGCGGCGCCGCTGATGCCGAGCGTTTGCGGGACAAAGTATGGGATTTTCGCAGTTAGAATGACCGGCGCAACCAAGAAACCGTATGCGGCGGCAACAACCGGTTGCGGGGCATCGTTGCTGGGCGTGCTCGATGGCGTTTGCAAGGAAGTGGCCGCGCGGGTCTGAAATCAACGTCGTTCGGCACGGCCCGGAGAACGGGAACGTCGGACCGAAAAGAAGCATGGAGTAGAGCGTGCCAGAGATCTCTCGGTTCCTGGGCATCGTGATTGCGATGTACTACAACGACCACACCCCGCCGCACTTCCACGCGAAGTACGGGGCCTTCGAGGTTATCGTGCGCATCGCGGATGGTTTCGTGGAAGGGCGCTTTCCCCGGCGGGCACTCAATCTGGTGCTGGAGTGGTACAGTCTCCATCAGGCCGAACTCCTTGAAAACTGGAACTTGGCGCGCGAGCGGAAACCGCTGCGTCGCATCGACCCTCTGGAGTGATTCCCATGATCCCGCAACTCGAATCTGCCGAATACGTAGCCGGACACGCCATCCGCCTCCGGTTCGCGGACGGAACGGAAGGAATCGTCGACCTCAAGGACGAGCTTTGGGGAGAGGTCTTCGAACCACTCAAAGATCCGGGCACCTTCCGGAACTTCCGCCTTGATCCGGAACTCAACACGGTGACCTGGCCGACGGGAGCGGACTTGGCCCCCGAGTTCCTTTACGAAAAAGCGGCGGCCCAACAAGCTGAAGCAGCGGACCGGCCTTCGGCCGCCCGTTGATCGGCACAGCGTCGGATCACGTACGCCATGCCGCTCTCCGAAGTCATCGCGAAACTTCGCGCGCTTCGTGAGCCGGTGCCTCGTCCCGCGCGGCTGCCGACGGAGGCGGAGGTCTCGGCCGCGGCGCAGCGACTCGGCGTTCGCTTTCCCCCCGATTACCGTTACTTCCTGCTTCATGCCGGCGACATCGTGTACGGCTTCCTGGAGCCCGCACGGGTCACGCCCGATGCAGGACACGCCGATTTAATGGATGTGGCGACCACGGCCTGCAAGGTCGGCGTTCCACGCGAGTTTCTCCCGTTCCGCGAGGACAACGGCGACCATTATTGCTTTGCGCCTGACGGCCGCGTTGCGCTCTTGTCGCACGACGGATTGCGCGGCGGCAGTTGGCCGGACCTGGCGCATTGGATTCAGGAAGTCTGGATCGATGAGTTCCAACGGTTGCAGGATGAGTGACCGTCATCCTGGCCGGTGGCCGCAGGATTCCCAGCAAGAAGCGTGCCAGGTTTCCATCCGCCGAATCGGCTACTTGCAGGAGGGCAACTTGAAACGTCCGCTCCCAGCCGGCCGCTTTCCTGCCTGCGCCGTGGGCGCCCTCACCATAGCCGGTCAAGGGAGCCAGTTTTCCAACCGGCAAGCGCGACGGCGGACGACACCGTGGCGCGCATTCGAGGGCGGACGCAGGTGGGGTTTTGTTGGACCGGGGATTTTACTAGAATCCGTGGATACCTCAGACGTGGTTTGATCTCGCCACCGACGCGCGCAAGGCGGCGAATCGCCTGGTGAGCGAGAATCATCGCTCGTGCTTGGCGCGCGCCTACTACGCGGCGTTCTCGAAAGTGACGTTCGATTTGTCCGCAACCTCCGGAGTCGTCTTTCCGCCGGGAAAAGAGGGACCCAACCATCCGGGCATGGCGGGCACCGGTGGCATTCGTCGTCAGATCGTGACGTACCTGACCGACCTGGAGCCGGAAAAACGCGCGAAACTGTCGGAGTTGATCGGACGCCTGTATGCGCTGCGAATCGCCGCCGATTACCGGCCCTCGGTGGATGTCGATGCCCGCGACGCCCGCGAGGCGATCTCCATCATGAACTCCGTATTTGACTCGTTTTGATGCGAAAGGTCCCGCTCATGCCCACCACAGAACAATCGTCGGCGATCGTTAACCAAGTGCGGCAACGCCTTGCCGAAGGCGAGCGCGACGGCGTCTATCTGAAGGTTGACAACGTCAAGCTGGACGACGACTGGCTGTACATCGTCGTCGTGCCCTCCCGACCGGGTGTGCGGGCATCCGAGTACGCCAACTTCATGTCAAAGGTCGAGCGGGAACTCCGCCACGCCGGGCACGATAACGTCCTGCTCGTCCGGGCGCTGGAAGACTGAAACGCCCCCCGGCAAAAGGTCGCTGAACATCGGAGCCGGCGCCGGCCGGTGGAGGCCAACCGTAAACTCAGGGACCGAATGGACAACGTCGATTACGGCAACCACAGCTTCCGCGCCCCTGCCGCTTTCCTGCCTGTGGCGTCGCGGTATAATCCGCGGTTTTGAGGGACATCCATGAAAGACGCCATCAAGATCAAAGTGCTGCGGCAGGATACGCCGCACGACGGGCAGCGGTGGGAAACGTTCGCGGTGCCCTACGAACCGGGCATGAACATGACCACCGTGCTCCAGCGCATCGCCGCGGATCCCGTCACCACCGAGCATCAGCGTTCCGTGCCGGTCGCCTACGACGCCTGCTGCCTCGAGGAAGTGTGCGGCGCGTGCACCATGGTCATCAACGGCCGGGTGCGGCAGGCGTGCTCCGCATTGGTCGATCAACTGCTCGAAGACGCGGCCGGCGAACCGATCGAGCTGCGCCCGATGACCAAGTTCCGCGTGGTGCGCGACCTGGTGGTCGACCGCCGCCCGATGTTTGACATGCTCAAGCGCATCAAGGCGTGGGTGGCGGTGGACGGCTACCACGCCATCGGCCCGGGCCCGCGCATCTCTCCGCCGGAGCAGGACGAGGCCTATCCGCTGTCGCGCTGCATGACCTGTGGCTGCTGCGTGGAGGCGTGTCCGCAGTTCAACGACCATTCGGCGTTCATCGGCCCGGCGGCGATTTCGCAGGCCATCCTGTTCAACGCGCACCCCACCGGCAAGGTCGACCGCGACGAGCGGCTGGAGGTGCTCTCCGGCGTGGGCGGAGTGGTGGACTGCGGCAACAGCCAGAACTGCGTGAAAGTCTGCCCCAAGGACATTCCGTTGACCGATTCCATCGCCAAGGCCGGGCGCGACACCACTTTGTACAAGTTCCGCAAGTGGTTCGGGCGATAGAATCCACAGGCCGTCATTGAGCCGCGGGCTTATGGCCCGCGCGGAGACGCCGGAATTCACCGGCGCAGCGCTGCTGCCTTTCCTGCCAGCCTGCGCCGGGCTCCGATTGGCCGTGCCATGCGATGGCACTGTTATGGTGACGCGCACCACCGAAAGGAACCGCTGCCCATGAAAGATCGTCGATCCTGCCGCAGCACCCCGCCCGCCTTTGACCCGCCGGACGATGCGGGCCTCCGCCTTCCGCATTCCGCATTCCGCATTCCCCCTTCCCTCCGCGCCTTCGTGCCTTCGTGGCTTCGTGCCTCTCTTGCCGTTCCGCATTCCGCATTCCGCACTCTTCCCCCATTCGCCATTCTATTCGTGGTGTTGCTTGCGGCTCCGGTATCCTCCGCGCCCATCGATCCGCACAACCCTCCCGCGGGGCGTTTCAGCGACGATTGGATGGAGATTTACCTTGCCGGCCAGAAAGTCGGCTATGCCCATTCGACCATGACGCGCGAGGGGGACGTGGTGCATTCGAGCACGACCACGGTGATGCAGCTCGGCCGGGTGGAGCAGCCCATCAAGGTGACGGTCAGCGAACGCGCGGTGGAGACGCTGGACGGCAAGCCGAAGTCTTTCGAGTCGGTGCAGGACCTGGCGGTACAGAAGGTCGTGCTCAAGGGCGCCTTCGAGGGCGATAAAGTGAACATCGTGAGCAGCCAGTTCGGCATCGAGCGGCGCGAGAACTATGAACTGCCCGCGGGCGCACGGCTGAAGACGTGGGGGGGCTTTCGCGAAAGTCTGCTGCGCGGATTTGAACCGGGCACACAGTACCGCATGGACCTGTACGAGCCCTCGTTCCGGCTGGATGCGCCGATTGTCGCGACCACGCAGATCGGCGACGCCGAGGAGTTCGAGCTGCGCGGCCGCAAGATCCGCGGACGCAAAGTCACCACCACGATGAGCGCGCCGATGGGCGAGTTGAAGGTGCTGGCATGGGTGGACGAATCGGGCCGGCCGCTGCTGGGGCGGATGCCCGCGCCGGGGCTGGGCGACATGGAGATGGTGACCGTGGACCAGGCGAAGGCGCTGGCCGAGTTCGTGCCGCCGGAACTGTTCATGACCACGGTGGTGAAGGCGAAGCGCAAGATCGACTACAAGAACGCGCAGTCGATCCGCTACCGGCTGCGGACCACGCACGAGCACGCGGACCTGGGCGAGATTCCGGACACCGGGGGGCAGCGGGTGACGGCGCGCGGAGAGGGGAGCGTGGAACTGCTGGTGACACGTGCGCGGCACCAGCCTGTCGGGGGGGCGGCGGCCGCGCCGAGTGCCACCAATACGGCACCGGCGTCCGACGGCGCGGCCGCGGCGCGCGATCCGGCGCTGGCCGAGTACCTCGACGGCAACCTGATGATGAACCTCGACGATGCCAAGCTGGTGGCACTGGCCAAACAGGCGGCGGGCGAGGAGCGCGAGCCTTTTGCGCTGGCCGACCGGCTGCGCCGCTTCGTGAGCGAGTACGTGGAGAGCAAGAACCTCAACATCGGCTTTGCCACTGCCAGCGAGGTGGCACGCACGCGCGAAGGCGACTGCAGCGAGCACGGCGTGCTGCTGGCGGCGCTGGGGCGGCTCAACGGTTTGCCGAGCCGGGTGGCCGTGGGGCTGGCGTACGTGCCGCTGTTCGGCCGGCAGGACGACATTTTCGGCTATCACCTCTGGACGCAGTTCTACCTTGACGGGCGGTGGATCGACTTCGACGCGGCGCTGAATGAGCCGGTGTGCAGCCCGATCCGCATCGCGTTTGCGGTGTCGTCGCTGAAGAGCGCGGGGCTGGCCGATCTGAGTTTGCCATTGCTCAACAAAATCGGCGCGATCGACATTGACATTCTGGAGATCGAGCCGGTTTCGCCGGGCGCGGGGAAGTAGTGTTTCGCGCGAAACAGTCTTGCGCGGAGGGGCAACCCCCCTGTGTCCCCCCTTGGTAAGGGGGGAGGATCACGCGTTATTCGCGGCCTTGCACGCGAGGTGCGCAACTGTGTTTCGCGCGAAGCGAGCTTGCGCAAAAAAGCCGGAACGTCGAAACGTTGGGGGCGCGGGCACGGAGGCCCACGCCACTGCGCAAATGTGTTTCACGTGAAACGAGCTTGCGCGAGAAACGCCGAAACGCCAAGAGGGCGAGGCGAGAGGCGGGAGGAGGTTCTTGAATTGCGGATTGTGGATTTCGGATTGCGGAGGATCGGCGAAGGCGGGAAGGCAACGAGGGAACAAGGCGGCAGGCAGCTGGCAAAAGGCAACGGGCAACAGGTCATAGGGGGCGGGGGTGTTAAAATGGGCATGTTTCACGTGAAACAAGTTTGCGCTGGGTCCGCGCCAGTTATTTGGTGCTTGGGGCAAAGAGTTATCGGGCGAAATATTATGGGACGTGAATTTTGAGGTAGGTGGATGTTAGGTTTTCCGGTACGACTGGTGCAGGGAAGAGCGCTTTTTCAGTGCCCAGCGCGGCGCGGGAAATTATCGTTGGCGGTTTACCTGCCGTAGCGCTCCCAGCATCACCTGCTGGATGTCATGTGTCCGGCCCGGTTTCGTCGAACTGTTCGGCTTCAATCCGTCGCCGTCGTTCGTCCAGTAGCTCACCTTCGAAC
>CAZMVD010000171.1:0-7483 GCA_964569425.1 uncultured Phycisphaeraceae bacterium
ATTGCCACGTCGTTGGCCATCGACCAACCGCGCGGGCTGAAGCCCGGGGCTTGGAGGGACCGCTCGTTGGCACTCGCGGTACTGATCTGTTTCCGCATTCCGCATTCATCATTCCGCATTCCTAATTCGCCTCCGGCATGGGAATGGGCCGGTTGGCCGCGGCGGCGGCGAGGGCTTCGCGGACCCAGCGACCATCCTCGTGGGCCAGGCGGCGCGTCTCCAGCCGCAGGTGCGTCACCGGTCCGCCGCCGCGCACCACGCGCTTGAATTCCTCCCAGTCCGGCTCAGTGTAGTGCCAGGTGTCGGTCTCTTTGTCGTAGCGCAGGTTGGGGTCGGGGACGGTGAGGCCGAGGTCGAAGATCTTGGGCACAAACTGCCGCAGGAACTGCTGGCGCTGCTCGTCGTTGGTCTTGAGCTTGACCCGCCAGCGGACCAGCATCTCGGTGTGGGTGGAGACCTTGTCCGCCGGCCCGTGGAACATCATGATCGGCGCCCACCAGCGGTTGAGCGCGTCCTGGAGCATGGCCTTTTGTTTCGGCGTGCCCTGCGCCAGCACCGCGCACATCTCGTAGCCGTGCTTCATGTGAAAGGCTTCTTCGTAGCAGATGCGCTTGAGCGCCCGGGCGTAGGGGCCGTAAGACCCTTCGGCCATCATGGTCTGGTTGATGATCGCGGCGGCGTCGATGAGCCAGGCGATGACGGCCACGTCGGCCCAGGTTTCGGCGGGGTAGTGGAAGACGTTGGAGAATTTGGACTCGCCGGCGATGAGCGATTCAATCAATTCCTCGCGTGAGGGGCCGAGCGTCTCGGCGGCGCGGTACAAGAGCTGCGCGTGGCCGACTTCGTCCTGCACCTTGGCGCAGAGGGCCAGTTTGCGTTTGAAGGTGGGGGCGTGGGGAATCCACTTGCCCTCGGGGAGGGCGCCGCAGATTTCGCTGTTGGCGTGGACGTGGATCAGGCGGATGAGCTGATCGCGATAGGCTTCGGGCATCCAATCTGCGGGTTCGATTTTCTCGCCGCGGTTGATGCGCGCTTCGAATTCAGCGAGGTGGCGATCATACTCGACTTGCGTCAGTCCGTTCAGGTCATTGGTGGCGACGACCATTTGGCACCTCCCATGGGGTTTGGTCACCGGCGCTCTCTTCAGGTGCCGGCTCGTTTCAGGCCATTGAACAACAAGTCTGTCAGCACGCGCGCGATTTCTTCGGGCGACATCGGTCCGTCGGTGCGATACCACTGGTAGATCCAGTTCACCGAAGAGAGAATCAACAGGGTGGCGAATTTCTCATCGACGTAGGCAAAGGTCCCTTCGTGGATACAACGGCGAACCAGGTCGCGAACCAGTTCCTCGTAGGCGTCCCGTCGCGCGGCGAATTGACGCCGGCGATCATCGCTCAGGTGACGCCATTCCGTTGTATAGACGGAGGCGGCGGCGAGGTTGTCGGTAATGACTCGAACATGGGCGGCGATGATCCGGCGCAGCTTCTCGCTGCTGAGCAGATCGGAGGCAATGAGCGGTTCCACGGCCCTGAAGAACCGATCCGCCGCGGCTTGGAGAATCTCCCAGAGCAGGTCGTCCTTGCTTTCCATGTGCGCGTAAAGACTGCCGGCTTTGAGATCCAGGCACTCAGCGATGTCGCGAACGCTGGTCGCCTGGAATCCGCGTTCGGAGAACATTCGTTCCGCCGCGGCAAGTAATTCGTCTTTGCGATGAATAGTCGACTCGGCCACGTTATCGGTCCTGTTTGCCCGAAAGTCAACGAAAACAAGCGCTTGTTAGAGCATACTCTATTGGGCGGGATTCGTCAACGGACTGTCCGCCGTTTCCGGGGGAATCGAACGCAGACGGCGTGAATCAAGGCCGCGACTCAGCCGGATCCTCCAGGGGTCCAGCAGAAAAAGGCAAGATCACCACGCGATTGGAAATGGGCCCGGAGCCGGAATCGTCAGTCGCGCGACAGGTCACCGGGATTTCCGTGTTGGCGTCGGATTCACTGACCACAAACCTCGCCGTGCCGGATTGCGCGTTCACATTCATTGCCGCGGCGGTAGTCTGAAAGCTGAATGTCAGGGTGCCGATTGGATCGCGGGTCGCGCGGCAAGTGAGCATCACTTCCTCGCCGACGGCCGGCGCGAGCGTCGAGGCCGAGAGGATGGCGAGCGGACCAACGGAGTGGCCGTCGTCATCCGGTGCAGTGCCATTGCCATCCGAGGACGTCGATCCGTTGCCGGGTTGCTGGGTTCCCAGGCCCAACAGAATTGGAATCTCGACGCACCCGCCCAGGGCGCTGCCGGCCCACAGGATTGCGAGAATCGCGAGTTTCTGCACGACGACTCCCTTTGACGAATGGCCAGCGAGGCGCTGACCAACGGCGAAGCTATCCGTTTTCCTGGATTCTACCGGTCTGATTGTCAGCCGGCCACCATCGCGCTCATTGGATGCCATGGGGATTAACGGTCACCCAGCGGCATGCCGGGGCGCGATCCCCTATCGGCTGCGGCACGGAAGTGGGCGGACGCTTGCGTCTCGCGGCAAACTAGACGTCGCCTTCGACCGCCGAGGGCAACCGCGGGAAGACGTAAAGTCCCTGCCATCCGGCGTAAAGAGTGGCCACGTGTGTTTCGCCCGGCTGGATGTAGTAGGTCGCTCCGCGGTGCAGGGTCTTCTGCGTTCCATTGATCGTAAGCGACATCGAACCATCAAGAACGACACCCCACAACGCTCCCGGCTGGAGGTTCGGAATCGTAACCGTCCGATCCGCCTTGAGGAACCGGACGATCCAATCCCCATTCTCGACCGCGCGAACGGTAAGCCCTTCCGTCTCCGGAGTTGCCAAAGGAAGCTGGTCCAGAAACGGGGGAACGGGTGGATGATCCCGATACATACGGCCACCTCGACAATCGGCTGCAAGAAGTTTCATGTGAACACCGACGCCTTATTGACTCAGCGGACTGACAGGCTTCCGGCACATCACCAGTGGTGCCGCGATACGATCAAGACGTTCCACGTGCCTGTCCGTTACTATGACAAGCGACATTAGCCCCGGGCGCGCAACGCGCATTTTCGAAAATTCACGTCGCGACGGGGTCGAAAAGCTCTGTTTCCTTTTTCTTGAGCCCAAAACGGAAACTGCGGTACCGTATCGCAAGTTCACCCCGGGCATTCGGCGGCATTCACCAGGCGATATTGCCGGTTCTTCGCTTGCCGCGAAAACTCTCCCGCTACCTGTATTAGCACCAAATAGGGCCGATCCTCTCGCGCAAAAAACAAAAAAATTGCGAATCGGTCACGCATTATACCCTGAACGCCATGACGGGCTCTTTGGTTAACGTGGGGCGTCAATTTTGTTCGAACCTCCCGTGTCGACACGGAGTATCTGCGGGACGCGTCTTTTCACGCCCCATCGGCCTACGGTCTTGATTGGCCGGGCGGTCGACGCTGGGAGTCGATTCGCCGCGCGACGCAGCTTGCCGCGGGGGCGGCGCTCGTCTCGGTGCCGATGAGCGCGAATGCTCCGTGGCGAATGGACCCCGGTAGCGTTGACGACCTGACGCCGGGACGCTGTGAACGGCGGGTTCGCGCGGTCGAGCAGGTTCTTGAGCGGATGACGGCGGAGGAGTCCAAACCGTGGATCAGAAGGGAGTGCACGCTTGCAGCAAGAACACGCCGGGAAGCAGCGCGAGAAGCGCGGGATACATCAGGTACTGAAAGAGCCCTGAATAGAGCACCAGGATGAACAGAATGAAGCTGTAGGGCCGGATCCGTTCGATGAGCGCCCCGAACGTCCCCGGGAAAAGATGGGCGAGCACCCAGGAACCGTCGAGGGGCGGCAATGGAATGAGGTTGAAGAACGCCAGAAACACGTTCAGCAGAAAGGCGAGCTTGAGAACTGTGCACAAGGGTCCCACGACGTTCGCCAGTGGAATACCCGACGCCACCACCGATGCGGTGGGAATGGGGTTTGACAAGTTTTCCAAAGTCGCGTGGGGCGCCCAGAGGGCTACTGCGCATCCGATGCCGAGCAACAACATGAGCGCCACCGCGGCCAACAGCAGGTTCGACCCGGGACCGGCAAGAGCCACGAGCATGTGATCGCGGCGCGGACGTTGGAACACCTCGGTCCGCACGGGCACTGGGCGAGCCCAGCCGAACACCCCGACATTCATCAGAAAGAGCACAATGGGCAGAATAATCGTTCCCACCGGATCGATGTGGGCCGCCGGGTTCAAGGTCACCCGCCCTAAACGCCGGGCGAAATCGTCGCCCAGCCACCACGCCGTGATGGCGTGCGCGGCTTCGTGCACACTGAGCGACAGGATCAGCACGATGATTCCGGCGGCGATCAGCCCCCAGGGGTGATCGCCGTCAAGAATGGACTTGGCCATCTGGGCCTGTTGCCGTGGCTGTGCGGCCGGTGGCTCCGCGGCGCCGCGATGCAGCGTGGGCACGCTCGGCAGCCCCGGCGACGGCTCAGGTACGGTGTTGATCATGAAGAACGAGCGCGTCGCGAGCAGAGAGATGGGCAGCCCCACCAGGATGAAAGTGACGGCCAAAGCGCAAAGCAGTCGCGAATGCCGCCAGGCGGGATTCGATCGGACGCGGCGTTGATGCAAGACGACCAAGACCACGGCAATCCCGCCGGAAACCCAGCCGAGCACCGGCACAAACGCCGGCGCAGCGGCGATCAGCGCCCACACGGCCAATGGCGATATCTTGGGCCAAAGGAGCGGGGGAGGCGTGCGCTGCTCCGTAGGTTCGACGGTGTCCGGCTCGGCGGTATGGCCGGCGCGGTCGACGACGCGCTGCGCCCCCAGGTGTCGCAGGAAAGGCTCGGCGTCGCTCTGATCAACCACGAATGACAGGGCGCGGTCGAACGTTTCGACGCGCACGGCGATGCGCGTTCCCAATGCACTGATCAGCAAATCGCGCGCCCAGTCGGACCGCGGAAGGATGACTTGCTCATCGTCATTGCGAAACGAAAGGCGCTCTGCCTGGAGCACGACGTTCCAGCGCGTTCCGTCGCGATCGCGCCAGAGGAGCTGTGATGGCTGGCTCATGGTGAACGTGCCCCATGCATGGGAACGCGAAAGCCGGACCGCCTATCGCGGAGCGGCATCAAACTCATCGGCGCGAAAGCTGCTGCCCAAGTACGCTTTCCGCACCAGGTGGTTGCTGACGATATCGCGCGGGGCGCCCTCGGCCAGCATTTCGCCATCGTGAACAATATAACTGCGATCGGTGACCCGGAGCGTTTCGCGCACGTTGTGATCGGTGAGGAGCACGGCGATTCCGCGATCCGTTTTGAGGTGCAGGATTTCACGCTGCAGATCCTCAACGGCTTTGGGATCGACGCCGCTGAACGGCTCGTCGAGCATGATGAGCTTGGGGTCGGTGATCAGTGCGCGGGCGATTTCCAACTTGCGCCGCTCGCCCCCGGAGAGGGTGCGGGCGTGTTGTTTCCGCTGGCGCTCCAGCCCGAACTGGGCGATCAACTGATCGGCCTTTTCGAACCTCTCGCGGCGACTGAGGTTGCGCATGGTTTCGAGAATGGCCAGCAGGTTTTCCTCGACGGTCAGCCGCTGGAACACGCTGGGTTCCTGGGAAAGGTATCCCATGCCGAGTTGCGCACGTTTGTACATGGCCAGGGTGGTCACTTCCCGGCCGTCGAAGCTGACGGTGCCTTCATCGGCGTCGATCATGCCGACGGTGATTCGAAACGTCGTCGTTTTGCCGGCGCCGTTGCGGCCTAACAACCCCACGATTTCACCGGCCTGGACGTTGAAGCTGAGCCTGTTCACGACCGCGCGGCCGCTGAAGCGCTTGACCAGTCCGTGGACGTCCAGCAGCGGTCGATGGTTGGTCATGTCCGGATCCGATGAGCCTGTTTGGTGGCCGGGGCGGGCGTTACGCCTCCCTCCGCCCGCCGCGTCAACTCCCCAAGTGGGCGTTTACCGCATCTTAGACGCGAAGGCGTGGCGCGCCTATTCCACGACGTTTGATGCGGCGTGGAAGTGCCCGTCCCGGGAGAAACGGACCGGGTCAGGAAGGGGCGTGGTCACGCCGACTTTCGGTCGGGATTCGGCGTGTGCCCTGACTACTCCGGATTGCGCTCGTGATCGAGGAGCCATTTCTTGCGCCACAGGCCGCCGCCGTAGCCCGTGAGCTTGCCGTCGTTGCCGATGACCCGATGGCAGGGCACCACGATGGGAATGCGATTGGCACCGTTGGTGCGCCCCACGGCACGATAGGCGCCGGGCATTCCGATCGCCCGCGCGATCTCTTCATAGGATCGCGTTTCCCCGTAAGGAATTTCGCACAGGGCGTTCCATACCTTCGCTTGAAAGCCCGTACCGTGCAGCGCGAGCGGGACAGCGAAAGTGCGCAGGCGCCCGGCGAAGTACTCGTGCAGTTCGCGGCGCACCTGGATAAGATGGGCGTTGGTTCCCGGGGCCATGACCGCATTCAGCCTTTTTCGCAGCGCGGCGGCCTGCGTCGCGAATGCGCGACGGTCGGCAAACTCCAGAAAACAGAGCCCATCCTCGGTGGCGCCGCCCACCATCGGTCCCAGGGGCGTTTCGAGCCGCGCAATCCTGATGGTGGCCAGGTGGGCGGACCGCCCCGGCGTGGTGCCGAAGAGCCTTTCGAAGGCGTCGCGAAAACCGCTGGATGATTCGAATCCGTGGGCGAGTCCCACGGCCAGCTCGCGGCTTCCGGTTCGCAGTTCCTCGAGCGCCGAACCCATGCGGCGCATGCGGTGAAAAGCCTGAAAGGTCATGCCGAAATTCCTGTGAAAATAGCGCCGAATCCGGTGCGGACTGATTCCCAGGGCGCGCAAGTCGGCGTCACGGAAACGCCGGGCGGGCCCCTTGTCGATTTGCCGCATTAGCGGTTCCAGCCAGGTACCATCTTCGGGCGCTGACGCCAGCGGACGGCAGCGTCGGCAGGGACGAAAACCATGGATGAGGCAATCGCGAACACTGGCGTGGAACACAACGTTGCGGGGCAGAGGTTTTCGTGCGGGGCACGAGGGGCGGCAGAATATCCGCGTTGTGGTTACGCAAACGTAGAAGACGCCGTCGAAAGCGGCGTCGCGCTGGCGCATGGCGCGATTCATGGTGGCGGTCGATGGAAGCGTGGAGAGCATGACGGATATGGTACGGTGGGGCGACGACGATTCTACCGTTTTTTTTGCGCGGAACTTGCGGGCGGCGGCCCGGCGGCCTTAATCAGGTTGAGCGGGCGGCTACTTCGCGCGGTTCGTTGGGACGGGGATCCGGCGTGGGCAAAAGCAAACGCCCGCCGGTTCACGAGTGAATCGGCGGGCGTTGGGTGTATCAAGGACAGGTTTGTCGTCGGAGTGTGCGTTGACTTTTAAAACCGGTATCCGGATCGTCCTTGCGGACGACCAGAAGCCAGTTTTCTAGATTATCCTCTAGAAAGGAGGTGATCCAGCCGCAGGTTCCCCTACGGCTACCTTGTTAC
>CAZMVD010000172.1:0-7287 GCA_964569425.1 uncultured Phycisphaeraceae bacterium
CGGGCAATGTTTCGGCCCAGCGTGTGTTGAGTTCATGGGCGACGCCCACGAGATCAAGCAACTTGCCCACCACGAAGTCGACCAGGTCGTCGATTGTTCTGGGGCGCATATAAAAACCGGGGGCTGCGGGGCAGAGGATTGCGCCCGCTTCGCTCAGGCGCAAGGCATTCAGCAGGTCAATGCGGCTCATGGGCATTTCCCGCGTGACGACAATCAGCCGGCGCATTTCCTTCAAGGTTACGGCGGCCGCGCGGCCCACGAGGTTGTCCGCCAGCCCTGCGGCCAGGGCCCCCAATGTGTTGCTGCTGCAGGGGCACACAATCATGCCGTCGGTAAGAAAGCTGCCGCTGCCGAGCACCGACCCCACATCCTTATAAGCGTGAAGGTGCAACCGCGCACAGGGTTTGCCCAGGAGTGAAACCGGCGACACTTCCGAGATTCCCAGTTCTTCGGACAGCAGTCGCTTGCCCAGGGGGGTGACGATGAGATGAACATCCACCTCCGCCGCACACAGGCACTCGATGAGCCGTTTTGCATAGACGGCGCCGCTGGCCCCGGTCACCGCCACCACGATCCGTTTCTTTCGGCTGTCAGGCATCAGCGAGTGCCCTGGGCATCATAGAACTGGGGCAAAGCCGGAGCGGTGGCAACCATCAGCCGCGCCCAGATAGAGGCTTCATGTTCGCGCAACAGTCGGCCCATGGTCGCCTGTTGTCTGGCGGCATGACCAACGGACTGGTACGCCAGGCAGAGCCGATACAGCGCTTCAGGTACGGCATCGCGCTCCGCAAAGCGCTCAAGCAACGTTTCGAGCCGTTGGATTCGTTCCGCCGGGAAAGGACTGCTCTTGGCAATCTCCAGGTCGATGTTGTCCGTCACTTGCGCATGGGGATAGGCGTCGCGCAGGCGCACCAGATTGGCCGCGTAATGTTCGTCTCCGGGATCCAGGTCCAGCAGCCCAAACCACAGCGGTGCCCGCAGGGGATCGCGCGGGCCGCATAACGGATCGTACCCATACAGCGGATCCCGATTGTGTACCAGCATGTCGCGTAGCCGCGCCGCCTCCACAACGATCCGGTCGATGAAAACATCCAGTTCGGTTTCCGGCGGCGCCGAAACCGGGGACGCGGCGGCCAATGCCGCCGATTCGGAGATTGCGGTTCGGCGTCCGAGCCCACCCGCGGCGTCGGCTGACAGGGGTGCCGCAGAGGCAAGCAATCGCGTCAGTTCGTCGACGGCGCGATCGACGTCGCCTTCGCGCGCGTCGATTTGTGCGACACGCAGCCGCGCCACCACCGTGGCCGGGGAGTCGGGGCGGGCGCGAACCAGCATGCGCCAGGTGTCTTTCGAGGCGGGGCCGGGAAAGTCGTCGTAATAGCGAATCCAATTGGTGCGGCGGAACTCGGCCGCGTCGACCCGCTGGTCCAGCGCCCGTGCCCTGATGTAGAGCACATTGACCGCATAGCGACTGGCCGGGAAATTGTGAAGGAACCGATCACAACGATCGACCACTTCCCATTGATGGCGGGTGAGCGCAGACTGGAACGCGGACACGTCGGACGTTAATCCGAATAACCAGCGTTGTTCGGCAATCTGCCGCACCGCCGTGAGTGTTCTCCCCTGAACAGGATGCCGCGCCCAGGCTTCGGAAACGGCCCGGTCCAGCGCCAGCGAAGCGTCCACGTCGGAAAAATGCGCGCGATCGGTGGCGACCAGCAGCCGATAATAGAGTTCGTCGCGCCCCACATGGTATTCGAACAGAAACACCGGCAGCAGAAACATGATCGCCAGCAGCGGCGTCACCGCACCGGTGCGGTAATTCACCATCTTGGCGATCAGGAGCACCAGTGCGAACACGGCGGCGGCCGCGACAATGGTCAACGCCCACGGCGCGACGAACTTGATCCGATCGACCGGATCGATCGCCCCCACCACCTCCTCTGCGGTATTGCCGAACGCCAGGACCAGGTACACGACGGTCGGCACCAGGCCGAACAGCGCCGACATGAAGCGAAACCGCGAGCGAAACGGCCGCACCGACGCAATGATGCAGGATCCCAGCAGGGTGATCGCCAGCCAGGGCATCACCGCAAGAAACCCGACGATGGCAATGAACGGCAGGCTCGACCAGAAGCGATAGAGAATGGCGACGAGGATGGGAATGGAAATCAGAGTCGCCATCAACAGCCCGACAACCAGAATCTGCGTGCCCACCTGCTGAACACTGATGGGGTGCAGCAACAGCGAGCCCAGCGTCACCGCAGTCTGGGAGCCGAAGCGAAAGGTCTGGAGAATCTGGTCCCCATAGCCTTCCATGGCCGGGGCAAACACCTGACCGGTGCGCAACCAGAAGGCGAAGACGCCTACGCAGGCAAAGAGCAGCACATTGATTGAGAGCAGCAGAATGGCGCGAAAAAGGTATTTCGTCCCGGAGCGTGACCAAACGTCTACGAAGACTTCGTCCGAACCCAACGTGGAAGTGCCGGCCGGCGCGCCGGCTTGACGGGAAGCCGCCGGGGGAAGTCCCGATCCGGCTCCGCGTGCCAGGGCCTCAGCGGAATGGGCCGTCGCGTCCATGCTCAGTCCTTGTGGGCGAGGTAAACCGTCACCACGCCGCAGCTTAGTGCAGTGGCCGAACACCGGGTGAACCCGGCACGCTCGAAACGCGCGCACATCTGGTCCACCGTCAGGTACGATACCACCGACTGGGGAAGGTAGCGATACGCGCCGCTGCGGTCCCCACTGATCCAGGTGGCGCCCCACGGCATCAGGCGGCCGGCGTAGAACTCGTAAACGCCGCGGACCATCGGGTTACGCGGTCGCGAGAATTCGAGCACCACAGCCCGCCCGCCGCCGCGCAGCACCCGGTGCATTTCCGCCAGACCGCGGTCGAGATCCTGAAAGTTGCGCACCCCGAACGCACAGGAGACGATAGAAAAAGCAGCGACCGGAAACGGCAGTTGCAGGGCATCCGCCTCCAGGAGGGCGAGCTTCCCGCCGCCGGTTCCGGCGACCCTGCCGACAGCGCCCGGATCTCCGGCACGCAACAGCATCTCGTGCGCGAAATCGCAGCCGATCACCCGCCGCGGGTTGGCCCGAAGGAACGCACGGGCAAACTCGCCCGGACCGCAAGCGACGTCCAGAACGTCATCGTTGGCCGTGACCTGCGCCAAGGTCACCGCGCGGCGCCGCCAGGCGGCGTCGCGACCGGCGCTGAACAGCGAATTGACCAGCGTGTAGCGCGGCGCGATGGCGTTGAACATACGCCGGACGCGCCCCGCTTTGTCCACCGCCGCATGCGGCGCAGCGAGCAACTCGCCATCCCAGATGGGTTCCATGGGGATCCTGCCCGGCCGATGGTCCCGTGCTCCCGACTCGGGGATTCCGCTTCCTCGGGCCACTCGTCCGACGCGCCGCCTACTTTGCCTTGGCAAAGCGCTCGGCCACATCGGGCCAGTTCACGATGTTCCAGAATGCGGCAATGTAGTCCGGCCGGCGGTTCTGGTACTTGAGGTAGTAGGCGTGCTCCCACACATCCAGGCCGAGGATGGGCTTGAGGCCCTCCATCAACGGGTTGTCCTGATTGGGGAAATCCTTGATCACCAGTTTGCCCCCGCCGTCCACACAAAGCCAGGCCCAGCCGCTTCCGAAGCGACCCGCCGCCGCGGCGTTGAACTTCTCCTTGAAAGCGTCAAACCCGCCGAACGCGCTATTGATTGCGTCGGCCAGGGGTCCGCTGGGCTGACCGCCGCCCTTGGGGCTGAGATTGTTCCAGAAGATGGTATGATTGAGGTGCCCGCCACCGTGGTTGCGCACCGCGTTGCGCACCGCATCGGGCAACGCCTGAATACCCGAAAGCAGCAGCTCTACCGACTTTGCCTGCAAGTCGGCATGATTGGCCAGGGCTTCATTGAGTTTGGTCACGTACGTGGCGTGGTGCTTGCCGTGGTGAATCTCCATCGTGCGCGCATCGAAGTGCGGCTCAAGGGCATCAAACGCATAGGGCAACGGGGGAAGTACATGGGCCATGAGAATCCTCCTGTGAAGGGATAAACACCGCACGAAGTCTTGTTGATTCGCTGGTCGAAACCCGACGAAAAGGAGGATAGAACCGCCGTGCAGCGCCGTCAAGGATTCCGGTCGCACGGCCGCTGCCCTGCAAGGCGACACCGAATACACTATTCTGCCATCAAGTGTTCCGAACAGGAGTGCCGGCCTGGCCATGTCATCTGAAGCCGTTCTTGAAACCGTCGCATACCGTGACGTCGCTGCGCTGGTCTTTGGCGGGACCGGGTTCATCGGGCGCTGGGTGGCGCGGCGGTTGACGGCCGGTGATGCAAAGGTGCACCTTGCCGTACGGCACCGCTCCGCCGCCGAGCGCATCTGCCCCGAATACGGCATACACGCGACGATCCACGAAGTGGACCTCGCAGCCGTCGGTGCGGCGGCGGCATTGGTCGACAGGATACGACCGCATGTGATCTTCAACCTGGCCGGCTATGGCGTGGATCGCGACGAACGCGACGAAGCGCTCGCCTATCGCATCAACGACGCGCTGGTTGCAGAACTGGCGGAAGCGGCGACCGGATGCAACCCCGCGTGGAAGGGGGCCTCGTTGATTCACGTCGGCTCGGCGCTCGAGTATGGCGAAAGCGGCGGCGATCTGGTGGAAACGACAGCGCCCCGCCCAACGACACTTTACGGGCGGTCCAAGCTGGCCGGCACCAGGCGACTCACCGAAGCTGCGCAACGCCATGACCTGAGGGCGGTCACCGCGCGGCTGTTCACGGTGTACGGGCCGGGCGAACATGAGGGTCGCTTACTGCCCGCGTTGTTGGCGGCCCGGGCGCATGGCGATCCGGTTCCGCTGACCAACGGCACGCAACTGCGTGACTTTACCTATGTCGAAGACGTGGCCGAGGGGCTGTTGCGTCTGGGGCTGGCACGGTTGGCTCCGGGGGAAGCCATCAACGTAGCCACCGGGCGCCTGACGTCGGTGTGTGCCTTTGTCGAAAGCGCAGCGCGAATCCTGGGCATCGATGTCCCACGCCTTCAATTCGGCGCCCTTCCGCAGCGCGGCGAGGAAATGAACCATGAGCCGGTCAACGTCACGCGGATGAAGTCCTGCGTCGGCTGGGTTCCGGCTATTTCCGTGGAGGATGGCATTGCGCGCACGCGCGATTGGGGCCGAAACCCGTCCGCGGCGTCCGCTTGATGAGACCCAATGTGGCGGCCGAAGGGAGTTCTCGGACGGCCCGGTTGCCCTGAACACGTTAGCCGCTGTCCCGGCGCAGGCTACCGGACGTTGATGAGCACCGGGGAGGCACAGCCGATTCGCTGGCAAACTCCGCCGATAACGGTATTGTTACCCGCGCGAGATGGGTCCTCGCCATAGTCGAACGTGACGTTTGGTCTGTAGTCGCCTGCCGGAAGAACTGGCTTGACGGAAAAACCGCGCCATTCGGACTCCCCTGTTCAACAGCCCCATCTGTCGCTGGTCATGCCCTGCTACAACGAAGAGGAGCTGGTGGCCGAAACGGTCCGGCAATTGCTCGGGGCCTTTGCGAGTGCCGGGCATCGGTTGGAGTTGATTGCCGTGGACAACGGTTCATCCGACCGAACCGGGGAGATCCTTCGCGATCTGGCCGAGCGGCACCCCGAGGTGGTTTCCACGCGCGTCGCGGTGAACCAGGGATATGGCTTCGGCATTCTGAGCGGGCTGCCCTTGTGCACCGCGCCCTGGGTGGGGCTGATTTGCGCCGACGGACAAGTGGAGGCGGTGGACGTGGTCAAACTCTTTGACGTCGCGGCACGCTCTAAAGGACCGCGCCTGGTGAAGGTGAGGCGGCGTTTCCGCATGGACGGGCTGCGCCGCAAGGTGACCTCCATCGCCTACAACGTCTTCACCGCCTTGTTGTTCGGCGGGCTGGGTTCCATCGACGTCAACGGCAATCCCAAGATCATGCCCCGAACTTACCTGGACCGCATGAGACTGCAATCCAAGGACTGGTTCCTCGATGCCGAGATCATGATCAAGGCCAAGCGGCTAGGGCTGGAGGTGCTGGAACTGAACGTCATGGCCATGATGCGAACCGGCGGGAAATCCAACGTCCGCCCCAGCACCTGCTGGGAGTTCTTCTTGAATCTGTTGCGCTATAGATTCGGTGATGCCGGGCGGGTGGAGCCGGCGACCGCGCCGCCGGGCTCACCACGGGACGTGACCGAAGCGAGGAGTTCGCCGTGAGTTACCACCGTCGAACGACATGCCGCATCTGCGGCGGCGATCGCCTGGAGTTGTTCCTTTCACTGGGGCCGATGCCGTTGGCCAACGCGTTTCTGCGCTCGGAGGACGAGTTCGCGGCGGAGCCGGCGTTTCCGCTGGATGTCTGCCTGTGCCGCGACTGTTCCCTGGTCCAGACACCTGACGTGATCGATCCCGAGGTGCTGTTTCGCCATTACATCTATGTCTCGCGCACCTCGGATACCATCGCGGCGCATTACGTGAATTACGCTCGTGCCGTGGTGGAGTCACTGGGGCTTGCCGCGGGAGACCTCGTGGTCGAGGCGGCCAGCAACGACGGCAGCCTGCTGCGCTGCTTTCAACCGTACGGGGTGCGCACCCTGGGCGTTGAACCCGCGGTGAACATCGCGGAGCAGGCGCGTGCCGCCGGAGTGGAAACACGCACCGACTTCTTCAACCAGTCCACGGCTGCCGCTCTGCGCGCGGAATTGGGTCCGGCCCGCGCGGTCATTGCCAACAACGTGCTGGCGCACGTGGACGACACCGTTGACTTTCTGCGCGGCTGCCGCACGCTGCTGGCGGACGACGGCGCGGTGTTCGTTGAGGTTCCCTACCTCGGCGATCTGCTGGACCGATTGGAATACGACACCATTTACCACGAGCACTTGTGCTACTTTTCGGTCACGGCGCTGGTGCGCCTCTGTCGCGAAGCTCAGTTGGCGGTGCAGCGCATCGATCATGTGCCCATTCATGGTGGATCGCTGCGGCTGCGCGCCGGTTTGCCGCGCACGGACATGCCGGAAGTGGACCCGGCGAGCGCGACGTGGATGGACAAAGAGCGCGCCTTTGGATTCACCGACCCGCAGCGCTATCGTCGTTTTGCCGAGGACGTGGCCGGCAGCCGCACCGACCTGACCAAGCTGCTGCGCGCCCTGCGCGCCTCGGGCAAGCGCGTCGCCGCCTACGGTGCGGCTGCCAAGGGCAATACGCTGCTCAATTACTGCCGGATCGGCACCGACCTCATCTCCTTTACGGTGGACAAGAAC
>CAZMVD010000173.1:0-7170 GCA_964569425.1 uncultured Phycisphaeraceae bacterium
GGCGCAAGTTAAGATTGTGTTAAATCGTCGAACCAAAAGTCCCGGACAGAATTGGATCAGTTCCGGTGACTCTGAGAGGGATTCATAGGCCGGCGCGGCGACGTCAACCGACGCCCGCGTCGGCCACAGGTTGAAACGGAGCGGGACGCTACATTTGCTCGCCCCGATTACATGGACCTGGAGCCGGCCCGAACCGTGGAGCCGACAAAGTGAGTCGGCGAAACCAGGGCGACTGCAAAAGAGAATCATCAGAATGATTAAATCCGGCTCCTGGACGCGACAGCGGACTGGTCGACTATGGGCCACGGTTGCCGTATTCAAAGTGTGCGCCCTGGCTCTCCCCGCGGCCGCACAATGGGACCCCGCTAACGCGCAGTGGGGCAAGTCGGACGATCGCGATATTCGTGTGATGACCTGGAACGTCAAGGACGGAGTTTGCAGCACCAACGCCAAGAGCGAGGGCCTGAACAACTGGACCGCGCTGGCACGCATCGTCGCCGCCCTGCGTCCAGACGTGTTGCTTCTCCAGGAAGCCGGTGACAATAGCGGCAATGGAACCGGCGCTGGAGTCGATTCCGTCTCGGCACTTTCCACAACGCTTCAGTTGTTCCTGGGCGGTGGAGGAGACCCGTTTCTCCCCGGCAACCCGCCGGTCACCGCGTATGTTCAAAAGTATGCGCCGAACTACGACCTGCCATTTGTATTCGTCAGCAATTCAAACGACGGGTTTAATCGCAATGTCATCCTGAGCCGGTTTCCGTTCGCAGATCTGAACGGCGATGGGCGCAGCGTCTTGAACGATATCCATTTGATTCTGGGAGATGAGTACGCCCCCGGAGGGAATGGCGGAATCCGCGGTTTTCCCTTCGTGGAATTGGACTTGCCCGACGCAGACTACGACGGCGATCTGGTCGTAGGCGCGGGCCACTTGAAAGCCGGCGGCTCATCTTCGGATCTGGCCGATCGCCTGGAAGCAGCGCAGAACGTGGCGTACTGGGTTGATTACCTGCTCAACGGCGCAGGGACCGGGACGCCCGACCCCAACGGTAAGATTCTCGACAGCCCGCCGGTTACTTCAATTCTCGATCCACTCACGCCGGTGATTCTCGGCGGCGACTGGAATGAAGACGAAGCGACCAACGGTCGCCGCGGACCTGCCGAGTGGCTTACTGCGGCAGCAATGTCCGGCGGTAGCGACGGTACGGATCGTGATCGCACAGACATGATCTACGATGCCGCAACGCACGTGTTTACCGGCAGCCGGGCAACCTTTGGTTCTTCGTCCAAGCTCGACTATCTTGCCTGGCAGGATAGCATCATCGAACTGCGTCGCGCGTTCATATTCAACACATCGGGCACGCCGGGAGGTGCACTTCCGCCCGAATTGAGCGGCTTTCCCGCGCCCAGCACGGCCAGCGGCGTCGCTTCGGATCATCGGCCGGTAATTGCGGATTTCATATTCGTGGCCCCCGATTGCAACGACAACGGCGTTCCTGATGATCAAGAGCCTGACACGGATGGCGACGGCGTCATTGACGATTGCGATGGATGCCCCCTCGACGAGACCAAAATCGAACCTGGTCTTTGTGGCTGTGGTATTCCCGAAACAGATTCGGACAGCGACGGTACGCCCGATTGCCTTGATGAGTGCCCGAACGATCCCGCTAAAATTGCGCCCGGCCTCTGCGGTTGCGGCACGCCTGACGACGACTCCGACGGCGACAGCACGCCAGACTGCCTCGACGAATGCCCGAACGACCCGAACAAGACGGCGCCCGGGCAGTGTGGCTGCGGAGCACCGGACGTGGCACCCGAGGCGCCACAACTGGTGGGCGGCGGCGAATGGCGGAAGAACCGATATCTTTCGTTTGTTCCGCCGGGCACTGTGACGCCCTATGCGTTTCAGGTGCGGCGCACATTCCCCGGAAACGACGATTTGGGATGGGTGGGCATCCCGGCCGGCAACGACCTTGCTGGGATTGTAGCTGATTCCGTTGTAAGAGTGTGGTCCGAACCGGTCGTTCATGTCGGAGGGTGCGGGATTGTTCCCGTTGCGGTCTACGAAGTTACCAGCTGGGTGGGGAGCTGCGTTTCGGCGGAGCCGCTCATCGTCGTCACCATCGACCGGCCAGTTCCGAAATTCTGGGGCGATACCGTCGGTGCCTTTGACGGCACCAACTGGTCCCCGCCCAACGGGCTGGTTAACACCAATGACTTTTTGGCCGCCCTTCAGCTGTTTCAAGGTGTGCCCGGCGCTCCGCACGTAAGCGTGGTGGACGTTCAGTCAGTTAGCACGCAAGATCCCTGTTTGAACGGGATTGCGAACATTGCTGACATATTCCTGCTGATTAAGGCATTCCAGGGCGAACCGTACCCGTTCGAGATGGATCCTGAGAACTGTCCCGTCTGTCCTTGAGGGCAGGGCGGATCCAAGGGGCTTGGCCATTACGTATGCGGAGCGACCTAAAATCACTGTGGAGTGAGCAGACGATGGATTGCCGTTGGATCGTTGTCTTGACCGGGCTGCTGGCCAGCGCAGGCGGCGTGCGTTCCGCACCGCCGATCGATCCGGATGAGGGTCGCCCCCGCGTATTGTGGAATCAGGCCGAGAGTGCGGTGGGTCGCATTGCTTTCGTGGCGGGCGTCGTGACGGAAACCGGTCGCGCGGGCCGCGTCCACTTTCTGGAGTTCGATCCATCGACCGAACGGCGCTTCCGCGGCGTGGTTTTCGAGGAAAACCTCGCGGACTTCCCAGGCAGCTTGGAATCGCTGTACGTCGGGAAGACAGTGCAGATTCGCGGCTTCGTGACCCGCTATGCGGGCAAGCCACAAATCGTGGTCCGCCATCCAACACAGATCGCTGTTCTCGACAAACTCCCGCCGCCTGTGGAACCCGTGGCGGTGAAACGCGCCGCACAGGATCGCCTGACCATCGCCTCATTTAATGTCCTTAACCTGTTCGATGACGTCGATGACCCCTATACCTTTGACGAGACCACACCCCCGAAACCCAGACACCAGCTTGAACGTCTGGCCCAGACCATCCGCGCCCTGGATGCCGACGTGGTGGCCTTGCAGGAAGTAGAGTCGGAAGGGTACCTGCGTCGTTTCCTCGAGGTGTTCCTGTCGGACATGGGTTACCAGTACGTGGTGGCAGTGCCGGGCAATGACACCCGCGGTAGCGGCGTGGGTCTCGTTTCCCGGGTGCCGGTGGGTACCGTAATCTCTCATCGCCATATCCGACGTCCCGGCGCGGACGGCTCCACTCAGCAGTTTCGGCGTGATCTCCTTGCTGTCGAGTTGTGGCCGGAAGATGCGGCCCCCCTCGAAGTCTGGGTCCTTCACCTCAAGAGCAATTACGATGGTCGCGAACATGCCGAGAGCATACGAATGGGTGAAGCCCGACTGGTTCGCGCATTGCTTGATCAACGGTTTCGGCAGAGCCCGGATGCACGCTTAATTGTCTGCGGTGACTTCAACGACACTTGGGACAGCGCCACCTTGCGCACCATCGTAGGCGAGGGCGCCACGGCGCTGGCTATGCCCCTCGACGAGTTGCCGACCGAACGTCGCATTACCTACAACAAGGACCCTTACCGCTCCATGATCGACTTCCTTCTTCTTACGCCCGCGCTGCGCGACCAATACATACCCGGAACACTGCGCATACTCGATGGTTCGGTGGAAGCCTCCGGCTCCGATCACAACCCGCTCGTGTTGTCGATTCGACCTTGAATCCTCGGCATACAACCATCATTCGAATGGACGCCCGCCTGACCACACGGCCATGCAATCACGTTCACCGATCGCAAGGAATTGGCGGTGCGATCATCCAGCCACTTCACGATTAACGGAAGTTTTATTTCCGGCTCATCATCGTCTGATTCCCTCCGGCTATAGAGGACGTGTGGGCAGGTGTGTGCCGGCGGGGTGCACGCAGCATCGCAAAGTAGAATTCCGAAGGAGGTGCAAAATGTCCGGAAGGGATGGAACGAAACCATGGTACCGGTGCTTGGGCATGTTTGGAGGATGGTGCCTGATGGCGCTGGCCGCGACGACATCGGCCAACGGTCAGGTGCTCATTAACGAAGTGGACTCGGATACGCCGGGGACCGACATGTTGGAATTCGTGGAACTGTACGATGGGGGCGTCGGGTTCACACCCTTGGATGGACTTGTGGTCGTATTTTTCAACGGAAGCAACGATCTCTCCTACGCATCGTTCGACCTCGACGGGTTCACAACCGATGCATTCGGCTTCTTCACGCTGGGGAATGCGGCCGTGCCCGGCGCGAGCCTGATATTCGCTAACAATCTTCTTCAAAACGGGGCCGATGCTGTTGCGCTGTACGCGGCCGACGGCGTCGATTTCCCGACCAACACCCCGGTGACGACCGTTAACCTGATCGACGCCGTCGTCTATGACACGGACGATGCCGATGACGCCGGGTTGCTCGTTCTCCTCAATGTCGGCGAGCCCCAGATTAACGAGGGCGGCGGCGGGGATTCCGCCAACCATTCGATACAACGTTGCCCGGATGGGGCTGGCGGACCTCGCAACACGAGTTCATTCGTTGCACTGCTGCCCACGCCCAATGCCTCGAACGTGAGTTGTCCCGTAGTGCCCACAGGAGCCTGTTGCATCGATGCGACGGGCGATTGTACCAACGGGGTCGAAGAGGCGGTCTGCATCAACGGCGGCGGGCGATGGGGTGGAAGCCCTTCCGATTGCCAGTCCATCAATCCGCCGTGCCAGGGCCCTACCGGTGCCTGCTGCGCGGCCGGTTTCTGTGGTACAGACCTGACCGCGATCGAGTGCGCCGACGCGGGCGGCGCATACCAAGGTGACGGTTCGATCTGTGCGGGGCAATGCCCGCCCGGCGCGCCGATTATCATCAACGAAATCCGTATCGATCAACCCGGTGCGGACGACGATGAGTTTTTCGAGCTCTTCGGACCGGCAGGCGCTTCACTTGACGGGCTAACCTACCTTGTGATTGGCGATGGCGTAGGCGGGAGCGGCGTGATCGAGGCCGTGGTGTCCCTCAACGGCCTCTCCATACCGGCCGACGGCTACTTCTTGGCAGTCGAAGATACGTTTACCCTCGGAGGGGCGCCGGACTTGATTCTCAGTGGGGCGTCAAACGGCCTCAACTTTGAAAACAGTGACAACGTGACCCACCTGTTGGTCGCGGGATTCCTGGGCGCGAACGGCAATGATCTGGATCTCAACGACGATTGCGTGCTCGACTCAATGCCGTGGCTCGGCGAGTTGGACCGCATCGCCTTGATCAGGGAAGAAAACCCACCGGTGGCGACCGAATGTCATTACGGTCCTCCGGTTGTCGGGCCCGAAGGCACCTTTACGCCAGGGCTTGCAGTGCGATGCCCAGATGTCGTTGGCCCGTTCATCATTGGACTTTTCGGTCCGATCGGGGCCCAGGACACACCGGGCGTTGCCAACAACTGCGCGGTGTGCGGTAACGGCATCGTCGAAGCCGGCGAGGACTGCGACGGCGGCGATTGTTGCACGCAAACCTGTCAGTTTGCCGCCGCTGGGACGACTTGCCGCGCCGCGTCGGATCTCTGTGACGCCGGCGAGGCCTGTACTGGCGCCAGTGCTGATTGTCCGCTCGACGGGTTGGCCGTCGCGGGTTTCGAGTGCCGCGCAAGCGCGGGCGATTGCGATCCGGCGGAATTCTGTGACGGCATGAATCCCGCTTGTCCGCCCGACGCGTTCGAGCCCAACTCCTTGGAGTGTCGCCCGGCGGCCGGCCACTGCGATGTGGCCGAGTTTTGCACCGGAAACGATCCCGTCTGCCCGACCGACGCATTCGAGCCGGACACACTGGAATGTCGTTCATCTGCGGGTGACTGCGATCTCGCCGAATTCTGCACCGGCAACGATCCGCTTTGTCCGGCGGATGGTTTCGCACCCGACACCACCGTCTGTCGACCTGCTGCGGACGAATGTGACGTTGCTGAATTCTGTACCGGCAGCGCCGCCGACTGCCCGGTCAATGGCTATGCGGGTCAAGGGACCCCCTGTACAGATGACGGCAACGAATGCACCGAAGACGTGTGCGACGGCGGCGGCACTTGCGATCATCCGATCAACGGATTGTGCGGCGCCTGCTGCTTGCCTGGCGGTTGCAATGATGACGTTCAGGCTGGAACTTGCACGACGCTCGGTGGCACTTTCGTAGCAGCGGACACCAACTGTGATAGCGATAGCGACGCCGACGGGGTGGCCGATCCCTGCGACCTTTGCGCCGGCGTGGATGACGGTCTGTTTGCACCGGAGTGCGTCGGGGCCATACCAACCGTTTCGGAGTGGGGACTGGTGGTCCTGGCGCTGATGCTCATGATCGTCGGCAAACTCGCGTTTGCCAATCGGATCGAAACTACCTGACGATGTGCCGCAGGTCGTGAGGGATGCCTCCATCGCCCTCACAAGGAAGTGATCAGGTATTCTCTTCCCACAGCACCGGCGTTTGGCCGATCGCAGGCAGGACGCCGGTGCTACTCTGCGCTCTGTGAGTCCATGAGCGTAGTCTGTCGGTTCTCGGGAACAGGAATGGAGTCGTTGTGTGCGTTTTTGGCATCATCAAACCACTGCGGCGATAGGCCCTATGTCCGGGCCATGTGCAGTGGCGGCGTCGCTTCTCGGTCGAGAGGACTGTTAGACCTCCATCCGGGCTTGATCGCGCTTCTCTTTCACCTGCCTTGCCGCCAAAATGGTCCCATGTCTTTACCCGGTGGACCAGCGGACAAGGCGGGGAACCGCTACGAGGCGTGGTGGACCGTTTGTGATGCCTCAGTCGGAATTGGAGTATTCCGCCGTGCGGGGTAGGGTGGACCCCAACGGAGGAAAACGACATGGGCAACAGGATACAGTGGCGGCATTTCAGGGTGGCGGAGAAGGTGGCGATTCTCCAGCAGCATTACTTGGTCTTCGCCCGCAAACCCCCGCGGCATAGGCGTCCAGCAGCCCGTATTCGCTACCCTTCGTTCGGGTCGGGAAAAGGGTGCGGTATCGGGTGTGCGACTTGGAACGGTGCTTGTCGGTACGCAGCGTTCACTTGCCCGAGCCGTTCCGGATCGATTCCGTTTTCGGGGCCGAGTCAGAGACTTCCGGCGCGGCGAAGTCGCCCAAGCCCTCGCGCACGG
>CAZMVD010000174.1:0-7121 GCA_964569425.1 uncultured Phycisphaeraceae bacterium
GCCAAGGCCTTCGCGGTCAACGCGCTGGGCGCTTACCACGCGGCCAAGGCCGCCTCGGCCAGGGGGCGCAAGGTGGTCTTCTTCAGCTGGGATTACGTCTTCGGCATCGAAAAAGACCGTCGTGCTGCCTACCTCGAAAGCGACCCCGTCGGCCCGCTGAACGTCTACGGCGCCAGCAAGGTTGCGGGCGAGCAACTGGTCCGCGTGGCGACCGACAATCACCTGATTGTCCGCGCCAGCAGCCTCTTCGGCGTGGTGACCAGCAAGAAGGGGTGGACCTTCCCCGAGATGATTCTCCGCCGCGCCACAGCCGGCGAGCCGCTCCGCGTGGTCAATGACCAGTACATGTCACCGACCTACACGCTCGACCTGGTGCGTACGGTGATCACGCTTCTGGAACGCAACGCCACCGGCACCGTGCACGTGGCCAACGACGACGGCTGCACCTGGTTCGAATTTGCCAAAGCGACCCTCGAGCTGGCCGGCGTGGACCACCCCATCGCCCCCGTTAATTCCGACGCCTTCCCCGCCAAGGCGCGCCGCCCGAGTTACTCTCGACTGGGAACGCAACGCCTGTCCGCACTGGGCGTGCCCCCCATGCGCCCCTGGCGCGAGGCCCTCCGCGCCTACCTCGACGAAAAACGCGCGCTGGGGCGGTAGTCGATTCGCCATTCGTGATTCCCCATTCGCCATTCTTGATTCGCCATTCGCCATTCTTGATTCGTCATTCTTTTTGAAAGGATCTTGGTCCCCATGAACATCCACGACGTTCAGCAGATTTTCCTCAAGGTTCACGAGGACGACCGCGGCTACCTCTATGAGGTCATCCACGGCAGCGACCCGTTTGTGACCAAGTTCGGTCAAGTCTACATGGTCGGCGACCGCATCGCGATGGTCACGCGGGCCTACCATAAGCACGAGGAACTGCACGACTGGTTCTGCATTGTCCACGGCTCCGCCAAGTTCGTGCTTGTCGACGACCGCGAAAACAGCCCCACCTATCGCAAGTTCGACATCCTGGTGGGCAGCGGCCGCACCCCCAGCCTGGTCGTCGTGCCTCCCGGCGTCTACCACGGCTGGATGAGCCTCGAACCCGACACCCTCATGTGCAGCACCGCCAGCCACGAATATCGCCAGGGCAACCCCGACGAGGTGCGGGTCTCCCCCAACCACTTCGACAACCTCATCGGCCACAACCCCTGGCAGATCATCGCCAAATAGAAGTCAATGTTCGCTGGCATTTCAGGGACGGTAGGGCGGATTTCCGCTAGTTTTGAGACCGGCAAGCGCAGTGAAGGTCCCAGGCGCTATGGAACCGGCCAGCGCTGCGGAACCGGCAATCCCTGTGGGACTGACAATCGCTGTGGGACCGGCTTTCCAGCCGGTCATCCAGCCGCGGGCTGCGCTCCCCTTGACGCTTGGTGTCATGTGCGGCCCGCGCGGACCACCCGCCTGTTGCGCCGCCCGTTTCGGCTCCATCACCGAGCGCGTGCGCCAATACGCCACCGAAATCCTTGGCTCCGCCGAATGACTTTCAGGATTCGCATCGCCTTACGCAGTTCATTCGCCATTCTCGATTCGCCATTCGCCATTCACAACCCTATTTAGCCCAGCTGATCATCAATCGTCCATGACCGATCTCTCCGTCGTCATCGTCAACTTCAACAACCTTCGCGTGCTGGAGAATTGCCTGCCCGCCGCGCGCCGCGCCCTCGCCGGCCTCCCCGCCGAAGTCATCCTCAGCGACAACGGCAGCACCGACGGCTCGCTCGCCTGGGTGCAGGAGCGCTTCCCCGAAATCCGCATCCTCGAAAACCGCGCCAACCTCGGCTTTGCCGAGGCCAACAACCGCGCATTCCCTCTTTGCCAGGGCCGCTACATCCTGCTGCTCAACCCGGACACCGTCACGGAAGTTTGCGCCCTAGCCGCCATGGTTCGCTTCCTCGACGACCACCCCCGCGCCGGCGTCGTTGGCTGCAAGCTCCTCAACCCCGACGGCTCGCGCCAGATTTCCGCCCGCTCCTTCCCCACGCTGACAACCTACTTCATGACTTACAGCGGATTCGCCTGGCGCCGCCCGCACAGCCCCCGCTGCGGCCGCTTCAACCTCACCTTCTGGGACGGCGAAAGCGAACGCCAGGTCGACTGGGTCTCCGGCGCCGCCCTCATGATCCGCCGGGAACTCCTCGAACGCGTCGGCCCCATCGACCCCTATTTCTTCCTCACCTACGACGAGGTCGACTGGTGCCACCGCATCAAGAAAGCCGGCTACGAAGTCTGGTATACGCCCGCCGGCCGCATCATGCACCTCGACCGCCAGAGCGAGCCCCAGTCGAACCCCCGCCCCGAGGCCCGCATCAAATACATGACCGTCGAACGCAACAGCCGCGTGCGCTACTTCGTCAAGCATCACGGCGTCCTCTACGCTATGTTCGTCGAAGCGCTCCATCTGGCCGCTTGCACGGCCCTTTTCCTGAAAGCCAAGCTCATCGGCACCAACCAGCCCGCCGTGGATGTCATGGAAAAGAAACTCATGATGGTGCTCTACTGGCGCACCGCCCGCCGCCTGCCGCGCGCCGGCTGGAGCGCCCTGTGCCGCCTTCTCGCCGGCCCGCAGCGCTGCCGCCCGTTCCCTTTGTTTGTCAATCCCTACCTCGGCGAAGAACGATGAGTTTCCATCCAACCCCGCAATCGAGCCGCGGGCTTGCTCCCCTTTACGCGAAGCGTCAAGGGCAGCCCGCGCGGAATAACCGATACCCCTGACCGCGATGTACACGACGGACCTCTTGCCCATCAGCGTCGTCGTCATCGGCCGCAACGAAGGCGACCGCCTCGTGCGCTGCCTCGAATCCCTCCGCGCCGCCGAATACGACCCCGATCGCCTCGAGTTGATCTATGTCGACACCAACTCCACCGACGCAAGCTGCGCCAACGCCGAGCGCTTCGCCGCCCGCGTCATCCGCATCAACCCCGAACGCCCCTGCGCCGCCGCCGCACGCAACGCCGGCTTCCGCGCCGCCACGCACGACCTCGTGCACTTCTTCGACGGCGACACCATCGTCCACCCCGCCTGGTTTCGTACCGCCGTGCCCGTCCTGGCCGACCCCGCCGTCGCCTGCGTTTTCGGCCAGCGCACCGAAATCGCCCCCCGCGCCACCATCTACAACTTCTGGACTCACCACGACTGGTACGTTCCCCCCGGCCCCGCTCACCACTGCGCCGGCGACGCTCTCTTCCGCCGCGAGGTGCTCGAACGCACCAACGGCTTCGACGAAACCCTCATCGCCGGCGAGGAGCCCGACCTTTGCTACCGCATCCGCCGCGGCCTGGGCATGATCATTCTCGCACTCGACGCCCCCATGACCCGGCACGACATGAACATGACCCGCTTCGCCCAGTATTGGCGCCGCTGCACTCGCACCGGCCATGCCTACGCCGAAGTCGGCGCTCGTTACCCCGACATCCACTGGAACCGCGAACGCTGGCGCGATCCCTTGCACATCCTTCTGGCCGCCGCGGCGCTGCTGGGCACGTTTCTGTCCTGGTCCCCCTGGCCGATCGTCGCGTGGATGGCATTACTCTCGGTGTTAATCACACGCAATGCGCTCCGCCTGCGCCGCCGCGTGGGCTCGTTGCCCAGTGCCTGGCTCTACGCCGTGCATCACTACCTCGCCAAGCTCCCGATCACCCTCGGCGAGTTCGACTACTGGCGCCGCCGCCTGTTCAAGCGAACCCCAAAGCCGCTCATCGAGTACCGGTGACCATTCATGCGCGACAGGCGAAACGGCGACCATGAAACACCTGGCGCGAAACCTGGTGGCCGGTGGTGTCGCGGCGACCGGAATGTTGCGACTCTTGCGCCGCCTTCGCCGCCGCTCGCTCGTCATCCTGTGCTACCACCGAGTGCTCCCGGCCGATGCCCGCGCCGCCTACTTCGTTCCCGATCTGGCCGTCACCCCCGACGCCTTCGCCGAACAGGTCGCCCTGGCCGCGCGGCATTACGATTGTTTGCCGCTGCGCGAAGCCATGGATCGACTGCACAGCCAAAGCCCACGCTCGCGTCCTTTGTTGAGCTTCACCTTTGACGACGGCTATTGGGACAATCACACGCACGCACGTTCCGTTCTTAGCGATCACGGCGTACGCGCAACCTTCTTTTTGGTCACTTCCTTGATCGGCAACTCAACCTTGACTTGGTACGACACCCTCGCCCGCGCCGCCCAGCGCCTCGCCCAGACCCCGTCCGCATCGCTCGCCAAACGCCCCGCCCTCGACGACGCACCCGGCCAGTGGATCGCCGAGCACTTCCGCCATCGCCACGGTCTGAGCGTTTCCAGCGTCGTCCATGCGGCCAAGTCCCTTGCACCCGACGTCCGCGCCGCCGTCGTCGAGCGCATCGCCGCCGCGGCCGGAGAATCCGGCCCCCTCGACGCCGCCGCCGATCGCCTGATGACCGCCGACGAGGTCCGCGCCCTCGCTGCCGACGGCCACGAAATCGGCTCCCACACCCGCACGCACCCGATCCTCCCCCAACTGAGTGGCGACGACCTGACCGCAGAACTGCACGAGTCGCGCAAAGCGCTCGCCGAACTGACCGGAACGCAGCCCGACTCCCTGGCCTACCCCAACGGCGACTTCGACGATGCCACCATCGCCGCTGCGCGCCGCGCCGGATACCACTGCGCCGTCACCACCATTCCCGGCCTGAACAACGCGCAAACCGACTCCCTGCGCCTACGCCGCGTGTTCATCAGCCAGAATCGCCTTTCCCGCGGCAACGGCCGATGCTCCTCCTCGCTGCTCGAACTGGAGCTGACCGGACTGGCCGACGGAGTTTTCCTCCGCCGCCAACGCGCCGGGTTCTTGTCGTGAAAGTCGCCTACCTGTGCAGCCGCTACCCCGCCGTCTCGCACACCTTCGTGCTGCGCGAAGTGGATGGCCTGCGCCGCGGCGGCATCGACGTGCACACGTTCACGGTTCGCCGCACGCCAACGTCGCAATTGCTTTCCGAAGTAGATCGCGCGGAGGACCGCCGCACCGCCGCCATCCTGCCCGCCGGCCCGCTGCGGTTGCTGGGAGCGCACTGCTCGGCCATGTTTCGCGCGCCGGTCCGCTACCTCACCGCTTTGGGCACCGCCCTCTGGCGGAGACCGCTCGGCCTGCGTGCCGCGCTCTGGCACCTCTTCTACTTCGCCGAAGCGGGCATCCTCGCCGCCGAGCTGCGCCGCCGCGGCATCCGCCACGTCCACGCCCACTTCGCCAACGTCGCCGCCAACGTCGCCCGGCTGGCCGCCCTGATGTCCGGCGGCACCTGGAGCATGACCCTGCACGGCCTGTCCGACTTCGCCGACCCCATCACCTCCGGCCTGCGCGACAAAATCCGCTCCGCCGCCTTTGTCATCTGCGTCTCCGATTTCGGCCGCGCCCAGGCGCTCTTGCATGCCGACCCCAATGAGTGGCCCAGGATTCACCGCGTGTACTGCGGCATTGACACCGACTATTTCCGGCCTCCGACTGATGCCCGACCGACCGACGGTCCTGTCCGCCTCCTTACCGTCGCCCGCCTCAGTCCGGAGAAAGGTCACTCGTTCCTCATCGCCGCCCTCGCCGAGGTCCGCCGCGCCGGCATCGACGCCACCCTCACCCTAGTCGGCGACGGCCCGCTGCGTACCAGGCTCGAACAGCAGGTCCGCGACCTCAAACTCGAAAACTTTGTCACCTTCGCCGGTGCCGTCGGTCAGGACCGCATCCTCGAGCACTATCACAACTCCGATATCTTCGTCCTCCCCAGCCTCGCCGAGGGTCTCCCCGTCGTCCTCATGGAGGCCATGGCCTGCGGCCTGCCCGTCGTCGCATCGCGCATCAGCGGAATCCCCGAACTGGTCGCTTCGGGCGAGAGCGGCACATTGGTGACACCCGGCCGCGCCGACCTCCTTGCCGAAGCCATGGTCGAACTGGCCCGCGCTCCGAACCTTCGCAAGACATTCGCCCGTGCCGGACGCAGCGCCGTCCAGGCGAACTTCGACCAGCGCGCAACGGTCGCCGATTTGCTCGCCATTTTCACCGCGGAATTGGCCGAAGCCGGCGAGGAACTGGTCGCACCAGTTTCCGAACCCGCCGCCCATAGCGTCCGTGCCTGATCCATGACACTCACCCAAGTTTCCAGCCTTTTGGTCGTTTCCCCGGTCCGCGACGAGGCCGCGTACCTCCAGCGCACCATCAACTCCATGGTCGCCCAGACCGTCCGTCCCGCCCTCTGGATCATCGTCGACGACGGCTCGCGCGATAACACCCCGGCAATCGCCCAGTCCGCCGCCGCTGCCCACGACTGGATCCGCCTCCACCGCCGCACCGACCGCGGCGAACGCAAGGTCGGCGGCGGCGTGGTCGAGGCGTTCAACGAAGGACTTTCGCTCGTCAACCTCGATGACTACGAATACGTATGCAAACTCGACGGCGACCTCGAATTCGGCCCGCGCTATTTCGAACGGCTATTTGAGTACTTTGCCGCCGACCCGCGCCTCGGCACCGCCAGCGGAAAATCGTGGATCCGTATCGGCGACCGCCTTGTCCCCGAACGCACCGGCGACGAATTCTCCCAGGGGCAGACCAAGCTCTACCGCACCGCCTGTTTTCGCGCCATCGGCGGCTTCGTCAACGAGGTCATGTGGGACGGCATCGACTGCCACCGCTGCCGCATGAACGGCTGGAACGCCCGGAGCTTCCGCGACGAAGAACTGCGCTTCATCCACTTGCGCCCGATGGGTTCCTCCTTCCGCAACATCTTCCATGGCCGCCTACGCTGGGGCCGCGGCCAGTATTTCATGGGTACGCATCCGCTCTATGCGTTGGCCATCGCCACGTATCGTATGTTCGAGCGCCCCTGGATCATCGGCGGCCTGTGCATTCTGTTCGGATACGTCGCCGCCTGGCTCAAAGGGCTGCGGCGTTACGAAGACCCCGAATTCCGCAGCCACCTCCGCCGGTGGCAACTGGCCAAACTCCACCTGGCGTGAACGACTCACCATCCGAAACTGATGCCGCCAGCGTGGCACCGGCTGCCAACAGTGTGGCACCGGTTTCCAACCAATTCTGTCCGGGATTCGGTGGTTGGCCGGTGC
>CAZMVD010000175.1:0-7087 GCA_964569425.1 uncultured Phycisphaeraceae bacterium
CCACGCTGCCGCCCAGGTCGGTGAGCGCGATCACGTTCCAATTCGCGTCCTGGTGCACGTACAGGTCACCCCTTCCGGCGGCGCGCATCATCACCAGTTCGTCGATGTACTGGGTTCCATGAATGAACTGCTGCAGCATGTTGCCCGATCCGTCGTTGACCTGGGCGATCTTTACGTGAAACCGGCCACTGGCCGGGCCATCCTAAGTATACACCAACGTCCCGCCCAAGTCACCCGAAGTCGACACGATTTTCCCGCCCCCCGAGCCTTCGTCATTCCGCAATCCTCCCTTGCCTTTCCTCTCGCCTCACGCCGCTCGCCTCACGCCTTCCCGGTTTCCACTCCCCAATCCGCAATCCCCACTCCGCAATTCCCGCCATCCCCTCTCGCCTCACGCCCCACGCCTCTCGCCTTTTCTGCTGCCTGTTGCCTTCCATCCGCCATTCTCCCCCGATCTCTTCCCACTCCCTCTCCAGCGCGCGCCCCTGATGTTTTACTCTCCGGCGTCAGGTTGCCTCCGCACCGTCCGCTTGAACCGCCCCGCCCAAGAAGTGCCACGTAGTGGCACCATGCAAAGTAACTTGACAAAACGAACCCATTTTGTGCAATTGCGAACAAGCGCTTCCGCCGCCCGAAGGAAGTCCCCAAACCCTCTTCGCGGGCCCAAAAAACGCTGTAATGCCGCCGATCATGCCCCGCCGCCCCGCACCGATCGTGACGGATGGCTCGTCCGCCCAGCCGGTGCTGATGCTCCTTCGTGGCCGATCCGGCGGTTCGTTTTCGCAGGGCTAACGGCTCGCCTTCGGCAGCGCAATCCCCGCATACCGCGCCGGATCCGACTGGATCTTCCGCGCGCAATCTTCGCAGCAGGCATACACACTCTTCTTGCCGACCTTGACCTCCACCCCGCCGTTCTTGATGTCCCATTCGCACACCGGGCACTTCTTCATCGCAATTCTCCACAGAAATTCCCCGTCGGCCGGCCCGCGCCGCCGATCGTCTCCGCCGAAGCATACCCCGCTGTGCCGCGTCAGGCTTGCAAATCCCTGCTCATTTGCCGCATCCCGCGAACCGACAGTGACCGGCGCGCTTGCGACGGCGTCAGGCCGAATTCTCTTCGAAAGGCATTGGTGAAATGGCTGTGACTGTCAAACCCCAGGTCGAGGGCCAGCGCCGAAAGGTCTCCCGGCGATTCCGCCAATCGCTCCAGCCCCGCGCGCAGCCGTAACCGATGGCGATATTGGTGAATGGTCATGCCGCTCAGCCGGCGGAACATTCGGCACAAGTGATAGGGCGAGCAGTGCACCGCCCGCGCGATCTCCGCCAGCGACTGCGGCGCGGCATAGGTCCGCGCCAGCCAGGTACGCGCCCCGTCGACCCACTCGCGGTGCGCACGCCGCGTTTCGTCTCGCACGGCGTCGTGCCGCGCCGCCCTCGACTCGCCACAGGCCAGCACGTGATCCGCCAGCCGAATGGCGCTCTCTTCAATAGCCAGCGACTCGCCCGCCGCACCCGTGGCGACGCGGCTCAACAGCCGCCGCTGCATCCACAGCGATGCGGAATCGGCCGGAACATGCGTTCGTGCAAACGTCACCCGCGCCGCGTCGCGCGTCCGCGGCTCATGCCGCGCCAGCAACTCGGCCAGAACTTCCCGGTGCAGTTCGATCACCGTGCAATCATCGCCCCCGGGCACCGGGTGCGATACGTGATAGCACTCGTCCTCGCGGAAGAAGAGCACGCGGTTGGCGTCGGCCAGAATGTCGTCGCCGTCCACGTGGCGCACGAACATCCCGCGCCGCGTAAACACGATGCTGTTGCGCGTGCTTTGCTCCTCCGCGGAACACCCGGCGGAGTGGGGCGGGCACCGAAAATCGTCGATGCGCGCCACGTCGCTGCGGAAGCGCCAGGGCTGGGATTGAGGGGAGGCCATGCCCCTATTTTAGGCACCCGCTCAGGCAGAACCAAGCAGGGCGGCAGGCGGCATAACCGGCCCGGTCGGGGTGGGGGCGGCCGGCAGCTCGATCGTGAACGTAGTGCCAACGCCGGGCACACTGTCCGCGGCAATGGTGCCGCCGTTTTCCGTGACCAGATCGCGACAGAGGGCCAGTCCCAGCCCCGCGCAGCGTTGCGGACCCTCGCTGGTCACAGGCTTGCTCGATTGCAGCGCGTCGAAGATGTGCGGCAGCAGCTCCGGCGCGATCCCCGGACCCGTGTCACGCACCGTGATCCGCACTCGCCCGCTCGCTGGGCACGCGCGCACTTCCAGCCGCCCCTGGTGTTGCGGGGCCATGGCGCTCCGCGCGTTGAGAAACAAATTGAAAAACACCTGTTGCACGTGCAGCGAATCGGCCGTTACGGCGATTTCGTCGTCGACGTCCACCACCAGCGTCAACCCGTCCTTGCGGACGTCGCGACACAGACTCTCCGCGGCGAGCAGCGCCGCCTCGCGCACCTTCACCGCCTGCGGCGCCGCCGGCTTGGCCGCCGATATCGACAACACCCGCTCGGACATCGCCACCAGCATCTGCGCGTTGCGACAGGTCACCGTCAGTGCCTTGCGGTACAGCTCAGGCTCATCCGCTTCCAGTGCGTACTTGGCGTATGAGTAGATCGGTGTCAGCAGGTTGTTGACTTCGTGGGCAATGGTCGCCGCCGCGGTTCCCAGGTGCGCAAGCTGCTGCGCCTGGCGCACCTGCGCCCGCAGGGTGTCCAGCATCGCCTGGAGTGCACCCAGTTGCGCTTCCACCGCTGCGATGTTGGTCGTGCGTGCCGGTTCCTCGCCGGAGTGCCCGGTGCGGCTGCGACGAGGCGTGTTCAAAGTACTCATGTTTCGCAGATCGCTGTCTTGGCCGTTAATTCTTGATAGACTACCGATATCGGCCTGATCGGTTCCGGCGCTTGAAAGAGGCGGCCCATGACGGATGAAACGACCCAGTTTACCGCGGTTCTGGAACTCTTCAGCCGCCTGGGGATCGACGCGCGCCTCGAGCCGTTGGGCGGCGGCGGGGGAGGGCTGTGCGCCCTGCGCGGCAAACGCGTCTTCTTCATCGATCAGAACGACGACCCCATCACCCGCCTGGACGGCGCGCTCGCGGCCCTCGCCTCCCTCCCCGAAGCCGAACTCGATGCCGTCTTTCTGCCGCCGGCGCTGCGCGAGCAGGTCGAGCGCCGGCGGGTACAACAAGCTTGAGCCCGCACGAGTCGCCTAGTACACTTCCCCCGCAACCAAGGAGTAACGGCACTGCGACGCAAAAAGAGTCGGCCATCGACCATCAACTCCCGCGCCGCCGCCCGCCGCCGGGCCACCGCCATGCGCCGGCGCAAATCCGCGGGGCAGCGCTGGGCCACCTGGCCCGATGAACGACTGCTCGATCAGCGGCTCAACCAACTGGGGTTGACCACCTCCGGTCCGTTTCTGAAGGAATGTATTGCCCGGCTCCACGACGAACTGGCGCAGCGCGGCATCCTCTTTCGACCGCACTATTGGCTGTCCACCGAGTGGTTCACGCCTGACGGCGTCCCGGGCATCGCCATCCCGTTTTATCTCGCCCATCCGCGCCTCATGCTCCTGGAGCGACGCCAGATGCTCGAAGTAGAGGGCGGAACGCGCGACTGGTGCATGCGAATCCTGCGGCACGAAGCAGGACACGCGATTGACAACGCCTATCGCCTGCACCGCCGCCGCGAATGGCAGCGCGTGTTCGGGCGCTATTCAGTTCCCTATCCCGAACACTACAGCCCGCGCCCCTACAGCAAGAGCTTCGTGCTGCACCTGGACTACTGGTACGCGCAGGCGCACCCCGCCGAGGACTTCGCAGAGACCTTCGCCGTCTGGCTCAAGCCCAAGTCGCCCTGGCGCAAACAGTACAAAGGCTGGCCGGCGCTGCGCAAACTGGAATACGTCGACCAGCTCATGCACGAGATCGGCCCCACCCGTCCGTTGATCGCCAGCCGCGCCCGGCCGGAGTCCGTCGCGCGCTTGCGCATGACCCTGAACGAGTACTACCGCAGCAAGCGCGCCAGTTACGGAGAAGACCGTCCCGAGTTTTACGACCGCGACCTGCACCGTTTATTTCCCACGATTGCCGGCGATGCGCGGGCGCCCTCGGCGGCGGCGTTTCTGCGGCGCATCCGCGCCGAGCTGCGCCGCAAGGTCGCCTACTGGACGGGATCGTACCAGTACACCATCGACCAGGTGTTGCAGGAAATGATCGACCGCACCCAGGCGTTGCGCTTGAAAGTGGAACGCCCGGAGCACGAACTGAAACAGGAGGCCATGATTCTGCTCACCGTGCAGACGATGAACTACCTGCACGCGGGCTATCATCGCGTGGCCTTGTAAAACGCCGAATCAGGTTGTCGCAGGCAGGGAGAAACCCGTGAGGACACTGCGCATTCTGGTGTTGATGCTCGAACAGTTCGTGCCGCCCGACACCATCGAAGGGCTGACCGACGAGCAGATCGCCCCCTTCAAGACCGAGTTCGACGTAACCGCCACGCTGCGCAATCTCGGACACGAGGTCCGCCCGCTGGGAGTCACCGACGATCTCGGTGTCATTCGCGCGGCGCTCCAGAAGTGGAAGCCGCACATCGCCTTCAACCTGCTGGAGGAATTCAGCGGCGTCGGCGCCTACAGCCATTACATCGTGGGCTACCTGGAATTGATGCGCCAGCGCTACACCGGGTGCAACCCGCTGGGGTTGATGCTCGCCGCCGATAAGGCGCTGTCCAAGAAAATCCTCGCCTACCATCGCATTCACGTCCCGCAGTTTGCGGTGTTTCCGTTGCGCCGGGTGGTGCGGCGGCCGCGGCGGCTCGCGTTTCCCCTGCTGGTCAAGTCCACGGTGGAGCACGGCTCGGTCGGGATCTCCCAGGCGTCGATCGTCACCAACGACGAAAAACTCCAGGAACGCGTGACCCTCGTGCACGAGCAACTGGGCACCGATGCCATCGCCGAGGAATACATCGAGGGTCGGGAACTGTACCTCGGTGTGATCGGCAACCGCCGCCTCGACACCCTGCCCGTGTGGGAGTTGCACTTCGAAAACCTCCCCGAAGGCGCCGCGAACATCGCCACCCAGAAGGTGAAATGGGATTACAAATACCAGAAACAGACCGGCGTGGTCACGCGCGCCGCCAACGACCTTTCAGACGAAACACGCCTGCGCATCGCCCGTTTGTGCAAGCGGCTCTATCGCCTGCTCAACCTCTCGGGCTACGCCCGCATCGACATGCGCCTGACCGAGGACGGCCGCATTTATGTGCTCGAGGCCAACCCCAACCCCCAATTGGCCTTCGGCGAGGACTTCGCGGAATCGGCCCACCAGGGCGGGGTGTCCTACGAACAACTCGTGCAGAGAATCCTCTCGCTGGGCATGTCCTACCGCGCGCCTTGGGAAAGCTGAGCCCGCAGTCGATCAGCGTCCCTCTGCCGCTCGCGCCGCCGGGGCGTCAGACCTCAACGTGTTCAAACGTGATCGCACCGGGCCCCCGGCGAAGGAAATAGGCATCCACGGAATTAATGCCCCCAACCCGGCGGACGAACGCTGCCGCCCGCACCAGGTCCGCCCGCTGCAGCAACTCCAGCCGGCGCTCCTTCAGCTCCAAACGCGTGGAGTAAAACGCGCACCCCTCATGCGCGATAAGCACCACGCGCTTGAGCCCGTGCACCTCGACCAGGAACTTCAGCTCCTCCACCACGCCCTGCGCCTGCACGTGCGCCTGCGGGTGATCGGCCAGGCAGGCGGGGCCGCCGGGCAACGCAAGCCGATCGTAGCGCGGCAGCGAAAGTCCGTTGTGCAGAAAATCGTCGAAGTGCTCGCCGACGCGCCCGTCGGAACAATAAATGGCCGCGGCGTGAATGCGCGCATGTTCGTACGGGTGTCCGCTGCGATAGGCGACGGTGTTTGGTTCGTCTTTCATGCGCCGGGCATTATAGCGTAAAAGCCCCGCTCACGTCATGGGCCGATACGAGGTTCGCTTAACGCAGGTCTCTTTCGAAGATCACCACGTTGTCGGCCGTGGCGGTGTCCCAGCGGATGCCCACCAGGTCGAACCCCTCGGTGATGGCCACGTGCAGCATCGGCCGGTGCTGGTTCTGGCACTCGAAGCGGAGGATCGAATAGTCGTGGTCCTGCGCCCAGGCGGCCTGCGCCTGCATGAGCTGCGTGGCGATGCCCTGGCGGCGATAGTCGGCCAGAATCCCGCAAAGCCACGAAAAGTAAGTCGAGGGCATCAGTTCAAAGCCGATGGTCAGCCCGACGTGCTGGCCTTCGACCATCGCGACCATCATGCACACGTTGTGCCGCCCGCGAAACCGCCGGCGAAAGAACTCCTCCGTCTGCGGCGGGTTGAAGATGCGGTTGTACAGCTCGGCGACGAGGTTCAGCTCGTTCACGCCCACGGGTTCGATCTTGGCATTGGCCATGGTACGGCCGGCTCCTGGTTCACGGAAACAACCCTGTTGGCTTTATCGTATGGCAATTCGAGCGGGATTGGAAAGTGCCGGCAGGTTTCGGCCGAAACGGCCGGGAACGGGACCGCGATCGGCTAAGTCCGCATAATCGAGCGGCGCTGTGGGACCGGCTTTCCAGCCGGTCTGTCGGCCTGGAATGCCTGTCACACGAGTTTTCCAACGGGCAGCCATGCCAAAAGTCCATGCGTCGATCGGGCGGGCAGCTTCGCTACATCGGCGTCTTCAGGCCGCACGCGCGCGCGATGCACCAACCCTTGCGTGCCTCGTAGAGCTGGAACAGCCCCGCGGCGAGCAGGCCGAGGGCAATCGTCCAGCGCCAGGGCACCGAGTCAGGCCAAGCCCACACCATGCACCCGCCCCCGGCGGCGATGCACAGCAGCCCGGATAGGGCACGAGCGATCCGGCCCCTGCGATCAATGTTCGGCTTCATGGGTGCGAGTTCCTCGTTACTTGGGCTGAAGGTCTACCTTGCTGACATGATACCAGGTCGCCGACCTTCACCGCCATATCGGCCGGTGATCGGTGTCACACGGTGGAAGTCTAGCGCATCGGACCGTTAGCGGGTGCCGCGGGTCTTGCCACGGACGCCGTTGACCGGCTGCGGCATGGCGC
>CAZMVD010000176.1:0-6685 GCA_964569425.1 uncultured Phycisphaeraceae bacterium
CATGAGTGCGAAGAAAAACAACGAGGGCGCGGCCGAGGGCTGCCCGGTCGGCCCCGCGGGTGGACCCGCCGGCGCCGCCTGGGCCAGCACGGCGCCCCCCCACTGCCCCACCGCCGCCAGCACACCACCGGTTAATGCCACGATCATGTCACACATGGATCATCCCTTTCGACCGCCGCGCCGGCGATCGGAAACTCTTCTTCGATCGTCGAAAGGCGCCCCTGCGCAGTCAGCTCGCGAATCCGCGCCATGAGCCGCTGGTATAGCCGCAGGTTGTGGATCGACGTGAGCGTCGGTCCCAACATCTCGCCCGCCAGAAACAGGTGGCGAATATACCCGCGGGAGAAGCGGCGGCAAGTTTCGCAGTCGCACCCCTCCTCCAGCGGGCGGTCGTCCAGCCGGTGGCATTCGTTGCGCATCTTCAGTATGCCCGTGGCGGTGAACGCCTCGCTGTTGCGCCCGTTGCGCGTGGGCAGCACGCAATCGAACATGTCCACGCCGGCGCGCACCGCGGCCACGATGTCGCGCGGGCGACCCACGCCCATCAAGTACCGCGGCCGATCCGCGGGCAGCCACGCCGCGACCGGCCCGAGCACCTCGACCATTTCCGCGTGCGATTCGCCCACGGAAAGCCCGCCGATGGCGTAGCCGTCGAAGCCGATGTCGATGAGCGCCCGCGCACATTGCGCGCGCAGCGCCACGTCCAGCCCCCCCTGCACGATGCCGAACAGACCCTGGTCGGACCGCGCGTGTGCCTGCTTGCACGCCGCGGCCCAGCGGATCGATCGTGCCACGGCCGTCTCCAGCGTTTGCCGGTCGCACGGCAGCGGCGGGCACTGGTCGAAGACCATGGCCACATCGGCCCCCAGCGTGTTCTGGATCGATGTGGCGCTTTGCGGATCGAGCCGCAGCAGCGCGCCGTCCACGTGCGAGCGAAAGGTGACACCCTCGTCGTCGATCTTGCTGATCTCCGCCAGCGAGAAGACCTGGTAGCCGCCGCTGTCGGTGAGGATCGGCCCCTCCCAGCCCATGAAGCGGTGCAGCCCCCCGAGCCCCCCCACCGTCTCCGCGCCGGGACGCAATTGCAGGTGATAGGTGTTGGCCAGGATCATCCGCGCCCCTGTGCCGAGAAGCTGTGCGGGCGTGACCCCCTTGACGGAGCCGGCCGTGCCCACGGGCATGAATAGCGGTGTTTCCACCGCCCCGTGGGCGGTTTCGAGCACCCCCGCGCGGGCCGCGCCGTCCTGACATTCCACACGAAACGAGACCATCATTCTGCCCTTGACCCAGCCGGAATGCGCACCCTACCCGCCCGGCCGCGCCGGAGCCAGTGCCGCAAACACACGTGCAGCAGTTGGCGGACTTCGCATTGCGGAATGCGGATCGGCAATGGCCGATTGCCGATTGCCGATTTCGGCGTTTGGGCGTTTTTCGGCGCGAGTTCGAGCATTTTCGCTGCGGCTCACGCCTCTCGCCCCACGCCTCACGCCTTCGGGCGAGGATTTCGATTCGGTTTTCGGGAGGCGGAAGGTAGAATGAGGCGGTCATGCAACCGCGCGTGTGGAATACTGTCGGCGCGTTTCTTGCCGGCGGGTGTTTCGTCACCGGGGCCGTGTACGCCGACGGGTTGCTCTACTCGTTCGAGGGCAACACGGTGCCGTACGACCCGTCGGAAGGTTGGATCATCGCCGATCCTTGCGATCCGCCCTGTACCGAGGCGGTCGAAGGCGGCGCGTTCATCCTGCGCTGGCCCGTGCCGGGAAACATGACCAATTACCATCGTTGGGTTACCCAGGCGCTGGAAGAGCCCCCCGCCACCTTCTGGGTGGAATGGCGATACCGATCCAACTTCCCGTTCGGCGGCGTGTTCTGGACGTGCGACGGTGCTTTTTCCGTTCGGTATGGCGGTGCCTTGGCGCCAACCTACATGTATGGCAATGCGGCTATTTCGGCCAGCGCCGACGAGGTGGTCACCGGACTCGCGCTCAACCAGTACCATACCTATCGCTTTGAGAGCCTGGACGGCTTCAACTACCGCATTGCCGTCAACGGGCATTTGTTTGTCGAACGTTTTTCCGATTCGCCTCCTGGCTACCACGTTCAGTTATGGGGGCGCGGTGGCTGTGCGGGCGACAAGATGCCGAATATCGAAGACGCCTGGGACTTCGTCCGCTACGGCACCATCGCCTTCGGTGAAGCGATCGTGGCCACCGATCCGCCGTACGGCTACCTTGACTCGCAAGCCGTTTCGCCGTTCGACCGCTTCACCGTGACCTTCGACAGTCCGAACTACGTGTTTATTGATGACGTCGCGGTGGAGGTTACCGGCGGTGTCACCCCGGTGGTGGCCGCCACCCGCCGCACCGACACCGACGACTCGGCAACCGTGGAAATCGTCCTCGACCGTCCCATCCCCGCCAACGAGCGAACCCGCTTCACCTTCACCGACCCCGCCGGCTCTCAAATCATCGACTACGACTTCCGCGAACCCGTCCCGCCGGTGCCAACGGTCGGAGCGGCCGGGATCCTCGTCACCGCGGGCTTGATCGGAGTCGCGGGCGTCTTCGCACTTCGGCGGCGAATTCAGAATGCAGAATAGCGAATAGGGAATGAACAGAAAGGCACGGAGGCGCGAAGCCACGTAGGCACGAAGTAATAACGCCGAAAGCTGAAAACCGAAACGCCGACAACCGAAACGACCGGCTGGAGAGTCGGTTCCAAAGCGCTTTTCGGTTCCGCAGCGCTTTGGGGTTCCACGGCGGTTTGGTGTCTACTTCATCGGAGCGCTATCCGCCGGTACCGAGGAATGCGTTCTGGAGTGCGGCATAGTCGCGCAGGTCTACGTGGCCGTCGCGATTAATATCGGTGCGCGTGCAGGGCTGCGTGGTGCCGACGTCGGGGCCGGTCCAGGCGGCGCGCAGCAGCGTGTGGTCGGCCAGGTTGGTCTGGCCGTTGTTGTCGATGTCGGCCGAGATAGGTGCGCCGCGAAGATCCAGTCGGCGGATCACACCGCGGCTGTCGACCGGAATGGTGGCGGCGAGAACTTCCTGAGCGGTACCCTGTTTGACGAACACATCGACTGAATTGGGTGCGGTGGTGTTCAGCACGACGGCCGTGCCGCTGGCTGTCGCACCCGGGGGCACTGTTTCGACCCTGATGCGGAGGACATAACAGTCCGCCTGGCCGAGGCAATCGGAAGCGGCGGGCTCGTCGCCCATGCGGTAGAACCCCACGTCGCGGAGCTGGCCGTCCACGAGGGCGCGGGCGGTAACGGTGACATTGTCGGTGTCTGCGGCCGGTCCGGAGGCCAGGCAGACGTGGCCGAAGAGGATGAGGTCGGGCTCGGGGATGGTATCGGCGGCGGTGGCGGCGATGGTCACAAGCAAGAATCCCCATGCTATGGCGAACTCTCGGTACATGTTCGAATCTCCCAGTTTTCCAAGGCGCAAGCGGCCCGGTCTGATCCTGTGACGAGCGGACTCTACAGACTCCGGCCTCAACACCCAGAATGGGCCTTGGCGCGCCGGAGGCATCGATCCGTGCGCACCCGCCTTGTGTTCAGTGAAAGATAGACCTGAAAGCCTTCTTGCGGCGCGCGGGGAAATGTCGATTCGGCCTGCCGCCCAGGGACAGAGGGTGCCTCGAAGGGCAACACGGCAGGACTGGCGGGTTCGGTGAGGCCGATTGGTGCCCGGCGAGGGCGCCGGCCTCAACCCCGTTGGGGTTGTAGGGGTACGCGGTCGATTAACCCAGGGTAGCGGCTGCGCCGCAACCCTGGGCTTTGATCCAGAACCCCGTTGGGGTTGAATGCGAGACGTTTTCTAAAGACGGTATCTCGCCTGGGCTTTGATGCACAGCCCCGTTGGGTTTGATGCGTCCGGCCACCGAATCACCGGTTTCTTCCTTCGGCGCGCCGGCAGTTGCGATTTTGGGCAAGGGCCGCATTTTCGGGTCGGTAAGGCCATTTCGGGTTTTTCGCGGGGAAACGCGGCAAGCTGGGGGCAGGGGTACAGCGCGGCTCGGGGGCGGAAACTAATCGGTGAGCCATTTCAGGACGCCGAGGGTTGTGTCGGATTGGCCGGGAAGGACACTCTCAACGCCTGCGGTGGCAGCGCCGAAGACCTTACCGATGGTCTCGTTTCCGGTGGCTTTGGTCATCAGCGATTCTGCCACGTGACCTTTGGCCGTGGAGCGTTCGAAGTGGCCGGTGTTCTTGTCGATGACGGGGGCGATGAGGCCGCCGATGGCGTAACCGCCTGCACCGGCCGCCCCCAGCGTTCCCCCGGCCAAGCCGACAAGGGACGCCGCGGCATCTGAAAGGCCGCCGATGATTCTGATGTCGTTCTTGGACTCGACGCCGTGCAGGGTTTCGGCGACGCCGAGCGCGCCGGTCACCACGCCGACGCCCTGGCCGACGGTGCTGAGCACGGGCGTAGCGGACTTGACGACCTTGGCAAAGGCGCCCCCCATACCCGCGCGCGGGACGACCGGAACCAGTGAGGGAGCGGCCTGGGTGGGCTTGGGCACAGCGGACTTAACCGCGTCCTTGGTGGCCTCGACCACGCCGCCGAGGATGTCGAAGAAACTGCCGGCGCTCTTGACCTTTTCCTGTTTGGCCTGTTGGGCGGGGGTGGGCTCATGGCCGGTGGGGTCGACGTAGCGCATGGGGTTGTTGGCGGCGTAGGCGTAGAGGTTGAGCGCCTGCGGGGTCCGGGCGAAGCGCATGGGGTCGAGGGCGATGGTGGGATCGACGGCGGTGAAACGGGAGAGGCTGGTATCGCAGAATCGGGCTTCGAAGTAGTTCAGGCCGGATTCGGCATCGCGCTCCTTGTCGCTGAAGCCGTAGGCGGGAAGCGTGGAAGAGACTGCGGCCTGTTTTGTCTGGTGGCGAAGTGCGCCGAAGGGGTAATAGGCCGTTTCGGTGAGCACCGCCCCGTCGATGTCCGTGGTGAGGTTGGTGGAGCCGAGGTGATCGGGATGATAGAAAACCGGCGGCATCGACGGCGGTTGGGGCGGGGTCAACTGGGCCGAAGAAGCGGGCATGACCCAGTACCCCAGACCGGCGGCGGTCGCGTGCAGCGTGTTCAGCCAGAAGGGGCTATCGAAATTCATCACCCGCCAGCCATGCAGATCGCCCGCGTAGGCCCACACAGCGCGGGCGGAGGGCAGTTCGTTATTCAGGTCGCCAAGGCTACGGGGAGCCATGCCGGGCAGGCCGATCAACGACCAGGCGTTGGCGGCGATTTCGACCGGGGCGGTGCTCAGCGGTCCTTCGAGGGTCCACTCCGCGGGTTCGCTCATCAGGACCCAATAGCCATGATTGGGGAGCAATTGGGTTAGCGCGCCGCCGCTAACGGGTCGCCACGAGGAGAAGCCGGCGCCGTCGAAGCCGAACACGGCGTCTATGCTCATTGCCAGGTCGGCCAGGAGCAGGGTGGGGTCGGTCGCGCCGGGGTCCACCTGAAAGCTGACCAAGTTCCAGCCGGCGGCGAGGGGGATGCGCTGCACCACGGCAGGCGGCGGCGGGAGGGCTCCGTCGACATGTGCCACTCGGTTGTCACCGGCGAAGACGTAGTGCAACATCCGGCCGTCGCGGATTTCGCTTCCCCTGCTGATGTAGGTGGTCTGGGCGCCGTCGACGCGTTTGATGACGCGGCGATCGTTGTGATCGTAGAGGTAACGGATGTCCGGCCCGCCGTTGACGACGCTGCCCAGGCGGTTCTTGAAGTCGAATTCGTAACTGGTGCTTCCATGGGCGGTCATGTTGCCGTTGGCGTCGTAGTCGAACGAATGGGGGGCCGCTCCGCCATTGGCGGCCGTGAGGGCGTGCGGGCCGGGCGCCTCTCCCGGAGCGCGGCCCACGCGGCCGAGCGTGCCGAGCGACCCGCCGCTGGTCATGGTGCCCATGTCAACCTGCGGATCGCTGATGTCGGGACTGCTTTGGTGGACCATGTTGCCGAGGCGGTCGTAGTCGTACTCGATGGTGCCGTAGCCTTCGCCGATGGCGCGCTGTAACCGGTAAGAGTTGTCCAGATCGAAGGCGACCGTCTGGCTTCGCGGGTCGCCGGGTGGGAGGGAACGGCCGTCGTGGATGGCGACGACGTTGTCGGCCTGGTCGAGGGCATAAGCGAGATCCTGCAAGACGCCGGTGACCGATTGCGTGAGGACTTGCGTCAGGCGCAGGCGTGGGTCATAGGAGTACGACGTGGTGGTGCTGTTCCGATAGGCGCGATTCTCCTTTTGTCCGGACGCGACATAAGTAAGTGAATCGACGAAGCCGGGGATGGCGTGCAACAGGCCGCGGGCGTTGTAGCTTCGCCGTACCGTGCTGCCGTCGGGGTAGGTCATCTGGTATTCGCGCCCCAGGCTGTCAGCGAGGATGACGGTTGCGAAATCGTGCGTGGAGCCGTCCGGCTGCGCGACCCGTTTGACTACCGTTTCGAGTTGGCCGCGGGCGTCGTAGGCGCGGAATTCGGCACCGGTGTGGTCTTCGATCCAGGCGAGCTGTCCGGAGGTGTTGCGCAGCCAGGGGTAATCCGGGGCGGGCATGTCGTAGTGAAAGACCACGTCGGGTGACCGTTGGAGGCTGAGAGGTGTGCCGTCGTCCAAGTAGTTCTCAGAAAGCAGGCGGTTGGCGCCGTCGTAGGCATAGTCGATTCGCTGCCCTTTGGCATCGACGGTGTGG
>CAZMVD010000177.1:0-6625 GCA_964569425.1 uncultured Phycisphaeraceae bacterium
CTTCATCTTCGATCGCATCGCGGACAGGGAGAAAGGCCGACGGCCGCGGGTCGGTGTCATAGAACGCCTGCATGACTTCGGGCGTGGGCAGAATCCCGCGTGCCAGCCCGATCTGCTGCGGGTCCGCCTTCCCCACTGCCCACGTGGTCGGCGTTAACTGTCCGTGATCATCAAGCGTTGCATAGACATAACGGCCCTGGTCGACCACCACGGTGAAACCGTCGAGGTCCTCGTGCCAATGAAACCACTCGTCGCCGCGAATGTTCAACGTGATTGCGGTGCCATCGGGCTGGGTGAGTTCCACGGGATGCGGGCTCGCCGGAATGGCCAGGCAACGATTGGTGCCGCCATTGAATGCCAACAGCAAAACAACGACGCAGCCAAGGAGTTCAGGGCACGACAAGCGGCGTTCAGGCATCACGGCACTCCGGAAATCCGGTCACAGAGCGGGCTTGCGCATTGCCCGCCGGGGCCCGCGGAAGAAAACGATCGGCCCCGTCGCAGAAAATGGGAAGCTCTCGGCGTCAGGTCGACCACAATCTGCACTGTAGCAAATTCAGAGACCAAGGGTCAATAACAATTATCGCCCGGATTGCCTGACCGTTGGGCACGCAGCCACGACGCTGCTTATCGGCCCTTTACGCGTTATTTGACTTGCCTGAGGGACCCGGAAAAGATGGGTCAGAAGCACTCGCCGTCATCGGCCGTCGGGATGATCAGGCGAACCGGAGGGGATAGCGATGATACGCGCCGATCTTTATTGGTTTTTCCGCCGCAAACTGAAGATCGTCTTCCTGGCCGCCGCCACTTACGCCGCGCTGTGCTGACGACGAGGAATTCGCCCATCGGCCGCCGCACGTTTTGCCGCTGAGCCAGCCGATCCTCTCCCCCTGCCGCAAAGGCAACCGATCCCTTCCAACGCGCGGTTTGTTACCCCGCTGCCGATCTTCGCTCCTGGAGCGCGGCCTGCGCAGCGGCCATCTCCGCACCCGACGGCGCGCGGCCGGTCTCCATCATGGTCGCAAAGCAGTCGAACAGATAGGTCGCATCGTGCGGACCCGGTCCCGCTTCCGGGTGATATTGCACGGCCAGCACGGCCACGTCGCGCTGCACGAATCCTTCCAACGTGCGATCGTTGAGGTTTACGTGCGTGGTCATTCCGCCCGCCGACTCCAGCGAGGCGGTTTCCACGGCGAACCCATGATTCTGCGAGGTGATCTCCACCCGTCCCGTGGTGGTATTGAGCACCGGCTGGTTCGCCCCGCGATGCCCGAATTTCAGCTTGAAGCTCTTCGCCCCCAGCGCCAGCGCGATGAGTTGATGCCCCAGGCAGATCCCGAACATCGGCGCCTTGCCCAGCAAACCGCGAATCAGCTCGACCGCATAGGTTACCGCTGCCGGATCGCCCGGCCCGTTGCTGACGAGCACGCCATCCGGCCTGAGTTCCCGCACACGTTCCGCGCTCCAGGTCGGCGGCACCACGTGCACGCGACAGCCGATGTCCACCAGGTGCCGAAGGATATTGCGCTTCATGCCGCAGTCGATGGCCACCACGGTTCGCCCGGCCGCGCGACGCCGCGCCGGCACCAGCGATCCGTCGAGCCCTTCGTCCCACACAAACGGCGCGTGTGGCGCCACCAGGCGCACAAGGTCCGCGCCGACCATCGACGGCGCCCCGCGCGCCAGCGCGACGGCCTCCGCCGGATCGAGAGTTTCGGTGGTGATGACCGCGCGCATGGCCCCTTCTTCACGAATTCGGCGGGTCAGTGCGCGCGTGTCCACTCCCTGAATGCCTATCACTCCATGCGCGCGCAGGTATTCTTCCAACGAGCGGTCGGCGCGCTGGTTGCTCACCCGCCGCGAGAGTTCTTTGACTACGAACCCCGCTACCTGCGGCCGGGCGGATTCCACGTCGGACCCGTTCACCCCGTAGTTGCCGATCTGCGGGTAGGTGAGGGTGACGATCTGCCCGCAATAGGATGGATCAGTGAGAATCTCCTGGTAGCCCGTCATGGCGGTGTTGAACACGACCTCTCCCACAGACGTGCCATCCGCGCCGATGGACTGTCCGAGAAAGGCCGCCCCATCTTCCAGGGCCAACAGGCAGGTGCGTTCATCACTCGACCTTGTGTCGTTCATGGCCGGGAGCATATCGAGAGCGCGTCGGGGCGTCCACGAAGGCTTCTTCCGGCTGGAATGCGACGTGATCCGCCGGCAAGAGCGCACGCAAGGGAGGTGTCACGCGCTCCGGACACACTGAGGTCCAAAGTCATAGGCTTTTCAACGCCGAGGCCCAAGGCTACCTTGGCCAGGAACGACTTTATCCCGGAGCTTTCGCATGATGAGCAGCATGATCTCCCTGTCGGTTGTCGTCGCCCTGGTCTCGGCCGACCTGCCTTCGCCCTCGCGAGACGTTCCGGCCGAGTGGATCACATTGGCTGAGGAGTCGGACTACCGGCAGACACCGCGGTACGACGAGACGATCGCCTTTTGCAAACGGCTGGCGAACGAGTCCGACTGGATCGAGTTTGCCACCTTCGGCACCACGCCCCTGGGGCGCGAAATGGGGCTGGTCATCGCGGCCAAGGGCGGCGAGTTTACACCGGAAAAGGCGGCCGAATCGCGCAAGCCCGTCGTGCTGGTTCAAAACGGCATACACGCGGGCGAGTGCGATGGCAAAGACGCCTCGCTGATGCTGCTCCGCGATATCGCCATCACCAGGACGCGCGAGAAGCTGCTCGACAATGCCATTCTGCTGGTGATCCCCGTTTTCAACGTCGACGGCCACGAGCGCTTCGGCCCCTACAACCGCATCAACCAGAACGGTCCGGAACAGATGGGCTGGCGCTCGACGTCGCGGAATCTCAACCTGAACCGCGATTACATGAAGGCTGACGCTGCGGAGATGCGGGCCTGGCTCGAGCTTTGGAACACGTGGCGGCCCGACATGCACATCGACACGCACACCACCAACGGCGGCGACTGGCAGTACGATATCATGCCCGCCTGGGACGTTTCTCCGATGGCGGCCGAGCCGGTGGCGCGCTGGATCAGGGAAGTGATGGAGCCGCACGTGCTGAAAGGTCTGGAAGCGGATGGCCACGTGGCCCTTCAGTACTTTGACCTGATCGACCGGCGCGATCCGACCAGGGGAATCGAGTCCGGCGCGTTTTCGCCGCGTTTCGCCACCGGCTACGTCTCGCTGCGCAACCGTCCGTCGATCCTGGTCGAGACGCACATGCTCAAGCCCAATCGCACGCGGGTGTTCGCGCAGTACAGCCTGCTGCGGCACGTTTTGGAATTGGTGAACGCGGAGGGCGAGAAGCTGAAGAGAATCAACGAAGCTGCGGACTCCGAGACGCTGCTCCTCAGTCGCCGTGGCTACCCGAGCTTTCCGCTGGCCGTGGAAAACACGGACGCGACCACGCCGGTGAAGTTCAGGGGCTTCAAGCATACACTGGAGCCCAGCGAGATATCGGGCGTCGAGCGCATCATCTATGATCCGTCGACGCCCATGGAGATCGAAATCCCCTGGCGCCAACAGCTTGCGGCCACCATCACCGTTGACGTGCCGACCGGCTATGTCATTCCACCGCAATGGACAGAGGTGATTGAACTGGTCAAGGCCCACGGACTGAACGTTTCGATTCTGGGGGGCGAAGCGGAGCTGCCCGTCGAAAGTTACCGGCTTCGGCATGCGAAGTTCGCCGAGCGGCCCTTCGAAGGCCGGATCCGCGTCAGCTTCGACATCGAACGATTCAGCGAGACGCGCCAGTACCCGGCGGGCACCGTGGTGGTCACCCTCGATCAGCACGCCGCGCGCGTCGCGATGCACTTGCTCGAGCCGGCGGCTCCCGATTCGCTGGTGCAGTGGGGTTTCTTCAACGCCATTTTCGAGCAGAAGGAGTACGCCGAGGGGTACATTCTCGAGAAGCTTGCCCGAGAGATGCTCGCGTCCGATCCGGCGCTGAGAAAGGAGTTCGAGGCCAGGGTGGCGGAAGACAAGGAGTTCGCGGGCGACCCACGGGCACGATTGTATTTCTTTTACATGCGCTCGCCCTATTGGGACGAGTCGGTGGGACGGTATCCGGTCGCAAGGTTCATCGATCGCCAGGGTTCGCGCGAGGCTGTCGAGCCGGACGTGACGGGGAAATGAAGGCGCCCCTGCGTGTGGGACTACTTGTTGGTCCATCGCCTGGCGGCCTGGAAGACCCACGTTGAGGGCACCACGTCGTCAATCCCTGACCGGGGGGGTTTGACCGCATGGGAATTCCCGTTTCTCGTACGCGAGAACACGCGCGAGGTCGCGGTGTCAGTCCGCCGGCATCCGCGGAGAAAGAGCGGAACAACCGCGCGGACAGAAACTGACAGCTCGGTAAGTTGATTTCGATTCGATTGTGTGTGAAAGCGGCCTTCCCCGGAGCGCATGAGGGAAACGAGAATCCGGTTCGTGTCGCTGGAGTTCACGCAGCCCGGGGCGCGGGGTCGCCGCAATCGGGATCGCACGGATCGTCGTTATCGCAGCAGGGATCGGGGTTTGGCGCGTGCGAACAGCCGCCGGGCGTGCAGGTGTCGATCGTGCACGGCTTGCCGTCGTCGCAGTTTCGGCAGTCGCACGGATCGTCGCAGCAGGCCGGGTCGCACGAACACGGGTCCACGCAGCACGCCGACCCCTGTCCCAGCGGCGAAGCCTACCGGAACCACCAGCCAGCGCTAATCTTTCAACGACCGATCGGGCAATCGTGGTCGTGGGTCGCCCGGCTGGGCGCGTAGGCCCTGGATGTACATGCCGATGTGGACGCGCGTAGCGTTGGGCAGATCGGCGCGTCCTTGCAACACTTCCTCGAGCATGGTGGCGTCCTCCAATCTGATTGCCCTATCCTCATCCCTCGCTGGCCCATGCGCGTTATAAAGCGACAAAGCTGCCGCGGATAGCAATTCAACATCGTCAAACGTACTCAGTACTTCACGAAGTACCTGGCGAATCTCAGCAAGCGGGTACCTGTGAAGCCACCGAAGGGCGTCCGCCTTCATCCCAGTAGAACCCCTACCAGCAAGAAATCGCCGTATGACACCAACATCGTCCAGATGGGGCAAGTTAGACAACTTTGCAACGACCTCCGATCGTCGCCGTTCCGGTTGCTTCTCATCGAGTATGAAGTCGTACAGGACCCGACGCGCGCGGTCGCTGCTATTCATTGAAAGTGCCCCAATCGCGTTCATAACCCACTTTCCATGATTACCGCTCAGCACATCCCAGGCGCCAATAATCGCGTCCACCGTTTCTTCTGTGTCTCGGTGAATCAACCCGCTTATGCATCGCGTCTTTGAAAACGCAATGTCACTAGCGTCCTGATGAAGAAGGACCTGTTCAATAATCGGTTGAACCAACGTATCAGGGTCGGCGCAGGCAAAGAACAATGCAATAAAGCGAAGCCGGACTTCAGGGCATTTCTCCCATATGGCTTTCCAAAGAGGTGTCTGCCTGACTGGGGTAAAGTAGGTTGTCTGCACCAACGTGTTGTAGGCATATTCCCTGTCCTTCTCCGGCGTAGCGGCCCACCTGCGGTCTTGCTGATCGCCCGGCGCTTTCCACATCTTCTCGAGAAGAAAGGCCACGTTGGCTTCTGAAGAATTGCTCAGCTTGCCGTAGCCCTCGACATGCCGGTAGTTGCTCGGGTGCTGATTGTCCAAGAACTCGTAGGCCGCCTTCTCTTTCATCCGTTGATTCAGGACGAAAGCTGCCAACCCCAACTCCCAGGACTTCTCTGAGGCCGCCGCCACGTCCCATGGCTCGGGATGCTCCTTCAGCAGTTCGTTGCGCACCTGAACGTACGCCTCGCCCTCCGCCTCCACCATTCGCGCCAAAGCGACAAGTCCGTCACTTTCGGCCGCGCCCTTCAAGGCGTAAGCATTGCCCGCGCCCAGGCCCACCACGCATCCAAGTGCCATTAACCAGTGAATGTTCGTCTTCATCGCGGTTGCTCCAAGCATTGGATCATCACGGCCCAGTATCCCACCATTTCGGGCTTGCGCGTATCGCGCGCTGTTCGTTGGAGCTACAGTGCACTTCGCCAAACTGACGGTGGTACGTGTCCCAGTTGTCGATAAAGGTTACATTGGCGCTGCCCAGGGCCGACCGGACGGCATCCTCGAAGACATCCACACCGTTGACCCGCGGGCCGAACGGCTTGGGCAGCCAGAGCTGCCCGTCCCACACCTGCATGTTCACCATACCCGGCACATAGGCGAACATTGAGCGAGGCGCCGCGGGAGTGCCCAGATACAACGCCGGAACGGAATTCGCAATTCCTCCCGCACCCGTCTACCTCCCCTCGGGCTGCGACTGCGAGTTGCGTTCCTTTTCCGCCTCGGCTCGGTCAATAGCCTCAATGACGCGAAGAAGTTGAGGGTGGTTTCGTAGCGGGGAATCCGATGAGTTATACATCTCTTCCAACTTGGGTCGAATATCCGGGCGCAGTGGGGCAACCTTTTCAAGATAGCGAAACATGACTGCATCTGCGCCGCTCATATACTCGCGTTCTTCCGCGAGATCATCAATACAAATCTCGTAACACATCAGCCGCCTGCAATGCGGCGGGACGATTAAAGTGGAAACGGACTT
>CAZMVD010000178.1:0-6568 GCA_964569425.1 uncultured Phycisphaeraceae bacterium
CAGCTTCACCACTTTCCGCGTGACCTTCGACGCGGCCAACTATGTGTACATCGATAACATCAGTGTGTCCGTCACCGGCGGGACCGCGCCGATCGTCACGGCCACCCGGCGCCGCGAGACCGACGACGTGGACACCGTCGAAATCGTCCTCGACCGCGCGCTTCCCCCAAACGAGCGCACCCGCTTCACCTTCACCGACCCCGCCGGCGCGCAACACATCGACTACGACTTCCGCGAACCCGTCCCGCCCGTCCCGGCGATGGGAACCGCTGGAATTCTCCTCACCGCAGGCGTGATCGGGGTCGCGGGCATCCTCGCGCTACGGCGGCGCCGAATGCAGAATGGCGCATGAATGGCGAATGGCGAATGGAAAGAAAGGCACGAAGCCACGGGGGCACGAGGGCACGGAGAAAAACGCCGAAAGCCGAAACGCCGAAAGCCGAGGTGGAGAGGCGGTAGGCGAGAGGGGAGAGGAAAGGCACGAAGCCACGGAGCCACGCAGGCACATAGTGAATGGGGATTGCGGATTGCGGATTGCGGAATGCCGATTGCCGATTGGGGATTAACTTATGCCTCTCGCCCCACGCGTTTCGGCTTCGGGGAGGGATTTCGATTCTGATTTCGGGGAGTGGGGGGTTGGGACGGGTCAGGGTTGGCGGGGGTGGGCGCAGTGGGGGCAGGCGGGGGCGGTGACGGCGGTGAGGTCGTGCCCGCACAGGAGGCAGCCGGAGCGGCCCCAGCGGACGATTTCTTCGGCGACGAGGCGGGCGCCGGCGGGGGAGAGGTGGCTTTCGTCGAGGAAGGCTTCGGGGCCGAGGCGCTGAAGGGCGGGGAGCAGGTCCATGCAGGGAATGCCACGCGCGTGACACCATTGGGTCAGCGTGCGCTGGGGCAGGGGCGGGGGAGCGGCGGGTTCCAACTGGAAGCGAAACGGGAAGACGAGCACGGAGAGGCCGCAGGCGTCGGCGGCGGTTTCGTTTTGTAGATCATTCAAGGTCGCGAATACGCAGTCCCAGCCGGATTGCACGGCGGGGGCGCCGGGGCGGTGGAAGAGTTCGGCGACTTCGCGGATTTGGCGGTCCTCGGCGCGGGCGAGCCAGCGGGCCAATGCCGACCAGCGCATGAGCCAGCGCAGGATGGCGGGCGGGGGGGCGGTGAGGTTGTTGTGCATTTCGGCAACGTCGTTGAGGCAGAAGCCGAGGAAGAGCTGGTCGGGCTGGTAGCGGCGCGCGATGGCGCGGTAGGCGGTGAGTTCCTGCAAGGTGGACCAGCCGGAGGCGGCGACGTTGAAAACTTCGACGTTGAGGCCGAGCTGTTGAAGGAACGATTCGAGGTAGGCGGACCAGCGCTCGGCGGCGCGGACGCCGTGGCCGGCGGTGACGCTGTCGCCGAGGGCGATGATGCGGTGGACGCCGGGCGGTTTGAGTTCGGCGTGGTCGCGGTCGCGCATGCCGTCGGCGTTGTAGCCGGGTCCGCGGAAGACCCAGAAGGTCTGGCCGCCGTAGCCGGTGTGCCAGTCGGCGACGTGGGGGGCGACTTCGACGCGGCGGCCCAGGCCCAGGAGTCGGCAGATTCCCTCGCCGGCAAACCCTGCCAGCGCCATCACCGCGCAAGCGAACAGGAGCTTCCGCCGCAAGGGCGTTCTCGCCGGTGAAGCGACGGCTTCCGCGGGCGGTGCGGAGGGCGATGGCGTCCGTGGGTCGGTCATGGCGGTAAGGCTCGCGGGTTGCCCATGGTGATAGTCGTTGCACGTTACCCGGTTCGGGGCCGGGGACCAAATGGCAGTCTCGTGCGAACTGCTGCGCCCCAGCGGCCGGGCTGCCGACCGGCTTGCGCGGTGGGAACGACCAGGAAAAACGGCTTTTTCCGAGGGTGCGGTTGCGGTACAATGGGGGCCGCGGCGGTGGGCCGCGACCCGTCCGGGGCTCTTCCGCGTCTTCCCGCCGCACGGCGGTTATGGAGGGTGGACATGTCTGGAAATCGGATACGAGATTGGCGGGTTGGGGTTTGTGCGGGGGCGGCGTTGGTGCTTATTAACGTGGTGCCGGCGTGGGGGGCGGGTCCGGAGCCGACGCGAGTGCCAACGGATGGTCACCGGGGGGCGGGGGGTGGGGTACCGACGGTGTCGCTCGTTCCCGTGTCCAGCAGCGGGCCTTACATGATCGACGGCGGCCAGATTGTGGTGCCGCGGGGCGGGGTGCAAGTGACTCTGGAGATTCACTTTCATGATTGGGGCTTTCCCAGGTCGGAAGCCGGATTGTTGAGTTTCAATTTCACAGTTGATTCTCAGGGTTACCTAGGTGCGAATGCGATTCCGCCGAATCCGGGTGTTGATCTGCACCCATTGGGGTTTCCCGGTGAACCCCATCTGGGAGGATTCATCACAGCGGAAATCTGCTCGAACAGCGGGCGCGATTGCTCGCACCGGCCCTCGGCATGCCAAGTGGTGGTGGACGGACCCTGTGTGCCCAATCCACGGTTTGCAGTGAGCTGCTGCGACCCGTTGTGGGGTGTTTGGACTGGGACGCAAGACTACGAGTTTGGCGCTGTCGTCGAGGCTTTTTCTAACGGCCCCTGTGATCATCTCTGCGCGTCGGCGCCACCGGGCTACTGCACGTCGGCGAACCATTGCGATGCGGACGGCGACTGCGCCGGCGCGGAGTGTGTTCATGGGCCAAGTTACGTGGGTACTTTGATTGTCGAGATACCGCCGACGGCCACGGGAAGTTACCCGGTTGGAATTATCGATGACATTAACGATACGTATTATTGCGCGGATTCTTGTCTATTCGTGCGTCGGCCGGCCAGTGTGGGGGCCACAATAACTATTCAAGCGGCCTGTTGCCTGCCGGGGGGAGGATGCGCGCTGCTCAGCCCGGCGGAGTGCGAGGCGGCGGGGGGCATGCCGACCGATCAGGTGGATTGTGCGTTCGACGCCGACGGGGACGGCGTTGCCATCTGTGCTGACGAGTGTCCGGATGACCCGTTGAAGGCCGACCCGGGTATATGCGGTTGCGGCGTGTCCGATGATGACGCCGACGACGACGGCGTGGCCGACTGCGTGGATGTGTGTCCGGGGGTGGATGATGCCGCGTTTGCGCCGGGGTGCGCGGGGGCGATCCCGGTGGTGTCCACGTGGGGGGTGATTGTGCTGGCATTGCTGTTGGCGGCGGCGGGGAAGGTAGGGTTCGGGAGGAGAGCGGGGGTGGACAAAACGACCACATGAATGGCGAATGGCGAATCAAGAATGGCGAATGGGGAGATGAAAGGGACGAAGGCACGAGGGCACGTAGGCACGGAGCCACGGAGCCACTGAGGCGCGAAGTGGATTGAGAAGGCAACAGGCAACAGGCAACAGGGAAGGGGGAACGGGGAGCAGGGAACAGGGAGCGAGCCTCAAGTCCACAAGAGCCCAGTCGCGTGGCGGTGGGTGACGGGTAGGTGGACTGCGGGGCGGGCGGTGAGGGGCCCATAAAGACTGACGGGCCGGTGTGGTGCGTGCCACACAGCCGGCATTTACGCGGGCAGCGGGCGAAGCATTCGTCCAAAAAGACAGACAGGTCGCCATGGCGATTGCCACGGCGACCTGTCGGTTGAATCTCTGTTCAGGCGCTACGATTGGAACGTGCGCGCTGAAGTGCGTTTCCCCGGTTTAGGAGGGGAAGCAGAACGGACGGCCCTTGCTGGTCGGCGAGGTGGCGACCATAAAGTGGCCGTTCTTGGTGCGGGCGACGGCCTTGATGGTGCTCTTGCCGAACTTGGCGCCGAGAACGTTCTTGCAGGCCGCGGTGGACGGGGTGCGGGGGTTGAAGTTCTTGTTGGTGCTGCGCGCCCAGCGAGCGACCTGCTGCGGGGTGCAGGTCTGAATGACGGCGCCCTTGTTGATCCAGTTGGCGAAGCTGTTGAGGACGGCCGGGGTCGGACGGTGCGGCGTGTTCGGGCCCTGGGCCTGGCTGTACAGCGTCTTGAAGGAATCAATCTTGCAGGCGAACGTGTTGCAGACCTGACGGTACTTGGTTCCGCCGGTGGCGGCACTGCTCTTGCGGGTACGGCTGCTGCTCTTCTTGGTGGTGGGGGTGGGGCGGTTCCAGTTGTTCGAAAAGAACGAGCTGAACCCCATGCGGTTGGTGGCCGAACGCGTGCCACTGTAGCCGCGTCCCTTGTAGGTGTTAGGCATCTGCTATCTCCAAAAAAGGAAACGTTACCATCCGTTGGGAATACATCCCGACCGGCGTACATCGGAAGCGCGAATCGGCGTCTTGAGAAAACGAAGCTGGGATCGAAAAAAATATGGGTCGCAGCAGCGGAGGTTTCGGGCCGGTTGCGGATGGTCTTTGGTCGGCGCGAGGGCGCGTCTGGGCGCGAAAATATCGCATTTGGTGGTTGAAAACGGGGTCTTTTCGGCGCGCGGACGGAGCGGTGGGCAGCCACGCGGCGGGCGGAGTCGCCCGCGCCAGTGGGGCCGTGCGCGGCGCGCGACAAAGAAAAAAAATCGGCGCGTGGGCGACGATCATGAGAGAACGGGCGCGCGACGGGGGCGCGATTTGAGGTTCATCGAGGAGCGACGGTTGCACTGCGGCGGGCAGAGACGCCCGCCCCACCTTTGGACGCCCGCCCCACTGGCGCGGCGCGCGACGGAGGTGCGGTTTACGGTTCTTCGAGGAGTGAGGTGTGTTCACGCAGGCGGCGCAATCCTTCGAAGATGCGGGTCTTGACGGTAGTTTCGGGGACGTCAAGCACCTCGGCGATTTCGCTGCGTGAGAGCGATTCGACGTAGCGCAGGCGAAGGGCCTCGCGAAGGGATTCGGGCAGGCTGCGAACGACCTCGGCTACTTTCTCGCGTTGTTCGTCGCGCACGAGGCGGGTCAACTGGCCGGTGACGGAGCCGGCAAGGTGGGAATCGGCGGCGGTGGCGCGGTAGTCCTCACGGCGTCCGCGTTCGCGGAGCATGTTGAGGCACTGGTTGCGGGCGATCTTGTAGACCCAGGGTCGAAAGTGGTCCGGTTTATGGGGCGTGCTGAGGACCTTGTAGGTGATTTCCTGCATGGCGTCCTCGCACTCGTCCATGCGTCCGAGGTAGCCCCAGCAGAAGCGGATGAGCGGCTCGCGGTAGAGTTTCTCGAAGAGGGCGGCGGCGGTGGCTTCGCCGCGGCGCAGTTGGCTGATCAGGGTTCTTGTGGATTCGGTTTCATCGGAAGGGAGTGAACTTGCGGGCACCGGTAAATCCCCCGGGCTTAAAGCAACTGACGATCAAGCGTATCGCACCGACCCCCCTCAATCCCCCCTTAGCAAGGGGGGAGGATCGCTACATCTGGCCGTTAGCTGCTCTATGATTTCGGCTCTTGCGTTAATGGGCTCCCTCGGCCGGCACCGGCCCGGCTGATTCGCCCAATTGCGCCATATAGCGCAGTACTCTCGCGAGGATGGCGGGTTTGTCCAGTCCGTCGGGTCCGTAGAGTTCGAAGAGCAGGTCCACGGCCTGGCGGCGTTCCGATTCGAGGTCCGAGGCGCTGCTGTTGTAGATTGCGAGGGCGTTGAAGAGGTATCCCTCGGCGCGGAAGAGTTCGGTATTGGATTCCGGTGGGCGGCGGCGAATCATCAGGGCCGCCAGGTCGACCATGGTCTGGGCGGCGCGCAATTGGTAGCGCTCCAGGCGCGATTGGGTGGCGAGGGCTTCGAGATAAAGCTGTTCGGCCCGGGCGTCGTCTCCGGTGAGAAGGTATTCGGCGGCCAGGCCGCGCTTAATACTTGCCACTTCCAGCTCGTTGAGTTCCCTCTGCAAGCGCAGGCTGTTCTGAAGGTCTTCCTCGGCGCGGTTGAGCCAGAGGAACGAGCCGAGCACGATCCCGAGCATAACCGCCGAGATGGTGACCATGAGCTTGTGGCGCTGGATGAACTTGCGCACCTGATAGAGGGTACTGGCGCGGCGGGCGAGGACGGGCTCGTCGGCGAGGAAGCGTTTGACGTCGTCGGCGAGGGCGGCGGCGGATTGGTAACGGCGGCCGCGTTCCTTTTCGAGGGCCTTTAGGACGATGGTTTCCAGGTCGCCGCGGAGCGTGCGGTCGGCGGCGGAGGGGCGGCGAGGCGGGTCTTCGCAGATGACGCGAACGGCTTCGTGAAGGACGGCCTTGCTGACGGTGTAGGGCAAGTGATCGGTGAGGAGTTCGTAGAGCACGACGCCGAGGGAGTAAACGTCGCTGCGGATATCGATTTCGTCGGGGTTACCGCGTGCCTCTTCGGGGCTCATGTAAGGGAGGGTGCCGATGATTTTGCCGATTTCGGTGCGCGAGGCGGCGAAATCGTGGTCGGGATCTGAGATTCGGGCGAGGCCGAAATCGAGGATTTTGGGGTTTCCGTCTGCGTCGACGAGAATGTTGGAGGGTTTGAGGTCGCGGTGGATGACGCCGCGCTGGTGGGCGTAGTTGATGGCGTCGCAGATTTTGCGAAACAGTTCGAGGCGGTCGCGGCGTGAGACATGATGCTGGCGGACGTATTCGTTGAGGCGCATGCCGCGGACGAGTTCCATGGCGAAGAAGTGCTGGCCGTCCTCGGTGCGGCCGGCTTCGTA
>CAZMVD010000179.1:0-6506 GCA_964569425.1 uncultured Phycisphaeraceae bacterium
GTGGTCAATGCCGCCATCTGGGCATTCAGGGTCGCACGAAACCACTCCACCAGCCTGGTGCGCCGCCCCGGACTCGATCCACCCGGAAAGAGCAGGCCACCCTCCGCGCCGAACTCCCTCAGGGCAATCCACCCCCCGTCCACCACACGCAGCGAACGAATTTCCCCGCCGCCCTCGTCGAAGCGTACTTCCAGGTCCTTGAGTCGCACCTCAATGTCTCGCGCCGTCAGGCGAAACCCTCCGCGCGGAACCACCACCCGCGAATATTCCAGATCAAACTCCACCGTCTCCATTTCAATCCGCACCAGCTGCGCCGGGTCGACCACATCTCGCTGCGGCGGCGGCAGCGAATTGCGCTCCACCTCGGTAAGTCGGTCGATCTCGATCAATACCGAGCCCGTCAACCGTCCGCGCCGCGGATCCAGCCCGCCGCCCGCCCGTCGCTCGGCCTCCAACACCCCCTCGCGCGCCGCGGCGCGAACCGCGTGCCCGTCCGCAGTCCGCATGCGCACCAGCGGCTCAACCAGCAGAAACTCATTCACACCCTGTCCCGTCGGCTGCCAGCTTTCCACCGCGATTTCCAATCGTGCGTGGCTCCCCTCCCGCGGGTAAATGGAAAGCTGCACATCCCGCGCCGGGCCCACCACTGCCGGACCCACCGATACCCCGCCGGAACCTGCGCCGCCATCGGCACCATGGGCGGGATCTTTGCGCGCCGATGTTCCTGGCGCGCGCGTGGGCGGATCCGGCAGGCGCGGTGCGGGCGCCCGCACCGGCTCCGCTTCTTGCGGATCGAGCTGACTGAATTGGTATATCGAAAAACAGACCAGCAGGATGGCCAGTGTGGCACAACCCACGATCAGCGTGCGCAGCAGACCTGTCGCGGGCCGCGCCGCTCCCGCCCCCCCCCGCCGCTTCCTTTCCGATCCTGGCGTGTGGTCCAACAGATGGTCCGCCTGGTTTACACTCGTTGGTTCAATGACATCCCGCGGGAGCCATCATAGGGTCACATCCTGGTCAAGAGAAACGGCGCACTCGACCAAGGATGCAGGCGGCCACAACGTACCGGCGGCCCACTCCCGCATGCCGCAACTCCGCCCCTGCACCCTCAAGCCATGGTATCGCGAATCAACCCCGCCCAACGACGTTGCTTGCGCAAGATCAATTCCACCACTTCTGCGACCGCACCACGTCCACCGCTTCGCCGCGTAATGTACCACGCCGCCCGCTTGACCGCAGGCACGGCATCGGCCACCGCGACGGGCAACCCCGCCCGGTACAACGGCGGAAGATCGGGAAGGTCGTCGCCCACATAGGCAACCTCGCGGTCCGTCAATTGCGCGTCCTTGAGAATCGCCTCATACACCGGAAGCTTCGCCGACACGCCGCTATGCACCCAATCGACACCCAGTTCCCTCCCTCGCTTCTGCAAGGCGCTCGATTCGCGCCCGCTGAGCAAGGCCGTACGGCCGCCGGACTTCTTCCAGTATGTCAGCGCGCACCCATCGCGCACGTCAAACACTTTGACCGACTCGCCTTCCGCGTCGAGCACGATCCGCCCGTCCGTGAGCACGCCGTCCACGTCGAGCACCAGCAATTTCAGGGCTGAAAAGTCCACGCCGCCTCCGCCTGTTGCACCGGCGAGGCAGTATCCCGGTCACCTTTCGCCCTGTCAAAGTCGCCGGGCTGGCACGCTTGGATGGGACGCTCGCCGGCCAATGAAAAATCGCGCAAATCTCCCCCCTCCGCGCAGGATCTTGGAATCCAACACCGCGCTTCTTCGATCGAATTCGGCCGATCACCCACGTCCCCGGAGGTTACGGAACCATCGGCCCCGTGAATGCCTCCAGGAATCCGAAGTAGTCAAACAAGTCGACGTCGCCGTCGTCATCGGTGTCGAAGTCGCCGCAACTGCCGATGTTCACCGACACGTGGTATTCGCTGTGGTGGTGGATGGCTGCGTTGCAGTCAACCACGGCCGAGTCTGACACCAGCAGACGAATGGTGTACGCGCACGGTCGCAGCGCCCTCGTGTCCCACTGGCCCAACACACCGTCGATGACCGGGCTGTTTCCCGAAGCAATGGTCACCCAACCGACGGCATCTCCACCCGTGTATTGAACCACCCAACTACTCAGGTGCGCGTCGGTCGCCGTGCCATGGATCTTCACGACACCGTCGACATAACTGCACGACACGGGATCGTCGATCACAGCCACCGGGGCCGTGTTGTCCACCACCACCTGGCGGGTGGCCGTTGCGAGGTTTCCGCAATCGTCGTTCGCGCGAACCCGCAGGACATAGTTCCCGTCGGGCACACCCGGCACAATGGTGTTCCAGAGGGCAAACGGATCGTTGATCACCGGTGTGGTGTACACGGGGTGCATGGGGTCCACCGGCGTCCAGACCATCCCTAGCATCGGCCGATATTCGACGAAATACTCGTCAAAGCAGTAGTTGTCCCACACCGTTCCGTCGAGGCATACCGTACCGCCGAGGACATCTCCGTTGTTCGGCGCGCGCACGGTCAGATTGTCAAACTCCGTGCCCAGCCACACGGTAACCACGTCTGTTTCGGTATGACCGCACCGATCGCGCACCGTGAGCCGCAGCGTGTAGTGCCCCTGCGGCAGGCCCGCGGCATTCCAGACGCCCAGCACGTTATTCACAACCGGCACATGGCTGGACGCGATCAGATTCCACCCTCCTCCGCTCGTCGAGTGATACTCCAGTACGTATTCGTCGAAGTTCGCGTCATCGGCAGTCCCCCGCACTTCCACCGGGTCGCACACGCAAGTGAGCGGAGACGGGGCGGTGATTTCGGCCTCGGGCCAGGTCATGTCATCAAAGCAGGGATTCGGCTTACAGGCGATATCATCAATCCACAACTCCTGCCCACCGATGCTCACGCTGGTGATCGGTCCGTCGAGCACGATGCGCCCGCAGCTTTGCCCCGGCACGCCGTTATCCATAACCGTCACGGCCACGCCGCCGATCATGGGGGGAAGATCTGCAAAGTTCAGCACGTTATGGCAATGCCCGTTGATCTCCAGGTTCACGTTTCCGCCGTATTCGCCGTAGTAGATGATTAACCCCAGCAGGGGCACGCCGTAGTCAAATGCGACGTTCACGTTGTTCACCGCCAGCTCATGACCGGACCGACAGGCATGGCCGTTGTCCTGCACCTGGGCTGCGCCGCCCGTGAACGGGGTCACGCAACCGCCGGGCCCAAAATAGAAATCGTTCACGCTGACCAGCACGCCATCAGCCGTGAAGAGGCTGCCGTTAGGAAAAGTCGCACGGAGGGGCAGATCCTCGAACTTGATCGGACGGCATCCCGGCTCAAATTCGCGAATCGGCTGCATCGTATCGAGGAGAACCGATTCCCCAGTCTGCAGTCGAATCACCGTAACGCCGCCCGGGCCGAACGCCGTAGCCTCTGTCTTGATGAACATGAAGCGCGATTCGACGCCCGAATAGAGCGGCGGATCGAGAAAATCGAATGAAACGACACTCCCGTCAAAGCTGCGTCGCGCACGATCCGGCCCCTCGGTACCAAGGCTGGTCGTGCTGTATTCCACGTCGGTCAGGAAAGTGGCGAAATTCCGCGGCGCTACCGTCGCAATCATGCCGTTCAAACCGCCCTGCGTATCGCGAATCCGGGGTTCGAATGACAGGGTCCCCGAGGCATCCGACCTGACGACGCGATCCTGCAACGTACCCTTGTACAACAACGCCCCGCCAACGCCGTGAATCTCGAACGGTATTAGCGCATCATGGATGACCGTCCCCGGGCCGGAACCCCCGTCAACACCCACAAGGGGAACGGAAACACCCGGCGGAAGCATGGCCGCCATGACATGTTGGCCCGCTACTCCCGGGCCAAATGCCACGACCACGAATCCCACGATTCTTAACTTGCCAATCGATCTGCTGGACATGAAAACACCCTCCTAAGCTGCGTTGAGCATTCTCTGCGCCGAAACCGCGACCGACTGCCGTAAACACTCGGCAGGCTCGCAAAGCGCAGCGCGACAACCGATGTTCTGGCTTTGGGTGGGTTGCGGCGTTCACCGGCCGGGGGCGGCACGCTCGAAGAAATGTTTGCGTCGTGCCCTTCTCTGTTACGTCGTTCCCCGCCTATTGGAAGTCGTCAACCTACGAAATCAGACGGTGCCGGTCAAGTGTTTCAGGTGTGCCCTTGAGAAAGAACCCGTCGATGCCATCGTCGGACGGAAAGTTGATGCCAGCCAGGTAGATCGTGCTCAACGGCTGGCGGGCTTTGCCCGCCGCAACTCGTGAATCACCCGGGAGGCAGGCGGAGCCCGCTTACGTCGCTCGTGCTGTAACGCGGATAATCTACCACGATCAAACGCAAGCGCCGGCTGCGATCGCCCGTTCCAGCGCGAATCCTCCATCGCCGAAAGGCGTATCATGTTCCACATACTTCGTTTCAACTGAACCACCGTCACGGGTGGCCCGCGGCAAGGCGTTCCGAGAATCGGTGAGTCCGCGCGGAAGCAAGACGCAGCTCAACCGGCCGAAAGTTCCAATGGACTTCCCCTCGTGCTCCAGCTAAGGTGCCCGGCCAATAACGGCGCATGGTCAACGCAGGCGGAATCCGGATTCCCCCAACGGGCACTCGCTCGCCGTGGGCTCCGGGACATGCCCTGCCGACGCGCTGGGGAGCGATCCGGGTGCCCAACAACACGATGTTTCTCCGAGTGGCCTATGGCGTGGGATCCATCGCCTTCCTGTGCGCGCTCTTTGCCGTGGACGCTTACGTGGCGCTGCGGGCACAGGCGCGTGACGGCGCATTCGCCGCGTTGTGGAGTCGCGGCAGCCTTGTTCCCTTGGCCACGCTGGCCACCTACCTCGCGGCCGCCATCGAGCTGGTGTGCATTCTCCGCCGCAAAGGGGCGCGTCCTGCCGCCGGACTGGCCATCCCCATCGTCATCTTGCTGATCCTCTCGCCCTGGCTGACCGCTGCCGGTTGGTTCGGCTCCTGCGCGGCCGACTTCGGGCCCTTTTTCGTGTCCGGCATGTTGCTCCTGATCGGCTCCCTGGGGGCCGCCGCCCCGATCGTCCTGCGCCGCACCACGGATGGCGCACTGCGCGACGTCGGCGCCAACTACGTCATAATGCTGTACGGCGGTTTTCTCGCTTCGTTTCCGGTGATGATCCGATCCGCCAACGAAGGGCCCGCCGGCACGTGGTTTCTGCTGCTGGTGGTGCTGGTCACCAAATCCGCGGACATCGGCGCCTATTTCGCAGGCACCATGCTGGGACGCCGCAAGCTCATTCCCGAAGTCAGTCCCAGCAAGTCTGTCGAGGGGCTCATCGGCGGGCTGCTGGCCAGCGGAACCGTCGCCGCCGGGTTAATCGCGGCCGCAAGCACATGGGATAGCCTCGCCAAACTCGACAAAGCATCTACCGATGGTCTTGGCGTCGTTTCCTCTCTGGCCACGCTCGCCCACGCCGATATGTCCGTCACCATCCTTCGCGCTTTTCTTTTCGGTGTCCTGCTGGCCGCCGCCGGCCAACTGGGCGACCTCTTCGAATCGTGCTGCAAGCGAGACGCCGCAGTGAAGGACTCCGGTCGGTTCATGCCCACGTACGGCGGCTTGTGGGATTTGATGGACAGCTTGTTCGTGGCCATCCCCATCGGATGGTTGATGCTGGCGTGGGTCTTCGGTATTGCCGGAACCGGCCCCGAGCTATAATGATTTGAGGAACTGGTTCGATATTTCTAGAGGATCCTTTCATTGCCGACCGACGCGACGTCCGAAGGCCAAACGCTGGACATCAGCATTCCGATCGAGGACACCTCTCGCCGAGGTGCGCTGTTTGGAACCACAGACCGCAACCTGCGGCTCATCCGTGCCGCCTTCGGAGTACGCATTTCCGCCCGAGACAGCCAGGTTCATGTCAGCGGACCCGCGCCGGGAGTTCAGAAGGCCGTTCGTGTCATCGAAGAGCTGCAACGGGTCTTGCGCCAACGACCGGACATACCCGATGAGCTCTTACAGGAACTTGTCGATCGAGTCTCCGCTCCGGCCACCGGAACGGACGGCGCTTCACTGGATGTGTTCCTGCCCGCCGCGTCCATTGCCCCGCGCGGCGACGGTCAACGGCAATATGTAGAGGCGATCGAAAATCACGACCTGACCTTCTGCCTGGGCCCAGCCGGCACGGGCAAAACGTACCTGGCCGTCGCCATGGCGGTTTCCATGCTAAAGCAGCACCGGATACACCGCGTGGCCCTGGTTCGCCCGGCGGTCGAGGCCGGGGAGAAGCTCGGTTTCCTGCCCGGTGACATGCAGGCCAAGGTCAACCCCTACCTCCGCCCCCTATTTGACGCGATGCACGACATGATGTCGTTCGAGCAGTTCCGGCGCTTCGTTCAAACCGATGTGGTGGAGGTTGTTCCGCTGGCATTCATGCGCGGCCGGACCTTGAATAATGCGGTCATCATCTTGGATGAAGCCCAGAATGCCACGGTTGCC
>CAZMVD010000180.1:0-6410 GCA_964569425.1 uncultured Phycisphaeraceae bacterium
CGAATGTATAACGCGACAGCACCTCTCCATGCGGTTGACCTGATCCGAGCGGTCTGCAGAGATTGGCATCCATCCACCGCGCCCATCGGCGCCAACGAGTGTTCATGTCTCCAGGTTATCCGCAGCTTCCCGCGGCAACCGGAGCGTCACGAAGGTCCACACCGTTTGAACCGCCCGCAAAGCGCGTTCGACTTCCGCCGCCGAAGGTTCCGCTGGACCGGGATAACGATACGCGACGGCATAAAGCGTTAACGGCTCGGCCGCATCGCGCAATGACTCAAAAGCCTCATCGCATGACGAATACTGGTTCAAGAGCAAGCGCAAATCGTGGATCTTCTCGAACGCAATGCGCTCGCTCACCAGAAAAGCCTTGAACAACTTCTCCACGGCTTGTTGACAGTGAAACGCCGCAACGTCGGTTTCTACGCCACCGGCACGCATAATGTGCTGCGCGGCTTGCCAATCATTCCGCGCTTTGTTCGGCCAGCGGCGAATCTCATTCACTTCGTCCGTTTCATGCGGCATGGACCAGTTTGCCTCGCGTACGCACGGTGCGTTCAAAGGAAACGGGAAGCGCGGCGCGACGTTCAAACTCTTCTTGGGTATACACCTGCACATCAAGAGCGACAGGAACGTCTCTGAGTACTCGGTAAGCCTTGGCGCCGCGCTGAAAAAAATCTTCGGAGGATTCTCGAACCACGACCAGCAGGTCAATGTCGCTGCCGGCGTGCATGCCACCTTGGGCGAACGAACCGCAGAGGTAGATCGCCACCGGCTGGAACGCTTGGCAAAGGCGCTCGACAATGTCGTTCACCAGTTTGTCTTCTGGATCTGTCATGGGCACTTCCCGCCCGGCTGACCCTGGGCCGCCTGGCGAAGGCCAGCGTAATCCACCGGCCGCTTCTCGACAAACGCCCGAATCCCCTCGTGAACCTCGGGCGAGAGGTTGTGCAGCGACAGCCAGTCGCGCGCGTGGCCGATGGTCAGGTGCCACGAGAAATCTCGCCAGAAGTTGAGCTGCTGCTTGGTGTAGCGCGTACACTCAGGGAGCTTGTCGATGAGCTTGGTGCACATGGCGTCCACGGCCGAGTCGAGTTGCGCTCGCGGCACCACCTGGTTGACCAGGCCCCAGTCAAGTGCCTTGGCCGCGGGGACCTCTTCGCAAAGCAGGAGCATTTCCCGCGCCCGGCGGTCGCCGATGATCAGCGGGAGCCACTGCGTCGCCCCCCCCGCCGCCACGCTGCCGCGCGCCGCCCCCACCTGGCGGATGACCATGTCGTCCGCGGCGATGGCCAGATCGCACGACATGTTCATTTCGTTGCCTCCCCCCACCACCATGCCGTTGAGCCGCGCGACCGTCGGCTTTCCGATGTTCCGCAGTTTCTCGTGCACCTCGATAAACGCGCCCATCCACTTCCAGTAGGCGTTCGGCTTGTCGAGGCACTGCTCAGCCTGTTCCTTGAGGTCCGCCCCCGTGCAGAATGCCCGGTCCCCCGCGCCGGTCAGGACCATGACGCGAATCTGGTCGTCCCAGGATACGTCCTCGAACGCCCGGTGCAGCTCGCGCAGCGTGGGAAAATCCAGCGCGTTGAGCACCTCCGGCCGATTGATGGTCACCGTGGCGCGGTGGCCCTGCTTCTCGTAGAGAATGTGCTGGAATCCGAAGGAACCTGCCGCTTGTGATTGAGGAAATTCCATCATTGCGTTCTCAAGTTGAAGAATCTCTCGGACTCCCGAATGCGCATGCCGATGGAACCGCTGGGACCGCCATGGCCGCCCGGCTACTCCGTTACGTCGGCGAACATCATGTGAATGATATCCCCCGCGAAGCTCATTACGTCCTTGGCCGCGGCTTTGCCTTCGGGGCTGCTCAGCGCCGCCATCATCGCCTCTTTGGTGTCGAAGGACAGCTCGGCCATCATATAGAACTTGGGTTCTCCGCCGGGTGATCCGGTGAAGTGGCTCACCTCCAGCTTGCGAAGTCCCGGCATTTTCTTGGCCAGCGGCGCGTGGATTTCACGATAGTGCGATTCAAATGCGGCCACGTCCGCGGGCTTCCTGTACAATGCCACGAGTTTGACCATGGGCTCAGCTCCTTTCGATGTATCGCTTCAAGTGTTCCTTGTTCATGACCACCTGCACCTGCCGACCGCGGGCGAGCAGCCGGTCGCTATCAAACGCGGTAAGGTCGCACACGACCCGCGGGTGATGCTCGCGCGTTACTTCCACCAGTTCAGCGCGGATGCGCACTGTGCGGCCCAGCGCACAGGGGGCAAGGTGATCCACGCTCACATGTGAGCCGACCCCCTCTTCGTGCGGCTCCAGGAAGTCGACCAACACCTTGCGCGCCGCGATCTCGAAATGGTGCGCCACCGACCAGGTCGAATAACAACGGTGCACCACCACTCCGTCGAAGGCCGGACACATGTCCTCCGTTACCTGGACTGAAATCTCTCGAACCAATCCCGGTGTCAGCCCTGCCTTCATCCGATCCACCTATGCAATTCTCCAGCCCGGCATGGAGAGCACCGCGATGGGCCGGGTCGTAGCCATTCCGGAGAGTCTACCGGTCCGGGACTCACCAGCCAATCGGCGGCGTCTGCCTAAGTTGACTTTTCGGTTAGCCGACTTACCATGTCGGCCATGAGAATCCGCGCGCATCTGGCCTTGCTGGCGATTTCTGGCGGCTTGCTCGCCGTTCCCGGCGTCGCTGCGCCTCAAGCAGAAGTCTTCAGTACTAAGTGGCAGCTTGAATTTGCGTTTCACGATGTGCAGCGGATTTCGCTGGTGCTCCCCGGCGATTCGGAAGTGACTACGTTCTGGTACCTGCTCTTCGAGGCTACCAACCTGACCGGGCGCGACGTGGAGTTTTACCCCTCGTTCGAGCTGGTCACCGATACCCTGCAAGTGGTGCAAGGGGGAGCGAACATCAGCCCCAGCGTGTACGACGCCATCGCTGCACGGCATCGCAATGAGTTCCCATTTTTCGCAACGCCGGCGAAAATCACAGGCACGCTGCTTCAAGGTCGAGAGAATGCCCGTGCCTCCGCGGCCGTGTTCCGGACGTTTGATCCCTCGGCCGCGCGATTCACGGTTTACGTCAGTGGATTGTCGGGCGAGCTGGTGCGCGTTTCCAACCCGGCACCGGTCGATCCAGGGATCGTGTCGACGGAGCCCATGACGGACTCGTTCCTTCTCCGTCGTACGTTGGCCATCGTGTACGATCTGCCGGGCGACTCGACAACCCGGGCCGGCGCGCAACCGATTCGCCAATCGCGCGAGTGGGTCATGCGCTGACGCAACGGAACGGAGTGAGCCGCGGGCGCTTGCCCGCGCGGTGTTACGCCAGAATTCCAGCCTGGCAAGGCAACGAGAATCGCTGGAACCTTGCGAGAAATGGGCCCGTCGTCCATGGTTGACGACGGATGACAGGAGAGCAACGTCATGGCACACAAAAAGGGACAGGGTTCATCGCGTAACGGTCGCGACAGCAACCCGAAGTACCTGGGTATCAAGCGCTTCGCCGGCGAGATGGTCACTTCCGGGTCGATCATCGTCCGCCAACGTGGTACGCCGCACCTTCCCGGCCACAACGTGGGCCTCGGCCGCGACCACACCCTCTTCGCCCTCACCGACGGGGTCGTCCAGTTCCGCGGCCGAAAGGTGGACGTGGTGGCCGGGGACATCGGGATGTGACTAGGGCTTGACCTGCCCGACCTGCACTTTCGGCGACTTCAACGTGGACTCACTATGGGCATGGTGCTAGAATTACCCATGTCCGACGGGGGTCTCTCGTGCGTCGCCTCGGCTTCCATCCTGTCGCATCACTAAGCCGCCTGGTCACTGTTCTCGCGATAACAGCCCTCTTGCCCATCGCTTACGTGCGCGGTGCCGCCGTTGTGCACCTTTCCACCACGGACTTGGGCGTCCTTAACCCTGCAACTGGTTCGCGCGAAGGCTTTGTTCCGGCTGATGGTCCCTTCCAAGGTGGTGAGCAACTTCTTGTGCACGTCTGGGTAACTGCCGATCAGGACGCGCAGTTGCAGGGGATTCAGGTGGACCATCGCAGTGCTCTGACCAGTGCTGCGCTGTCACTTGGACAGGACGTTGATACACCGTATGAGAGGCTGGATGGCATCCCGAATTTCTGGTTCGACTACACGCAATTTGCGACCGGGCACTTCCCTCACAATGGGACGAGCTTGACGACCTGGGCGTTTGCTGATTTTTCGAACTTGTTCTCCCCGGGAAACAACCTCCCGCGGGCGCCTTCTACATTCCTGACGATTCCCATTGGCTGCAATGATTTCCTCTGCTTCCAACTGTCGAAGGGAGAACCGTTTCACGTTGGAGCCATGCCGGTAATGCTTCCCGCCGTGCCCGGCACCTATACCCTTGATCTCCTCAACGCCTCGGCCACCGGTCCATTTGACGGTTTCGGCTTGTACTTGGGCAACCTCACCGCCGAGGAATGGCTGTCTATTGACGACGGGGAGGTGGAGGTCACGTACGCGGAGGGTTCCGGGCCGGCGTCTTTTGTCGTGATTCCCGAGCCGAGAACCCTGGCATCGCTGCTGCTACCGTTGGTGGCATTATTGGCGGCCGCCCGTCGGCCCTAACCTGAACGCGTTTGGGTCATGGGGTCGTGCGCTAGTTTCGGGCTTTTTTGGTCTGGCTGGTCGTGTCTACTTCCTGCGATGGGCATGCGACTATCGCAAAGGAATCACGTGCCCTGCGGGTTGCCACAAAGGCAAGCTCTCGCCTGAACCGAGGCAATTTTGCCCGTGCGCCGTTGCAAACCGAGTGTATAGTCAGTTGCCGTCTCTCGAGCACTCAAGCCCTTCCGGAAGAAGACAGCTGCCAAGTTTCCGAAGCGCTCCTATGGAGCCCCGTGAAACCGTGTGGGGAGTCACGTTTGCCCGATCCTTTTTTGAGTTATCGAGATGCTCTTTGACCGCATGACTTCCTTTGGCTACCGGACACCGATCGTCTATCATCGCCCCCCATGCTCGTTGATCGTGCAGAAATCTATGTACGCGGCGGCAAGGGCGGCGACGGGTGCGTCAGCTTTCGTCGTGAGAAGTTCATCCCCCGCGGCGGGCCCGACGGCGGGGATGGCGGCGACGGCGGAAACGTCTTTGCCGTGGCCACGCCGGGCGTAGACACGCTGCTCGACTTCGCCGGTCGCCACCACTGGATCGCCCCCAATGGCCAGCCGGGCATGGGCAAGAAAATGGCCGGCAAGATGGGCGCGGACATTACGCTCAAACTTCCTCCGGGCACGCTGATCTACGACCGCGACAGCGGCATTCTCATCAAGGACCTGTCCACGCCCGGCGAACGAATCGTGCTGGCCCGCGGCGGCCAGGGCGGAAAAGGCAACGCGCGATTCGCGACGGCGACTCATCAGACGCCGCGCGAGTTCGAGGAGGGCACTCCCGCACAGGAAAGGTGGCTGCGGCTGGAACTGAAGCTGATCGCCGACGTGGGAATCGTCGGCCTGCCCAATGCGGGCAAGAGCACGTTGCTGTCGCGCCTGTCACGCGCCCGCCCCAAGATCGCCGACTACCCCTTTACCACGCTTCAGCCGCAGCTTGGCATTGTGGAATTACCAGGCGATCGGCGTTTTGTCATGGCCGACATTCCGGGTTTGATCGAAGGCGCCCACGAAGGCGCCGGGCTGGGCGATGAGTTTCTGCGGCACATCGAGCGGACCCGTGCCATCCTGCACCTGGTGGACGTGGGCAGTGAGTTTGCTCCCCTGCCGCCCGCGGAGGCTTACCACGCCATCCGCGAGGAACTGGCCAAGTACAGCCCGGAACTGGCCGCCAAGCCGGAGTTGGTCGCCGCCAATAAGATCGATCTGACTGACGGTGAAGACGCCGCAGAGGAATTTGCCCGGCAGATTGAACGTGAAGTCTTGCCCATCAGTGCCGCCGCCGGTACAGGAATACGCACGCTCGCGGAGCGGCTATGGACACTGGTTCGCGTGGTCGAACCGGTTGCTACGGCGGAACCCGAACCGTTGGCCCTTCCGCCGCACCGGAACACGACATGATTGTCCGACAGCCAACTGACTTTGATCCCCACGCACCGGTTCTGGTCATCGACATCGGCAATACGGCGATGCACATCGCCACGTGGGAAGCCGGGCTTCTCAAGTCTCCGCTCTCCATCTCGGTGGACGACGACGGGGCTTTTGACGAAGGCTTTCGCGCCCATGCCGACGCCCTGCCGTTGGGCAATCCCGCAGCCGTGGTCGTCGGCTCGGTGGTACCGGCGGCGCTGGAACGAGTTCGCCGCTACGTTTTCCAACGGATCGATAAGCAGGCGCTGGTCGTCGGCGACAATCTACCGTTGCCGATGGACGTGGAGGTGGAAGACCGCCGCGCCATCGGTGTGGACCGCGT
>CAZMVD010000181.1:0-6249 GCA_964569425.1 uncultured Phycisphaeraceae bacterium
GCCATTAAAGCAGGGCGCGAATCATTCCGCCGAACCATCAGAAATGGCCAGACCCTATCAGATTGCTGATCTGGCGGCACATCCGTCCCTTTGAGCTGCTGTGATGAATGCCAAGGGTATTTCAGGCACCGTGAAAAAGGGCTTCCCAAGCCAAGCTGCGGCCTCGTACGCGGAAGTGAAACGCACCAATTGTTTCCGATGGGGGCAAATGCATCGCAAAAAAAGGGGAAAGAAATCGCAACTCGGGCGACATGATAAATTCTGGGAGCGGCTACCGTTGCCGTGCCGAATCGCCGACAGGCAGGTGAATGACCAGGTACGCCGTGAAGATCAGGTGCATCCCAACATCCCAACAATCCCCCGCCCGGGCACTATTGCGGATGCCGCACCGTTTCGAGTAGATTGGGATGGGCAGCCACGGGTTCGGGCAACGCACTGGAGTAAGTCGGGCACTCAAGATGCCTTCGTTGTTTCGTAGACTCACCGCCACTTTCGCCAGCGTGATGATGTTACTCGTCACCACCGGGATTCCGCTGCCGTTGAATCTCGATCCGGCCAAGTCGGACGAGGACTTTCCCTGTCGCTATCATGCCTGCGGTTGCCTTTCAGCGGCCATGTGCCGGACGAAGTGCGGGTGCTTCAGACCAAGGGTCACCGAAACGAAGGAGGTATCTCGCACCACTTGCGGATGTGCCAAACCGCAGGCCATAGGCAGCACTGCGCTGGACGAATCGGCCTCGAACGGGGGCCGCCCCACCGGGCTTATCATTGGTGCTTTGGGCTGCCAGGGTGTGGACTCGTCCCTGATGGGCGGCGTGCTTTTGTTTCTTGACCGCCCAACGAACTCGTTGATGGGGCTATCGGAACCCATCGCCGTCATTCTGCTGATCTCCGACCGTCTTCCCGAATTACACGATCCGGAGCCGGTCGTGCCGCCTCCCCGGCCCTGCTAGCACGGAAAGAGCGTTTCCGTTTCCGTCTTCCCAATCCAGGATCTGTGGTCTGCGCCTCTGGCCTCGGTGGATCGTTTGCGCATGTTGATTTCCGAAGTAAACCGGCGGCGAGGCGCTTTTACGCTGATCGAGGTGTTGGTCGTTACTTCGATCCTTGCGTTGTTGATCGCCGCTCTGCTCCCTTCGCTCAGCCGGGGGCGTCAGACTGCGCGCACGGTGGCGTGCCTGTCGAACTTACGCGGCCTGGCGCTCGCCCAGCAGATGTATGCGGATTCAAATGATGAGCGTCTGGCGGTGGCGGGCGAGGGGAGTTACGACGAGCAGGGATCGTGGATCGGACTCCTTCAGTCGCAGGGGGTTGAATCGCTCAATCGAAAGTGTCCTTCGGACAGTAGTCCTTACTTCGACGCGCTGTTTACGGATTACCAACCTCCGGTCTATCGCGTGACAAGTTACGGAATCAACAACTACATCTCGCCGACGCACGCGCCGCTGGGTGCGGTGCCGTTCCGGCAACTCTCGCGGATCCCCAACCCGGCCCGCGTGGTGCAGTTCGTTGAGTTGGCCGAAACGGGCAATTACGCGGTGGCGGACCATGTGCACGTGCAGGAATTCTTTCACCCTCTGACCCCCAAGGCCACGCCCAAGCGGGTCAATGTGCAGATGCCCTTGGGGCGCCATGGCGGAAAGCAGGCGGATTGGAATGGGACTCTGAACTACAGTTTTGTCGATTCCCACGCGGAAACGCTTCCGTTGGAGAGCGTTTATGTTAATCCGAAACGCAATCGGTTCAATCCGGTTGTCGCCAAATGATGCGCGGTTGGTTCGCGCGTCGTCGTTGGCTCCGTAAGTATGTTGCGCAAACTGAGAACTAGGAAACAACTTAAGGGAAAATCGTATGTCAGTTTCGATTAGGACGGTGATTTCCTGTGCTGCATTTGCCCTGGGGGCGGTATCGATGGCGGCACGCGCGCATGGGCCCCAAATTCAGATCGGGATACAGTCAGGGGCCATTGTCACGCGAGAGCTGCTGCCGGATGAACCCTACAACACCATCGTGACGACGAATCAACGGGTCTTTGAGATCCCCATGGCGCAGCGCAGTGTGGGCGACGCCAACGACGGCTGGTACGCGCAGCCCAACAGTCATTTTGCCTTTACGGGGCCGGGAATCGCGACGGCCTTGGGCAGCTTCGCCACGGGTTCCACCCTGAGCCTCACGTTTGTGGACGGGCTCAAACGATGGGTAGGCTCCGGATTCGTTGATCCGGGCACCGAGCAGATCGACGCGTATCGCGGGTCCATGCGCACGGTCGGCGCCATCACGTCGGACCTGGCGCCGTTTGAGCATTTCAGCTTCACGGCCATCGGCGGAGGGGCCGATGAGCACAAGACGGCTTTCTTCCGGTTGCTGGGCGACGGGCTCTCACCGAACACCCCAAGCGACGACGGCATTTACCTGCTGAGTCTGCAACTTCTTTCGGATGACCCAAACGTATTGGCCTCCGATCCTTACTATTTCCTTCTGAACAAGAATGGTTCCCAAGGCGATGCAGCCGACGCACTTCATTTCGTGCAAACGCACATTGTTCCGGAGCCGGCCACGTTGTTCATGATCGCAGCGGGCGGCGCGCTGGGACTGTGTCGGCGAAAGCGTATGGCGCCGGTCCGTTGAATGAGGTTTCGGAATGAAATCGCGACTGCTTTTCGTTCTCTTCGGGTGGCTCGGCGCGGTAGGGAGTCAGGCTATCGCGCATCCCGGTCCGCGCATCTGGCTCGATGTTGTCGAAGGCCAAGTGACGACATATAGCGGCCCCTACCCGCCGGGCCACCCGGCAAACTACCGCCCTGCGCTGGTTTTCGCGCAAGCCCTGGTCGGGGAAGACGATGTCTGGTACACCGACTTTCCCGGCTTTCAGCAGGTACCGGGAGGATCCCTCGTGGCCGGGTCGACGTTCAGTTACGACATCATGGGTCCGCTCTTGTGGTACCAGGACGACGATCCTGCGCTCTGTCCGAGATTCCTGTCCGTGGCTGATCACTTCGAGATTGCTCCCCCTCAGATGGCGTTAACCAACGAGTTGTTCCAAACGAAAATCACGGCGAACGGGTTCGTTTCCGGCGACATCGTGTTCGCCTACAACGGCAATTCCGGCGACCATAACCACCTGACGTTTACGCTGCTGGGAGACGGACAAGACGCAGAAGGCGGGCCGAATGGGATATACGCATTGCCTTTGCGGTTGACCACCAACGGAGCCGCACCTTCCGCTACGTTCCATCTCTTATTGGGTAAGAACGTATCCCCATCCGTCCTCGTGCTGGCAATGGACGTGATCGAACATCCGCGCATCGGGCCGGACCTGGATTGCGATGGGGACGTCGACCTCGACGATTTCGTTCTGTTCGAGGGTTGTCTCACCGGGCTCGAAACACCGTTGCCTTTCGAGGCCGGCTCGGAACATTGCCGCCGAGCCGACGTGGATGGAGACCATCATGTCAGCCTTGCCGATTATGCCCGATTTCTACTCTGTTTCTCAGGGTCGGGCGTGGCGGTAGCGCAAGAGTGTCTTCATTGACCGGGTAATTGTCGCTCAATCCGATTTCGAAAAACTACGGCTCCGGCGGGGCGGAGTCTCGCCGGTACCGGGGCACATCGACTGCGCGCATCGCACCGTCGTCGCAAGGGCCGCGCCTTCGTTCCGTCGGCAATCGCGGGGTTGACAGGTCCGTCCGGGTGCTATATTCTACTACTAGAATATGAAGGCCTTGACCGACGCGGAACTGCTGCTGCTGGGGCTGGTCGCCGAGATGCCGCGACACGGCTATGAGCTTGACGCGGTGATCGAACATCGCGGCATGCGCGAATGGACGCAGATCGGTTTCTCCTCGATCTACTTTGTGCTCGGCAAGCTTCAGGGACTGGGCCTGGTGGCGGCGAACAAGCCGGCGGGGGCGAAAACGGGCACGAAAGCCCGAAAGGTCTATTCCATCACGCCTGCCGGTCGACGGGCATTGGCGGCACAGACGGTCGCCGCGCTGCGCGAGGTACGGCCCGCTTATTCGTCGGTGCTGCTCGGAATGATCAACTGGTCCGTGCTCCAGCGTGCGCAAGCGCTGGAGGCGCTGGAGAGGCGCCACAAGGCCATCGAGGCCGAACGGGCGCGGCTGGCCGCCATTCAGGTCGATCAGCAGCCGTTGCCCGATCATGTGGAGGCGCTGTTCGATTACACGCTCGGCCAGTTGCGCGCCGAGCTGGAGTGGGTCACCCGCACGCTGGCGTACATGGCCGCCAAACCCTGGCTGGATTGAGTGAGCAACCGATGAGCGATACCGACAAGAAAACCCGACTGAAGGAGTTGTACTTGCCGTCGGCGAAGGAGTTCGTGCAGGTGGACGTGCCGGACATTCGCTATGTGATGGTCGACGGTCGCGGGGCCGCGGATCGCGCGGCGCTGGACCACGCCGTCCGATGGCTGTTTGCGGCCATATACCCGATCAAGCGCATTGCCCGCGAGCGGATGGGGAAGAACTTCGTGGAGCCGCCGCTCGAAGGATTGTGGTGGGCGGACGATTTGCGGGACTTTGTCAGCGGAAACCGCGACAAGCTGAATTGGCGGATGATGATCGTCTACGAGGATCTGGTGGGGTTGGGCAACGTCACTGAGGGGTTGTTCGCGGCAGAGAGGCTCGATGACGCCATCGCCCAGGCGAAGGCCCGGCTGGGTGCGCCGCCGGAAAGCCTGCGGCTGGAAAATTATCACGAAGGGCGCAGCGTGCAGATCATGCACGTGGGCTCGCCCAAGGAGTCGGCCGCGATCATCGCCCGCCTGCACGGGGAGTACCTGCCGGCGCACAAGCTGGCTCCCAATGGGCACCACCACGAGATCTACCTGTCCGATCCGAACCGCACGGCGCCGGAGAAAATAAAAACGGTGCTGCGCCAGCCGGTGCGGGAGTTGGGTGAGATCGGCTGAGAAACTCGTGGCAGGGACGCTTGCGTCAATCCGACCGGCAGGAAAGCCCGTCTGGCGTCACTCCTGATGGTCCTTCCGGAAAAAGGCGGGAGGGGGCGAGTGATGGGAGCGTGCCTCAACTCACCGCTTTCTTCTCGAATGCGCCGATCGTCGCCTCTCCGGCGGCGGTCAGTTCCCGCAGCGCGAAGGCGACCGGCCACATGGCGCCATCGTCGAGTTTCGCCGAGTCGCTGAACGCGAACGTCGCGTACCTGGTGTTGAACTTCTTTGCGGCCTGGAAGAAGCAGACCACCTTGCCGTCTCTGGCGTAGGCGGGCATCCCGTACCAGAGTTTCGGCGAAAGTGCCGGCGCGCTGTCCTTGACGATCGCATGGAGCCGCTGGCCCATGGTGCGATCGGGTTCCGGCATCTCGGCGATCTTCGCGCGCACGGCGCTTTCCCCGTCCGCCTTGTTCGCACGCGGTCCGCGGCGCGCGGCCGCCTTCAGCTCCTGAGCGCGCTCCTTCATCGCGGCGCGTTCCTCAGCCGTGAATCCCTCGGTCGATTTGCGCATCGCAGTGGTGCGCCTGGCGGACTTGTGCGTTCCCTTTTTGGGGCTCATCGCATACTCCTCATGCTGACATGGGTTGGCACCCTCGCCGCGGTTCGGCTGCGGACCCGCGCCATCATACCCTGCGCCGACCCACGCACGGGATGACCGGCGAGACGCACAACGTACCGGCCGCCGCGAACGGTTCTCACGCGGGGCACCTGGCCAGTTCTGATCGCCTGCGGAGGACGCGGAAACCCTATTTCAGCCGCTCCAGGCGGCCCTTGCGGCGGATCAGGTTCTTGTAGTCCCACTGGGTTTTCTTGGCCTCGGCCAGCCAGCGCCCCAGCTTCTTAGCGTCCACCTCGTCGGCAGCGGTATACCGCACCTCCGCGGCTTTGAAGCTGCCCTCCTTTTTCAGCCCTTTCTCCTTGAAGGATTGACCGCTCCAGAAGAGCAGGCGTATGCAGCCCTTCAACTTGCTGTACCCGACGATGGGGTTGCCGTCGAGAAACCACACCGGATGAGCGTGCCAGACCTTGTTTTCCGCCTTGGGCAGATGGCGGTCGATCTGCTCCGCCAGCAGTTGGCAGATTTCCCTCTCGCCGGGGGCCTGGGCCTTGTTGTAATTGCGGGTGTCTGCGTGCACCGCGACCTCCTCATTCTCGAGTTGCCGGAACCTGCGCCCCGTGGCCGATCGTGGTGTGCCGCCTAACAGCCCGCTCACCACGGGAAAGTGTGGCACCGGTTTCCAACCAATTCTGTCCGGGATTCGGTGGTTGGCCGGTGC
>CAZMVD010000182.1:0-6158 GCA_964569425.1 uncultured Phycisphaeraceae bacterium
CGCACCTTCGCTACCTCGCACCGGCCAACCACCGAATCCCGGACAGAATTGGTTTCCAACCGGTGAGCCCTGTGGGACCGGCTTTCCAGCCGGTCTACATCCGCCCCGCCGGATTCCACCACCCCAAAAACCGCCACCCCACAAACCTGCACCCCACCCCTACGCCACCGTCCGCGTCGCGCGCCGCCCGGTAATGTGAATCCAGATCACCGTAATATCCGCCGAGTGAATCCCGCTGATCCGCGCCGCCTGCCCCAGAGTCCGCGGCCCCACCGCACTCAGCCGCTCCCGCGCCTCCGCCCGCAGCCCCGCCACCGCACGATAATCAATGTCCCCCGGAATCGGCATCTCCTCCAACCGCCGAAAGCGGTCGATCTGCTGCGCCTGCCGATCCACATACCCGCTGTACTTCGCGTCGATCAACGCATGCTCCAGCGCATCCGTGCAGAACACCGCCCCGCCCCGCCGGCTCAGCGCCTCGGCCAGCCCCGCCAGATCCGCCTCCGGCCGCCGCACCCACGCCGCCAGCGATATCCCCTCGTGCCCGCCTCGCGCGCACAGTGAGCTTATAGCCTCCACCGCCGCCTGCCGCCGGCTGAACCGCTCCCAACGCGCATCATCCACCGTCCCCAGCCGTCGCCCGATCGGCGTCAACCGCTGGTCCGCATTGTCCGCCCGCAGCAGCAGCCGATACTCCGCCCGCGAGGTAAACATGCGATACGGCTCCACCGGCGGCCGCGTCACCAGGTCGTCGATCATCACCCCGATGTACGCCTCGTCGCGCCCCAGCACCAGCGGCTCCTCGCCCCGCAGCCGCTGCACCGCGTTCACCCCCGCCACCAGCCCCTGCGCCGCCGCCTCCTCATAGCCGCTCGTGCCGTTGATCTGCCCCGCCAGAAACAGCCCCGCCACCCGCTTGCTCTCCAGCGTAACCTTCGTCTGCTGCGTCGGCACAAAGTCGTATTCCACCGCATAGCCGTACTGCACGATCCGCGCCCGCTCCAACCCCGCAATCTCCCGTACAATCGTCTCCTGCACGTCTCGCGGCAGCGACGTGCTGATGCCGTTGCAATACACCCGCTCGTCGTCGTACCCCTCCGGCTCCAGAAAAATCTGATGCTTGTCCTTGTCCGCGAACCGCACCACCTTGTCCTCGATGCTCGGACAATACCGCGGCCCGCGCGACTGAATCTGCCCCGAATACATCGGCGCCCGGTGCAGGTTCCCCCGGATCTGCTCGTGCACCGCCCCGTTTGTCCACGTGATCCAGCAGTCGATCTGCCGCTGGTGCACGCCGTCGGTCATCAGCGAAAACGGCGTCGGCAGCTCGTCCCCCGGCTGCACCGCGCACGCCGCATAGTCGATCGTGTCCCGATGCACCCGCGGCGGCGTGCCCGTCTTCAGCCGCCCCAGCTCCAGCCCCAGCGCCGCAAGCGATGCGCTCAGCCCCACCGCCGCCCCCTCGCCAATCCGCCCGCCCTCGCTCGTCGCCGCCCCGCAGTGCATGAGCCCGCGCAAGAAAGTCCCCGTGGTCACGATCACCGCTTCCGCGCGTAGCCGCCGCCCGTCCGCCAGTGTCACCCCCGTGACACGCGAGCGCGCCGTGGCCCCCCCCTTCGAGTCCGCGCCCCGCTTTGCCTCCGCCGCGCCGGCCTCTTCCGTGTCGATCGACTCCACCGACCCCTCGACGATCGCCAGGCCCCGCGCCCCCGCCAGCAGCTCCTGCACCGCCCGCGGATACGCCGTCCGATCCGCCTGCGCCCGCGGCGCCCACACCGCCGGCCCCTTGCTGCGATTGAGCATCCGGAACTGAATCCCCGCCCGGTCCGCGGCCAGCCCCATGATCCCCCCCAGCGCGTCGATCTCGCGCACCATCTGCCCCTTGCCGATGCCCCCGATCGCCGGGTTGCACGACATCCGCGCAATCGCCCCGCGCTGCATGGTGATGAGCGCCACCGATGCCCCCATCCGCGCCGCCGCCCACGCCGCCTCCGCCCCCGCGTGCCCCCCGCCCACGACCACAATGTCAAACCGCTCGACCATATCCTCCCGATTCACTCAAGTGCCTATCCCAATGACGAGGCGAGCCGCGGGCTTGCTCCCCTTGACGCGCAGTGTCAAGGGCAGCCCGCGCGGACGTCCCGGATTCGCGTTCTTAGGGTAGGCTCTAAACCCGCAACAGCCGAAAAGTTCTACGCCCAACCCCCACCCCCGGCAAGCGTTTCCCCGTTCCACCGCGCCCCCCACCGCCCCGTGCAACCCGAGCCGCGAGGGTCGGGCGGCACGTTGCCCGGGTTGAATTGCCCTCCACGAGACAGGCCACGTACCGTGCCCGATTGGCTGAATCAAACTGATTAATACTGACCTTTTCGCTTGACCGGTCATGCAAGATCGAAAGGCCCGGTCTATTTCTTGCGAATTGCGTACCTCCTGTCGCGATTCCAGAAAAGCCTTGGTTGCGGAGATATTCACTTAACGTGCGACTTGACTTTCGCTCGATAACTAACTAGGGTAGAGTGGAGCGCAGGATGGACGAAACGCAACGATCCAAGAAACCGAGCCCCGCATTCGAGATCAGATTGGTCGGCCACGGAATTCGACCTTGGGCCGTGCCGATGCGGTCGCTCGCGCGCTTATTGAATGCGGTGCAGCGCCTCATCGATCCGAGGGATGACGCTGATCTTGATTCCGCGTCAGAGTCAAATGAACCGCAGGCTGACGCATCCAAGATACTCAATTTGCTGGACGTGACAAGTGGCTCTGCTTCATACCCAGTCTCGGCTCAAGATTCTGAAGGTGCTCAAACTGCGTTAAGGCTTATCGGCGAACACATCAGTAATCCGAATCAAGCGGAATGGAACGACTCTGCCCTCTCGTCCCTCCGAGATTTTAGCGACGTGGCGAAATCGTTGGGTTGCCACGTGGAGTTTTGCACTCCGCGACAAAAACGCACTAAGGGCACTGTGATAGCGAGGATCAGCCCCATAACCTATGACGAAGTCGAGGGGTCCGCATTCATCCATGGTGGTACTTCTGTTTATGCTCGCATAGAGAGAGTGGGGGGAGCCACGGACATGCATTGTGGGATTCGACTTCCAAGAGCGCCACGAAGGATGGTTATTTGCCGAGTCGTAAGCGAAGACCTAGTTCGCGAGCTTGGCCAGTACATGTATCAGTACGCTATGTTAGCCGGTGAAGCGACCTGGCTGAGGTCCAATTGGCGATTGAAACATCTTGTAATCAAATCCGTGGAGCCGCCAAAGGACGGTTCCTTTGTGGAAGCACTTCGACGTGTACATTCCGCAGGTGGCAGCGCGTGGGACGAAATCAGTGATCCCGACGCCTTCATTTGTGAGATGCGCAATTAACCCATTCGGGGCAAGATGACTCCGCCGCGTGGAATAGTCGCAATCGATTCTATGGTCTTGGTATGGGGTGTGCGCCATGAAGGTACTGAGGCGCAGAAGAAACGCGCCAAATGGTTGTTCGAACAGTTTGAACAAGAGCGCCCAGAAGTAATTATCCCAAGCGTCGCATTATCAGAATATCTGACGCCGGTGCAAACAGGCAAACGAAGCGAAGTGATCGCAGAGCTAAGTTCGCGTTTTGTTATTGCGCCGTTCGATGTGCGATGCGCCGCGCTCGCTGCACGTCTCTTCTCTGAGGGCAAAGAAGCCCGGTTAATGGAGGTGCCCAACGCCCGAAAGACGTTGCGATCTGACGCGCTGATTATTGCAAGCGCCTTCGTTCATGGCGCCCAGGACTTCTATAGCGGTGATGCAGCCTGTCGGAATCTAGCGTCAAAGGTAGAATCGCTTAATGTGCATGACCTTCCCGAAGTGCCCGCAACCCTGATGGGCTACCTTGAAGAGTAGGAGTAGCCGGTAGGTGCTCGCACTTGCCGGAGCCATCAACCGTTCGTTTCTGCCGACCGGCGGGCAGCCCGACCTCCACCCAATGAGTTGCCGCCGAACGCAAGTGCAGGCACGAGCCCTGCAGCCCCAGCTTCGCAACGCCGAATCACCTCAGCCCTTAACAGGTACGCGCGATTCTCCCGGTGTTTCAGTCCTTACCAGGCCCGCCACCACCACTTCCCTCTCGGTCCCGCTCCCGCTCGCCCTCCCCGGCCTTACCCGCCCCAAACTGCGCCGCCACCTCGTCAAGATCTTCCAGCGCCCGCACCTTGTCGCGAAAGCTCAACGCGCGAAACGCCAGGTGTTGCCGCCGCCGGTTCCCCGCATACGTCGTCGCCTCCCAGTCGATCCCCTCGTCGCGCTGCTCAGTCATCGTGCCCTTTCTGACGAATCAGCCCCAGCGACGAAGGGCACGCGCTTGCACCCGCCTTCATCCTATCCCCCTGCGTCTTCGCCTACTCCCCATATCCGTCCATCTTCCCCCGCTTCCGCCCCAGCGAGCGCCGCCGATACGCCTGCGCCGCCCGCGCCCGCCCCGCCAACCCACCCCCCCCCTCCCCCCCCAGCGCCGCAACCTCACCCCGCCAGTCCGCCCCCCCCCGCCCCAGCGCCGCCAGCCACCGCCGCACCAGCCGCACCAGGTCCGTCCGGGTGACAGTCCGCTGTCCCAGCAGGCTCGCCGTCAGCCGAACCAGAGCCCGCCGCGCCGCCGCCCGACGCCGCGTTCGATACACCCCCTCCACGTCCACCAGCCACACCCGCGGCCCATCCCCCGGCGTATCCCACCCCGTCACCAGCACGTTCGAAGCCTTGAAATCCCGATGACCGAACCCCCCCGCGCCCAGCCGCCCGAGCAGCTCCACCAGCCGCTCAATCACCGCCCCTTTGATCCGCCGCCCATCGCGCCCCCCGCACCGCGGCAACACCATCAACGCCAGCCGGTCCAGGTCCACCGCGTCCGCCAGATACCTGGTGACCAGCAAACACGTTCCCTCACCCGGCCGGCTCAAACACGCCAGCGCCCCGGCCGTGGGCACCCCCGCGGCCTCCAGCGCCCGCGCCGTGCGAAACTCACGCTGCTCCCGCGCCATCCCCAGCCGCACCGCCACCCGCCGCAAAAGCCCTCCGCCCGTCACCTGCTTGCAGACCACGTCCAGTTCCTGACCCTGTAGCAGCCACCGCGCCCGAAATACCCGGCCGTCCCGCGCGCTCTTGAGCAACGCAAACCCCGGCTGCGACTCCGCCCCCTCGGCCAGCGCCCACAACGCTTCCGATTCAGCCTCCGTCAGCGCCCCGCCGCCCACCGCGCTCTCCCCACCGGCCTCCGATGTAACCGCCGCAAACGTCATGACCGACTCAATTCCCCCTCGACTTCACACCTTTTTTCCCGCCTCTCGCCTCCCCCGCTTCCTGATGCCTGCTGCCTCCTGTCTTGACGGTTCGACGTTTTGACGTTTTGACTTTTCGCCGTTTCATCTGTTGCCTGTTGCCTTCTCTTTCATTCGCCATTCTTGATTCGCCATTCGCCATTCACCATCCACCAAAGTGGGGCGGGCGTCCCTGCCCGCCGCAGCCCCTTCGTGGCTTCGTGCCTCCGTGGCTTCGTGCCTCTTTTCCCCCCATTCGCCATTCTTGATTCGCCATTCACCATTCACCATTCACCAAAGTGGGGCGGGCGTCCCTGCCCGCCGCAGCCCCTTCGTGGCTTCGTGCCTCCGTGGCTTCGTGCCTCTTTTTCCCCCATTTGCCATTCACCATTCAGTAAGGCCCGGCTGTGCCGGGTCCACATTCACCCGCGTCTCTTCCCTCAAAACTCCTTCGTCGGCCGCGCCGTCTCCAAATGCCGCCCGAACGCCGCCGCGTCGCTCACCGTACCGCGCGCCCTCAGATACTCCTCCAAAAACATCCCGCGCAGCGCCTCGCGCAACGACTCACCCGCAACACTCGCCGCCAGCGTCACCAGGTCCGCCGCGTTCCGCCGCTCGTCCACGCGCCCCAGCCGCGCCCGCTCCACGTCGATCAACCGAAACGTGAACCCCTCCGGCCCGCGCCCCACCAGAATGTGCCGCTCCGAAAAATCGGTGTGCGTAAACCCCCGATCGTGCAGCCGCGCCGCATACCTCGCCAGCGCCGCAAGCATCGCCGCCCCCTCCGCCACCGAGCGCCGCCATGCAAACTCCAACGGCATTTCCCCCGGGACCTCACGCATCAGGAAAAACAACCGCGTAACGATCAGCCCCACCC
>CAZMVD010000183.1:0-5991 GCA_964569425.1 uncultured Phycisphaeraceae bacterium
ACCCGCGCGCCAGCTCGCGCAGCACCGCCGGCAGAATGCCCCCCTGGCGGAAGTAGTCCACCTCCACCGGAGTGTCAATGCGTGACACCACTTCGACCGTTCGCACGGCGCCGGTGTCCGGGTCGGTCAGCCGCAGCCGCATGACCTGCCGCGGCGTAAGATCGTCGGAAAGGTCGAGCACGTCGAACACCTCGCGCCCCGTAATCCCCAGCGACGCGGCGCTCTCGCCCTCCCGGTATTGCAGCGGCAGTATGCCCATGCCCACCAGGTTGCTTCGGTGGATGCGCTCATAGCTCTCCGCCAGCACCGCGCGCACCCCCAGCAGCAGCGTGCCCTTCGCCGCCCAGTCGCGCGAGGAACCGGTGCCGTACTCCTTCCCCGCCAGCACCAGCAGCTCCGTCCGCTCGTCACGGTAGCGCAGCGCCGCGTCGTAAATGCTCATCGCCGCGCCCGTGGGCAGGTGAACGGTCACGCCGCCCTCCGTGCCCGGAGCCAGACGGTTGCGCAGCCGGATGTTCGCGAACGTCCCCCGCGTCATCACCCGGTCGTTGCCCCGCCGCGATCCGTAACTGTTGAAATCCACCGGCTTGACCCCGCGCTCCTGCAAAAAGCGCCCCGCCGGCGAATCCGCCTTGATCGATCCCGCGGGCGAAATGTGATCGGTGGTCACCGAATCGCCCACCATCACCAGCACCCGCGCCCCGTTGATCGGCCGCACCGGCTGCGGTTCACGCGTCAGCCCCTCAAAAAAGGGCGGCTTCTGAATGTACGTGCTCTCCGCGTTCCACTGGTAGGTATCGCCCCCCACGCCGCTGATGCGGTTCCAGCGCTCGTTGCCGTCGAACACCCGCCCGTACTGTGCCCGGAACATGTCCGGCGTCACCGATTGCGAAATGGCCGCGGCGATCTCGCTCTGCGCCGGCCAGATATCGCGCAGGAATACCTCGCGTCCCTGCCCATCCGTGCCCAGCGGCTCGTTCAGCAGGTCGATGTCCGTCGTCCCCGCAATGGCATAAGCCACCACCAGCGGCGGCGAGGCCAGGTAATTCGCCTTGACCTGCGGATGCACGCGCCCCTCAAAATTGCGATTGCCGCTGAGCACCGCCGCAACGACCAGTTCACCCTGATTCACCGCCTCGGCCACCCGCTCAGGCAGCGGCCCGCTGTTGCCGATGCACGTGGTGCAGCCATACCCAACCGTGTGGAAGCCCAGCCGTTCCAGATAGGGCATCAACCCCGCCGCATTCAGATACTCCGTCACCACCCGCGAACCCGGCGCCAGACTGGTCTTCACGCTCGGATAGACCTTCAACCCGCGCTCGCACGCCTTTTTCGCCAGCAATCCGGCCGCCAGCATCACCGAAGGATTCGAGGTATTCGTGCAACTGGTAATCGCGGCAATCACCACCGATCCGTGCTTGAGCGGCACGCGCTCCCCGTCCAGATCAACCTCAATACCATCGAGCCCCGGATCGGCCTGGGCCACCGCGGCGGCGCTCGAACCGCCGCCGGGAATGCGGCCTCCTTCGTTGGCCCAGCTTTCCTTGGTCGAAGTGCGCCCCGGTGCCGACTTCCCATAAACGACGTTCAGATCATTGCGCCATTGCTCTTTCATGTTCGACAGGGCGATGCGGTCCTGCGGGCGCCGCGGGCCGGCCAGGCTCGGCTCCACCGTAGAAAGGTCCAGCCCCAGCGTGTCGTGGAACTCAGGGTCGGGCGTGGCGTCCGTCCGGAACAGGTCCTGCTCCTTGCAGTAGCGCTCCACCAGGTCGACCAGCTCCTCCGACCGCGCCGTGCGCCGCAAATAACCCAGCGTTTCATCATCCACCGGGAAAAAGCCCATCGTCGCCCCGTACTCGGGGGCCATATTGGCCACCGTGGCCCGGTCGGCCAGACTCATGCTGCTGATCCCCGCCCCGTAGAATTCTACGAACTTGCCCACCACACCCTTCTTCCGGAGCTTTTCCGTGATGGTCAGAACCACGTCCGTCGCGGTCGCCCCCTCGCGCAGCTTGCCGGTCAGCTTGAAGCCCACCACTTCGGGCATCAGCATGTAGATGGGCTGCCCCAGCATGACCGCCTCCGCCTCGATCCCGCCCACACCCCACCCCACCACGCCCAACCCATTGATCATGGTCGTGTGGCTGTCGGTGCCCACCAGGCTGTCGGGCATCGCGGTCAGCGCGCCGTTAACTTCCCGCACCGCCACCACCGACGCGAGATACTCAAGGTTCACCTGGTGCACGATGCCGGTGGCGGGGGGAACGACGCGGAAGTTGTGGAACGCCTTCTGACCCCAGCGAAGAAACTCGTAGCGCTCCACGTTGCGCTCGAACTCGCGCTCCGCGTTGATGCCCAGCGCCGCGCTCGAGCCGAATGCGTCCACCTGCACCGAGTGATCGATCACCAAATCCACCGGAATGAGCGGGTTGATCTTGCGCGGATCGCCGCCGAGCTGCGCCACCGCGTCGCGCATCGCGGCCAGATCCACCACCGCCGGCACCCCCGTGAAATCCTGCAGCAGCACCCGCGCAGGAACGAAGGGAATCTCCTGATCGGACGCGCTCCCCGGACTCCACGATGCCACCCTCTTGACATCGCCTTCCGTAATCGTGAAGCCGTCCACGTTGCGCAGCACGCTCTCCAGCAGCACCTTGATGCTGAACGGCAGCCGCCCCAGCCGACACACCCCCGCACGCTCCAGCGCCGCCAGGCGATGGATGGCAACCTGGCCCATTTTCGACGAAAGCGTATCGCGACTGCCCCAGGCATCCCGTGAATTCGTTGTGTTCATCTTGATCGATCTCGATTCTTTGGCAGGAACTTCGGCCGGGCCCGGGCCAAACCACCCGAACCGCTCGACAAATGGATCATAAGCCTCACTCGTCTTTCGTCAAAAAACCGCTCCCGCATCACGCTACCGCCGGTAAACCCCTGCCCGGCGTCGGCAATGGGGGCGCCCGGCGGCCGAACCCGCCCGGGCGGTGCGCAGGCGGCGCTGGAATCCCGCAGCGACTTCAGGCGTCTTTGCCGGGGCGCTTTAGGCCCATTCTGGATGCGAGGTCGAGTTGCGTCTCGTCCACAATGCGATTGACCCAGCCCTTGGTCGGCAGGTCTATGTGCGAAATGGCATCCAGGCGTATCAACATCGCCGGATGTTCACGGCGGCCATCCTCGTCTTCCACCACCGCGCTCGACAGCGTCAGAAACCCGGTGTCCATCTTGGCGATGGCATCCGAAGGGCGTATGGCCGAACTGGTCCCCAGCGGAATGTGAAACGTGCCCGAAATGCGGATGCCCATCTTCAGGTAGATCGTCAGGTCGCAAACTTTCGTCGATTTTTCCATCGCGTCTCTACAACACGCACCCCCCGGCACGCCCCGGTACGCCGCAAACCGGCGTGAAACTCAATCGGTTCAAACCCCGGCGATGAACCTCGCGCTCCACACCGTCAGCACGATCAACACCACGTAGGCGATCAACCACTCCATCCCATAATCTCCTTAGGTCGGCCTGTGGGTCGTGACGCCCGATTCCAAGCCTGAACCAACGGCGTAAGCCATTGTACTAGCGCACCCCGCTCGGGCAATTCCTCACGGCAACGTCTTGTCAACCATTCCTCCATCCTGGCGTACCGTCGTGCCGCAGCGCCGACGCAGCGCCCCCCCAACAAGGCGCCGCGAAACCGATCCACGGCTTGACACCCCCCGTGACCCGCATACCGTGCAGCCCGACAAACGGGAACGATGACCATGGCCACCGAAGTGCTGCAACTTGACCGCGAGAAGCGAACCGACGACGCCATTCGCCGCGCCGCCAAACTGCTCGCCGAAGGCCGACTCGTCGCCTTCCCCACCGAAACCGTCTACGGACTTGCCGCCCGCGCCGACCTGCCCGATGCCGTCGCACGCCTTCGCGAGGCCAAAGGCCGCTCCACCGAAAAAGCCTTTACCGTTCATATCGGAACCCGCGAAGACGCCGCACAATACCTGATTCACGAAGAGCTGCCCCCCGTCGCGCGCCGCCTCATGCGCAAAGCATGGCCCGGACCGCTCACCCTCATCGTCAACGTCTCAAACCCGGACGCCGTTCCCGGTGCAGGCGCGCTCAACCAGAGCACCCGCGAGGCCATCTATTTCGACGGAACCATCGGGCTCCGCTGTCCGGACGATTGGATCGCCGAATCGCTACTGCGGGCGGTGCCCGCCCCCGTGGTGGCCGCCAGCGCCAACCTCGCCGGCCACCCGCCGCCGCAGGAAGGACGCGAAGTGCTCCGCGACCTCGACGGCTGCATCGACCTGCTCCTCGACGCCGGTCGAACCAAGTACAGCCGCCCGTCGACAATCGTCAGGATTACGCCGCAAGGGTATTCGCTGGTGCGCGAGGGAGTCTACGACGCGGGCAGTATCGAGCGACTCGCCACCCTCCGCGTGCTCTTCGTATGCACCGGAAACACCTGCCGCAGCCCCATGGCCGAGGGGCTCGCCAAGCAGTTTGCTGCGGAAAAGCTGGGTTGTACAATGGCTGAGTTGCCTTCCCAGGGCGTCATCATCTCGTCGGCGGGCACCGCCGGTGGATTTGGTCGCGCCGCCGACCACGCAGTGAAAGTGATGGCGCGCCGCGGAATCGACATCGCCGCCCATGGCTCCTCGCCCTTGGCGCCGGAACGCTTGCAGCAGGCGGACCACGTGCTCGTCATGACCGCGGGGCATCGCGAAGCCGTGGTCGGCATCGCACCGCAGACCGCCGACCGCGTCACGCTGCTGCTCGACGGAGAGGACGTGGACGATCCGGTCGGCGGCACCGAAGAGGATTACGAAGCCTGCGCCCGCGTCATCGAACGCGGTGTGCGGGCACGGATGGAGGCGATTCTGTCATGATCATTGCACTGTCCAGCGACCATCGCGGCTTCGCGGCCAAGGAGCACATCAAGGGCCACCTCGCCAAGAGCGGCTACACCGTCAAAGACTTCGGCTGCAGCGAGCCCGTCAGTTGCGACTACCCGGACACCGGCATCGCCGGCGCCGAATCCGTCGCCCGCGGCGAGTGCGAACGCGGAATCCTGCTGTGCGGCACCGGCATCGGCATGTCCATGTCCGCCAACAAGGTCCGCGGAATCCGCGCCGCCCTGTGCCACGACGAACTCACCGCCGAAATGTCCCGCCGCCACAACGACGCCAATGTGCTCTGCCTCCCCGCCGACCTCATCGGCCAGGAACTGATGCGCCGCGTCGTCGAGGTGTGGCTCAAAACCGACTACGAAGGCGGCCGCCACGACCGCCGCCTCCAGAAAATCGCTGAATACGAACGCAACGGCCAGTGCAAGTAGCCGACAACCGGGCTGGGCAGACTCCGCCCGCTGTCCCGCCTCATCCCGAAAAACAACCGGCCGATTCCATTTTGACCCCGCAAGGGGTCGCGGACTGTAGCCACGGGTACAGCGCCGTCCGCCCCGAGGCGGACAGAGCGAAACCCGTGGTCCACGTGTCATGGCCCGCCACTTTCCGCCCTGGCGGGGCGGAGGAACCGCTTTCGTCGAGGACCACTTGAAACTCACCCGTCGTTGTGTGATCGGCGTTATGACTGTAGTGGCCTTGCTGAATGGGCTCCTGGCGGTGCACATTCTCCTTGGGCCGGAGTGGACACGAATATTCGACCGCTCCTCGAAAGGCGGCAGGCTATGGACAACAGGCGTTGCCGTCCGCAGTCACCTGACCATTCTCAAATCCGATTTCTCGCACGAGCCGTTTCCCGGGGGCGCCGGTACGTTTCAGACCTTCGCCTATAGCGGGGGCCGTGGTACTGGACAACAGCATGATTCGGGACGGTTCTTTTCGTTGGCGGTGGTACGCATCCCCTGGACCACCTTTGCCGGCATCGCACTGCTTTTCGGTATCCTCCCCCTGCGATCGCTGATCCGCGGCCCCCTCCGCACACGCTACCGCCGCCGGCGCGGCCTTTGCCTCAAATGCGGGTACAATCTCACCGGAA
>CAZMVD010000184.1:0-5953 GCA_964569425.1 uncultured Phycisphaeraceae bacterium
CGATCTCGGTCGTCGGCGAAGCCGAGCCCGTCACGTCGCCGACGTTGACCGTCTGCCCTTCCTTGACATGGACATTCCTGGCCACACCGGCAAAGGGCGAGGGAATCTCCACCGCCGCCTTGTCCGTCTCGACCTCCATCAGGTACTGGTCAAGCGAAACCTTGTCGCCCTGTTTGATCAGCACCTTGATGATCTGTGCCTCGGCAATCCCCTCGCCAAGATCCGGCAGCCGAAATTCCCGTGCCATGTACCGACTCCGAAAACCACCCTACCGACCCGCCACAACCCTGCCGCACCGCAAACTATCGCCCGAAGCGAAGGAAGAATGTCGAATCAAGAATGGCGAATGAACCTTCCTGATTCGCCAGCCCTCCATCATCGTTTCACCTGCGAGTGACAACCGAATGACCCACGGTCAAACGTCGATCCCGCATTCGAACATATTCCGCGGTCCTGCCGCGTTCCGAAAATCCGCGAAGTTCACCCCATTCGCTAGGTGTTCTTCTTCATTCGCCATTCTCGATTCTTCATTCGCCATTCCTCAATACGCCAACACCTCCCGCGCCGCGTGTACCACCCGCTCCGCATTCGGCAGAAACGCCCGCTCCCGCGCGAAATACGGAAACTGCACGTCATACCCCGTAATCCGCCGAATCGGCGCCTCCAGCCGATCCAACACCTTCTCCACCAGCCGTGCCACCACTTCCGCCCCCACCCCGCAGGTGCGCGGTCCTTCGTGGACCACCACCGCCCGGCCTGTCTTACCCACCGACGCGGCGATCGTGTCCGTATCCAGCGGCGATACCGTCAACAGATCCACCACCTCCGCCGACACACCATCGTGCTCCGCCAGATCTTCCGCCGCCTCCAGCGTCGGACGCATCATGGCCCCGTACGAAATCAGTGTAATATCCGCCCCCTCCCGAACCACATGAGCTTTACCGATCGGCATGAACTCCATCTCCTCCGGCACCTCCTCCTTGAACGAGCGATACACCTGCTTGGGTTCGAAGAAAATCACCGGATCGGGATTGCGCAGGATCGACTCCAGCAGCAGCGCCCGCGCATTTCGTGGACTCGACGGTATCACCATCTGAATCCCCGGCGTGTGTGCATAAATCGCCTCGCGGCTTTCGCTGTGGTGCTCCACCGCGCGAATGCCTCCGCCATACGGCATGCGCACCACCATCGGCAACGCAATCCGCCCCCGCGTCCGGTTGCGAAAGCGCGACATGTGCTGTTCCACCTGATGAAACGCCTGGTATGCGAATCCTGAAAACTGCATCTCCGCCACCGGCTTCAAACCGTAGATGGCCATGCCCACCGCCCCGCCCACGATCGCCGCCTCCGCCAGCGGCGTATCCACCACGCGCTTCGCGCCGTAGCGCTTCAGCAGATCCGCCGTGACGCGAAACACACCTTCGTCCTGCCCGATGTCCTGCCCCAGCAAAACCACCGTGTCATCGGCGCGCAGCGCCTCATCCATCGCCTTGTTCAGCGCCGCAACCATGTGCATCTGGGGCATAAACTAATTCCACCGCCAACCAGCCCGTTCGCCGCGGGCACCACGTCTCAAACCAATGTTAACCAAAATACAGAATAGCGAATTCAGAATTCAGAATGTCGAAAGAACCGAATCGCCGGGCAGGGCGCCGAGCGGCACACCGCGCCTCATTCGCCATTCTTGATTCGCCATTCGCCATTCCCTCAGTGTTTCGGCCGCGCCGACTCCCGCTCCAGCGCCTGCCGGTATTCCTCGCGCTGTTCCACCAGTTCCGCGGGAAGTTCCTTGTACATGAACTTGAACGAGTCCAGCGGGTCCACCTCGCGCGACGCCTCGAAGCGGTCCACCGCCGCCGCCACCTGGGCCAGCACGTCCTGCTCGATCTCATCGACCAGCTTCTCGTTCAACACCCCGCGCTGCAACAGGTACTTCTGAAACCGCGGGATCGGATCGAGCTTCTCCCAACGTTCCACTTCTTCGTTCGACCGGTACTTCGTCGGATCGTCCGCCGTGGTATGCACGCTCAGCCGATAGGTTACAGCCTCGATCAACGTCGGCCCCCCGCCCGACTTCGCCTTCGCCACCGCCTCCGAAGTCGCCACGTACACCGAAAGCGGATCGTTCCCATCCACCTGAATGCCGTCAAACCCATACGCCAGCGCCTTCTGCGCCAGCGTCTCCGAAGCCGTTTGCGCGCTCAACGGAATCGAAATCGCCCAGTGGTTGTTCTGACACAGGAAAACCACCGGCAGCCCGTACACCCCCGCGAAGTTCATCGCCTCGTGAAAGTCCCCCTCGCTCGTCGCCCCGTCGCCGAAATAGCACAGCACCGCGTGGTTGTCCCCCCGCAGCTTCATCGCCCACGCAATCCCCATGGCGTGCGGAATCTGGCTCCCGATCGGCACCGCGATCGGCAGATCATTCACCCCCTCCGGCGGCGCGCACCCCTCCTCATAGCCCCCCCAGAACTTGATCACCGTCTCCAGCGGCCAGCCGCGATGATAAAACGACCCCGGCTCCCGGAACGCGTGCACCACCCAGTCCTCCGCCTCCATGCACACCGTGGCCGCACAGTGCGCTGCCTCCTGCCGGCGGCACGGACCATACGTCCCGATCCGCCCCTGCCGCTGCAAGTTGATGCACCGCTCGTCCAACCGCCGCGCCGTCACCATCAGCCGGTAAATGTGCAACAACAGATCGGCGTCGATCTTGGGTTCGAGCGCTGTATCAACCTTTCCACCTCCATCGAGGATGGAAAGATATTCCACTTTCGGTTTAATCTTGATCGCTTTTCGAGGCACGCGGTCACCTGCTCCTGTCCCGTCAATTCAGCGAACGTACGCGCGGCATCAAACTAACGGAAGTCGCGAATACCGACAACCCCGCCCCTTCCCCTGTTCCGGGTTCAGGTCAACGGGCTCGACGCCACGCGCGGACGACACCCCATCCAGCAACCGCCCCTGCGGCCATCAACGCCGAACTTAACACCAGCAACTGCCCGAACTCAAACCGATGAAACTTCTCAATCACCAGATGCGCCACCGGGCTGTAGGTGGGAACGCGCACCGGTGTCGTCGCCGGAACTTCCGCCAGCGCCAATGCCCCAATTACACCCGCAGCCGCAATCAGCGGCCGCGCCAGCCTCGGCCAATCGACGTGCCGGAAAACCTCCCACGAACCCGCCCCCTCCAGCTCCGCCTGCTCGCGAATCGCTCCCCGCGATCCCATCAACACAAACACCGTCACGGCCACCGCAATCCACCCAAACCGGGCCACAAACGCAAGCACCAGCACCGGCGGGTAATCGTACACCATGCGCAGCGCCGCAGATTGATACCCCGCGATCATCGCCCATCCGCAAAGCGCCCCCGGCAACACGCCCATCGCGAGCGCCCACCAAAGGGCCGCGCGTGAACGGCCACGCGACCCGCCTCCGAGACGCGACCGCAGGGGAGCGGGCCCGTATCCGAACGGACGTGCACCCCTCGGAATGCCCCCTTCCCCACCACGCCCCAAAGCCCAACCCACAGCCATCACCGTGCACAGCAGCGCCCCAACCAAGGCCGTGGCCACCGAGTACGCCACATCTCGACCGTGAAGCGCAAATGTCTCCGAAAACGCCGCCACCGACGCAAACCGCCACACCAGTGCCCCCATCGGCAAGCCCAGCACCGTCACCGCATAGCCCAGCGCCACCGCCCCGCCCCAACGCGACCCCCTTCCATCCGTAACCCCGCCCAACGAACCAACGTCTACCGTCACCCGCCGCGCCGCCAAGAGGGCGCCCGCCAGCGCCGCGGCGATCAACAACACGCCCGGCAGCGCCGGCCACAACGTATCCACCACCTTCGTGGAACTCGACGCCCACCCCAGCACCTCCGTGGCCATTAACATCAGCCCACACGCGTGCGGCACCCCATAGTCCCCGAAGAACAGCACAAACAGCACCAGTGCCCCCAGCACCAGCTCCGCCCGCACCAGCGGAATCAATGCCACGCACATGGCACGAATCGGCCCCGCCTCCAGCAGCGCCGCCTCGTACAGCAGCCGCCCTCGCCCCATCCACCCCGTCGCCAACAGCACCGCCGGAATCGGCCACGACCACAACGCCCACACCCCAATACACCGCACCTGCGCGTCAAACCGCACCGCAAGCACATGCTCCCAGCCGAACGCATACACCATCGGCGGACACAGCAGCACCACGCCCATCAGCGTCCAGAACGCGTCCCGCGCCCGGCCCCGCAATCCCCCGCACAACAGAACAGCCGCCGGCACCGCCAGCACCGTAGCCGCCCCGGCACTCGCTCCCGCCAGCCAGATACTCCGCCACAACAGCCCCAGTTGTCGCCCCGAAAAGCCGAACCCCTCCATCGGCGCCGCCCCCTGACTCACCAGGCGCACGCCCAGCGCCATCGTTGGCCAGGCTATCGCGGCCACGAAAACGAACCACCCGGCGAACCGAATCGCCGTCAACCAGTTGCCCGAAACAAAAAGCGGCCTCACCGCAGCAGAATATCGCGCACCGCCGCGTCCGTCTCCGCTAGCGCATCAGCGACCGCGTACCAATCGACCTTCGTCTCCGCCGGCCACGCCAACGCCATCTCGCGCCGCAAGGACTCACGCACCGGAATGTTCCTCGACTCGCTCTCCGCCAGCAGCCGCTCCACCTCCGCCGACACCAGATAGTCGATCAGCCGCCGCCCCGCCGCCGGATTCGGCGCATGGGCAAGCAATGCCGTCGTGCACGGAATCAGCAGCGTCCCTCCGTCCCCCATGTCCAGCCCGCGCATCTCCAGCGCCGCCCCGCTGCGCACCGCCACCCACACGTCATCGCTGTCCGTCAGCGCGATCCGCGACCGCCCGCTCATCACCGCCCGCACCGTCGCGCTGTTTCCATCCGCGATCAGCGCCCCCCCGTCGCGCAGCCGCGTCAGAAAAGACCTGGCCCGCTCCGGCCCCCACAACGCAAACATCGCCGCCACATGCCCGCGCGTCGTCCCGAACAGCGGGTTGGCGATCGCCACCGATCCCGCCCACTCCGTCTCCGCCAGTTCTTCCCATTTCGCCGGCAGCGCCGCATCCCCGACCGATTTCGGCTCAAACGCAATCACCCGCGCCCGCACCGCCGTCGCCGTCCAGCGATGCTCCTCATCCCGAAACCGCGCCGGAATATCCGCCGCGCCCGGCGGATCGTACGCCGCCAGCAGCCCCTGTCGTGCCAACTGAATGGTCGCAAAAATCTCCCCCGACCAGAACACATCCGCGCGCCCCCGGCCCGCCTCTGCCTCAGCCGTGATTCGCTGCACCAGCCCCGTGGTCTTTCCCGCTTCCGAGTCGGTCACCAGCGCCACGTCTGCGCCGGTCTTCTCTTGGTACTTCGCCACAATGTCCCGCGCGAACACGTCGTCCACGCTGGTGTACAGCACCACCCGGTCGCGCTGCGCCGAAACGGCCGCGCCGGAGCCGTCGCCCTCCGAAGTCGCCGCCTCCCGCCGACACCCTGGTGCCGGCACCAGATACACCGCCACCAGACATGCCACCACCAGTTCCCTACCCGTCGGCTTCGACCTCACAAGCCCCGATCGCCTCATCTGTCCGTTCCCTTGACCAATTGAGCCGCGCGCCAATACCAACTGCCGATAGTCGATTGCCTCGTTATCTCGCTGCCTTGTTGCCCTTCTCTCGCCCCACGCCCTTCCTTCCGCGTCTCGATGTGGCGACTTTCCGGCGTTTCCATGTTCCGACATTCCGACATTCCGGCGTTTCGGCGTTTCGGCGTTTTCCCGTGATTGACGACCCCGCAACCCCCCACTACAGTTTCGAACGCGATTCGCGCGCGGCATTCGCAACAGCAGACCAGCGCGCAATCGAAACCGCCCCCATCGTCTAGAGGCCTAGGACACAGGCCTTTCAAGCCTGCGACAGGGGTTCGAATCCCCTTGGGGG
>CAZMVD010000185.1:0-5915 GCA_964569425.1 uncultured Phycisphaeraceae bacterium
GAGGGCGCACGGACTTTGCCGGGGCATTTGAGCGTTGGATGAGAGACCCCTTTCCCCCTCGCCCGGAGGGCGCACGTTAGTTGCCAGGGGCTTCCAGCCCCTGGATGGAATGCCCCCCCACCCCCCTCACCGCCCGGAGGGCGGACGCAGCTCACTTGAACACCTCTCGCTCATTAAACTCAATTCCGTGCCTGCGAAGCAGCCCCAGGAATTCCGACTTGAAGTGCTGACGCCGGTGATGCTCCTTTTGCCGCGCAATGTACGCCTCCACCTCCGGAACAACCGACTTGCTGACCGTGAACCCGCCATACCCCTCCTGCCAGGCAAAGCGACCGATGCGTGGAAACGTCTCATTGATCCACTTCGACGACCTTCCCTTGATCTGTTGGAGCATGTCGGAGTGCGACAGGTCCGCGCGGTAGCGGATCAAGAGATGAACATGGTCCGGCATCCCGTTAACCGCCAGAAGCGTACACCGCAAATCGCGTACGATGCCGCCGATGAGAGGATAGAGCCGCGTTTCCAATTCCGGCGTAATCAGCCCCGCACGCTGCCTGGTGCTGAAAACCGTGTGGTAGAAGTTCTGCGTATAGGCGCTGGGCATGGCACGTTCCGACCCCCCTTCCGCCCTTCGGGCGGGAGAGCCTGAAAAAGCCCATTCTCCCAGGGACTCAAGTCCCTGGCAACGATCACGCGCCCTCCGGCCGAGACCGTATCGGACTGCAGAGGAACCCAAGCCGCGCGCTTTACCGCGGGGACGGGCAGCGTGCGCTCGTCAATCATGACGGCAGGAAGAGCCCTTTGTGAAACCAGACTCGCGGCGTTTGAGTGTTCATTGCGTTCTGGCGGGCTCCGGAGGTCTAAGTGCCTGTCCGGACCCAGTTTGAAGCCGGCGACCCTCACTCCCTCAAATACAACGAGGCGGGCGCAACCCGCAAAGGTCGCGCCCGCCTCGCTTGATTCGATTCGGTCAGTACCGATCGCGGCCTTATTGGCGTAACACAACAAATCCCAGGAACTGCTCATCATTCACTTCGTGTTTGAACGCCAGCAACCGCTCCAGCGCATTCGTAGTCACGTCGCCCAACTGCAAGTTGTCGGCCGGGCTCCGTGGGTCGGGTACCACGCTCCACGAGCTGCCGTCGGCGCTCGTCTGGAACGGGTCCGCCACCGCGGCGATGTCGTCCTGCCCGCCCAGGAACCACTGGCCGTCAGCAAAGGCCAGCGTCTCGCCATAGCCGAATCGGCCGCCGTTGGCACTCTCAGGGAACACAGTCGCCCCGTCGCTGATGTTCGGCGTGGTACTTGGCATCAAACCGATCGCCGCCGTGCTCCCTTGCGACGATGGGCCCGAATACAGGAACCCGTAATTCGCTCCCCGAAGCACAAACCGATCCGCGCCCGGTCGCGGCGTGGCAATCGCCACCGGCGTGTTGGCCGCATTGGTCACGTCCAAGTAGTAAACCAGGTCGTCGGAGCTGTCGTCAGCAAACAGCACGATGCCGTTGTCGAACGCCACCTGCGAATCGCCGATGCCCCCGGCGCCGCTCAGGTCGAACGCCGTGGGCGATGCACCAGGAGAATTGAGGTTATAGACAAAGAACGTGTCATTCGCCACCGCCAGCGCCAGCTCTGTCTCCCCATCCACCGCCACCTGATTCACGGAGAATCCGCTGGTCACCCCGTCCGGATTGGGGAGATTGAGCACCGTGGCCGTCGCGCCGCTGATGTCGATCGCCTTGATCACGCCGCCGTCAGCGACTGAACCGGCATCATTCCGCGTGATGACGAAATCACCGTCCACCTGGATGAAACCCGCCACATAATTCCCCGACGGGATATTGACCAGGCGGATCGTGTCCGTCGGCAGCGTTTCCGACGTTCCCGTAACCGTGTCGAAGATGGTGATGGCGAAGTTGTTGTCCGTCAGCACGATCTTCGTGCCCGAGACATCGAAGGAATCAGGGTCGAAGTTCTCTGCACCGGGGATGCCTCGGCCCGCGGTGTCGCCCGGCATGAAGTAATTGACCACGCCCTGCGAGCGGTTGACGCCGATGTCCGTGTACGCGATGAAATTGTCGCCAACGCGAATTCGTCCCTGACTGTGCACCGGAATATCGGTCAGGTTGAAGGTCAGCCCACCGCCTCCGGTATTATCGTTGTCGTTGTCGTTCCCATTATCGTTGTCGTTGCCGTGTCCGTTGTCGTTGGAATTGGAATTGTTGTCATTGCCGTTGCCGATGTTGATCGGCGGACACCCGCCAATCAATCCAACCGCAATCGACAACGCCAGAATGGAATACAGCCTACTGGTCTTCGTCATCATTCAGCATTCCTCTCTCTTTGGAATCGAAATTGATATCACCCTGACGACTCGCCCGACGAAGCCGTCAGCCCAAGACCGTCCATCGTACCCCACTCCTATTGCGTCGTCTATTCGCGCCGAATCTGCGCCCGGGCTGCGGGTCAATGTCGAAATGAGCGGCGACGCGGGACCGTACGAGCCGCAAGCGCAATGCGCGCGATCATTCTTATCGATCCACAGGCGCATCTTCGGTCCGACTTTGCGACTGATAGCCGGGTTCGCCCTTCCGCCGATTCCGCCACGGACACCCGGGGTGCCGGGGCGCCCCACCAGGTTCAGCGAGTTCCACCGGCTCACCAGGGAGGTCGCCCATGGGGAATCCGCCAACGACATCGCCTTGCCAGGGCAGATGCTAAACCTGGGTACCCAACGATCTGGAAGTTTGCGAATTTCGTTCGTCGCGTTGGCGAATAAGCCCCCGCCCCCCGTGCGTTATCCAACTTCGCGCCGTTGGAAGGCCGCCACCGCCAGCGCCACCACCCCCACGATGACCAGACCGGCATACGCCGTGGCGTACCCCACGTAAGAAAACGGCACTGTGGTCTTCTCCGTCCCCGCCATCAACCCATCGATCACCCAGAAGGCGCCCACATTGGGCAACACATGATACGCCGCCCGCGCCAGGCTCGACTCCCCCGCATATTGCCCGAACACGTTGTCCGAGATCACCCCCACCCCCAGCACACCCGTGCAGATCAGCAGCGTCATCAACTGCCCGCACCGCGTCGAAGCCGCCAACGCCACTGCCGCAATCATCAGGACCACCAGCAGCACCAGGTACGCTGCGATGATCACCTGCCCCCCGATGAAGTTCTCCGCGAACCCCGTCACATTCCACTTCTCATCGAACTTGCCCACCAACAGCACCGCCACCGTCAGCAACGGCGCCACCAGCGCAATCACCGTAGTCGGAAAGTTCCTTCCGTAGAAGAAGTTGCACCACGCCGCGCCCACCACCGACAGAATCAGGCTCCCAAGCCCGAAGCAGAGAACCGGCGCATCCCACGGGTCCGTGGTCCGCTGCAGCACCCCGTGTCGCTGGGCAAGCACGAAGACCAGGAAGGCCAGGTAAAATGCCAGGGTCAGCGCGCCGACCAGGCCGGCAAATTTCGCCAGGATGAACTCCGGTCGCGACACCGGCTTGGAAATGACCGTCAGCACCGTCTTGTTCTCGATCTCGCGGCTGACCACCCCCGTGGCGCTGAATGCGGCCAAGAACAAACCGCTCAGCAGCAGCGTATTGAGTCCCAGATCGAGAAGGAGCTTGTCGTCGTCATCGAGCGTAAACGCCGCCAAAGAGACGTTGAACACCATCAACAGCGTGGTGGCCAGCAGAATCACGCCGTAAATGGGCTGTCGGACGGTCTCCACAAAGGTGCTGGCGGCAACGGTGAACAGGCGTTGAAACATGCAGGCCCTGCGAAGTTGTCAGTCCCGCGGGCCCAAAAAAGGACCCAGGTTCGGGCATCCCCCGACACGACAATGCCCCATTGGTTGGCATTGCGTCAGGGATAGTTTATTCTGCACGGTCGATGGGGCAAGCCGTGCGGCACGGCCTGCTCCGCTTTTGCGCTTACGACAAACGGCGCTGAAAGGTTCGTAGTCTACAGGGGCGGCATTGGGGTTTATGACCGATTCAAACGCAACACACGATCGGCGCCCGCAGGCGGTGGCGGCCTTTGGGTTTGTGCTGCAACTCGCCTCGTTCGGAATCCTGCTCGGGGTTTCGTTCTGGGCCCGATCCGATGCCATCGCTGCGGTCGCCCGGTTCATGCTCATCGGGATTCCCACCTGGCTGGTCCTGTTTCTGATCTTCAAACAGGTGCGCCGCGTCCGAACCGAAGCGCTGGAAACCGCGGAACTGAAACGCGCCCGCGCCGAAGGCGGCAGCGAGGCCATCTTCGGCCTGGATGACGAATCGCTGCTTCTCGAACAGAACCGCCTCTTGTGGATGATCCGCTGGCTGCTCCCCGGCGTCACCGTGCTCATGTCCATCGTGCTCCTCGCCGGGCACTGGGTCGGCTGGGGTTGGTCGCTCGAATCCGCATTCCAGTCTGCCGGGGAAGGTTCGCTCCGGCGAACCCAGCATCCCACCATGATGATGTGGTTCGTCGTATTCGTCGGCTTCCTGTGTTTCCTCTACGCCCGCTATGCCATTGCCCTGTCTCGCATGGCAAACTGGCGATTGCTCCGGGCCGGCGCGACCTGCATGGCCGGCAACGCCGTCGCCTGCCTCGGCCTCGCCATCGCTCTCATGGCCGGCTCCACCATCGAATGGGCCGAGCCGCTCGTCGCCTATCTGGTGCGCATCGTGCTCGTGGTCATCGGAATCGAGTTTACCGCAAACTTCATCCTCGATTTCTATCGTCCTCGAACGCCCGGCATCCTCCCGCGCCCCTCATTCGAAAGTCGCCTGATGAGCCTGGTCAGCGAACCGGGCAGCATCGCACGGTCCATTGCCGACGCCATCAACTACCAGTTCGGCTTCGAGGTCAGCTCCACCTGGTTCTATCAACTGCTCCAGCGCTGGCTGTTTCCCATCATGGTGGTGACCGGCATCGCCATCATGTCCCTCACCAGCATCGTCATCGTCGACGCCGACGAGCAAGTCGTCGTGGAGCGCTTCGGCCGCCTCGTCGCCGAACCCGACGAAGTCCTCGAGCCAGGCATCCACTTCAAATGGCCATTTCCCATGGACGTCGTCTACCGCGCCCCCGTCCGCCGCGTCGGCGAGGTCGTCATCGGCGAATCTACCCAGGACGACGACCACAGCACCGACAAGGCCGTGATCTGGACCGAAGCTCACGATTATGTGCCCGAACTGATGCTGCTGGTCGCCTCGCCCGAACTCGTTCGGATCTCAGCCGACGCAGACCTCACCCGCAACGACGCCCCCGAAACCCAAAGCGTCGCCGTCAGTCTGCTCATGGCCTCCGTGCCCATTGAATACCGCATCAAGGACATCAAGAAGTACCTCTACCAATACGACGACCCCAGGAAACTACTGGAGTGTGCCGCCTATCAGTACTTGTGCAACCACGCGGCCGGTGTCGATATCGACGAACTGATCGGGCCCGGTCGTGAAGCCTTCAACCGCGAACTGCGCGCCCTCTTGCAGCAGCGCGTCGATGAACTCGACCTCGGGGTCGAAATTGTCTTTGTCGGATTGCGCGGGGCTCATCCCCCGGCCGAAAACCGCGTGGCCGAGGCATTCCAATCGGTCGTCTCTGCCCAGACCCGCATGGCCGCGACCATTCATGCCGCACACGGCGAAGCCCGCCGCATGCTCACCGCTGCCGCCGGTACCGAGGCACGAGCCAAAGCTCTGGATCAAGCCATCCGCGAACGCGATCAGCTCCAGGCCATTCCGGCGGCAGACCCCGCAGCACTCGCCGTGGCCCGGCAACGTGTAGAGGCACTGCTCGTGGGGGATCCTGCCACCGGCGTGGCGCCCCTCAGCGGCCAGGCAGCGGCCCTGCTGGCCGAGGCACGTTCGCAAGCCAGCCGGCAGATCACCGATGCCGCGTCCAAGGTACGGGTCTTCGGGGCC
>CAZMVD010000186.1:0-5867 GCA_964569425.1 uncultured Phycisphaeraceae bacterium
CTCGCGGAACAAGCCGTCGATGACCATGTTCTTCAGGTGGCGGTTGGTCGCCGCGATGATCCGCGCTTCGCAGGGAATGGGCTGCGACCCGCCCACGCGGACCACCTGCTTGTCCTGCAGGGCGCGCAGCAGCTTGGCCTGCATCGCCCGGCTGATCTCGCCGATTTCATCGAGAAACAGCGTTCCCCGCCCCGCCAGCTCGAACCATCCGCGCCGCTGTGCATGCGCGCCCGTGAAAGAGCCCTTCTCGTGCCCGAACAGCTCGCTCTCCAGCAGGTTCTCGGGCAGCGCCGCGCAGTTGACCGCCACGAACGGCTCCTCGCGCCGTGCCGACAGCGCATGAATATGCCGCGCTGTCACCTCCTTGCCCGTGCCCGTCTCCCCCAACAGCAGCACGGTGCTCGGCGTCCGTGCCACGCGCTGGCACAATTCCAGCACGTGCAAGTGCTGCGGGGAGCGACCGATGATCGTCACCTGCCGCAGCGCCGCGTCACGCATCACGGCGAGCTGCTGCTTGAGGTCCTGGTGCGTGCGCGCGTTGTTCAGCGCCGTGGAGGCGAAGGTCGCGAACACCTGGAGGATCTTCACGTCGTCCTGCGAAAACGCACGCTCGTCCCGCCGGTTGACCACCTCGATCACCCCCACCACCTCCCCCCGGTGGATCATCGGTGCCGCCAGCAGCGACCGCGTACGCGTGCTGCCCAGCTCGTCGATCTCCCGCGAAAACCGCGGGCTGCTCCGTGCGTCGGCCAGAACCACGGGCTCCCCCGTCCGCACCACCTGCCCCGGAAGCCCGGTGCCCACGTCGAACTCCCGCCCCAGCATCGCCTCCCGCCAGTGACCTGTCGCCGCCTGAACCACCAACCGCCGCGTCCGCGGCTCCAGCGAAAAAACGCTGCTCGCCTCCGCTCGCGTTACCGCCCGTGCCAATTCCGCAATCGTCGCCAGCAGCGCGTCGAGATCCAGCGTTGAATTGATCGCCGCGGCCGCTTCGGTCAGCGCCGTCAAAGAGGCGGATGAAAGCGTCGGCTGGGGGACCGGCACGGGTTCGTGGCTCCGCAGCAAAAGGTCACATTTCGGCCAATGGCCAGTCTCCCCCGCGCCCTGCCTTCGGTCAAGGTCCGACGCACCGTCTGCGCAGAAACGCAGGGGCGGCTGATCACGGAATCGCTTTTCCGTTCCACGGGTTTTCCTCCCTGCACGAAACGCGCACGAGGCCTGCTATATTCTTGCGGAGCCGTGCCCAATTGCCTAAGCTGTCCCGCTTGTTGACTCCGGATAGAACAGTCTCAACCGAGCAACAGGCGGCGCGGTGAACATCGAGCAGTTGCAGCAACAAATAGAGATAGCGGAGAAACAGGCAGCGGCCGACTTGCGCGCCGTCTCGGCCGTTGATGCCCTCCGCTCACTCGATACCGCTGTGCTGGGCAAGGCCGGCTCGCTCGGCGCATTGATTGCCAACATCAAGGACTATCCTTCCACCGAGCGCGGGCAGGTGGGCAAGCTGGTCAACGAGGCCAAGGGGCGGATCAAGACGCTTATCGAAGCGCGGCTGGGCGAGTTGCAGGCCGCCGCGGCGGATTCGGAATCGCGCCAGGCGGCCGGATTCGATCCGACGCTGCCGGGCAGCCGCCGGCCGATGGGCAGCGTGCATCCGGTCACCGCGGTGCAATGGGAGATTGAGCGCGCCTTCGAGCGGCTGGGCTTCACCGTCGAGGCGGGGCCGGAGATGGAGAGCGAATACCACAACTTTGAGGCGCTCAATATTCCCGCCACGCACCCGGCGCGGGACATGCAGGACACGTTCTGGCTGAGCAACGGCATGGTGCTGCGGACGCACACCTCGCCGGTGCAGCACCGGGCCATGAAGAAGTTCGGGGCGCCGTTGCGGGTCATCGCGCCGGGCCGATGTTTCCGGTACGAAACGATCGACGCCTCGCACGAAAACACGTTCCACCAGGTGGAAGGGCTGATGATTGACCGCGACATCTCGCTCGCGCATCTGATCGCCATGGCGCAGACGCTGCTCCGCGAGGTCATGCGCCGTGAGGTGAAACTGCGGGTGCGCCCCGGCTATTTTCCGTTCGTGGAGCCGGGCATTGAGATCGACATGAACTGCCAGATCTGCGGCGGAGCACGCTGCCCTACCTGCAAACACTCCGGCTGGCTGGAGATTCTGCCGGCGGGGATGGTGCATCCCAACGTGCTGCGCGCCGGCGGGATCGATACGGAAGTTTACACCGGTTTCGCCTTCGGCCTGGGGCTGACCCGCCTGGCGATGATGAAATACGGCATCCGCGATATCCGCGTGCTCAACAGCGGGGATCTGCGGGCGCTGGTTTCTGCGGAACGGCTGGGCGGGGCGCTGGTGGCACAGGCAGGATGACACGGGCCGGTTTGCAGGCCGAACGAACGGGGAAATCCGCGCGGGTTGGCCCGAACGCAGGGGGGGAATGACCGGTTGGAAAACCGGTCCCACACAGAGCAGCAAGGCTTCGGCTTAATATGCTGATTTCACTAAACTGGATTCGTGACTTCGTCGATTGCCCCGCCGGCCTCGACGCGCGCGCTCTGGGCGAGCAGTTCACCGTCACCACCGCCGAGGTGGAGGACGTACACGAAATCAAGGTCGGCGCCGCCGGCCTTGTCGCAGCGCGGGTCGTTGAGGTGGCACCGCTCGCCGCCGGCCGCAACCTGAGGCGTGTGACCCTCGACCTCGGCGGCAGAACCATCGAAACCGTCTCGGCCGCGCCTGATCTGCCCGTCGGAGCCACGGTCGTGTACGCGCCGCCCGGTGCCCGCGTGGCCTCGCTCGGTGACATCGTCGATACCACCGTGGCGGGCCAGGCAAGCACCGGCATGATCCTCCCCGGCGAGGCGCTGGGCATCGCCGCGGCCATTCAGGAAGCCGTCTTTCTGCCGCCCTCCATCGAACCCGGTCAACCACTCGACGGCGAGGCATTCGACGACTGGGTCATCGAGGTGGACAACAAGTCAATCACGCACCGCCCGGACTTGTGGGGGCACTACGGCATCGCCCGAGAAATCGCCGCGATTCTCAGCCTGCCGCTTAAGCCTTATCCGGTGGTCCCGCTGGAAGAGCTTACGCGAACCGACCGGCCGGAGGTGCCCGTCGTCATTGCCGACCCCGAAAGCTGCCGCCGGTATAGCGCGCTGGTGCTCGGCGGCGTGCCCACGCAGCCGGCGCCGTTGTGGATGCAGCTTCGCCTGGGGCACGTGGGGCTGCGGCCGATCAGCGGGCTGGTGGACCTGACCAATTACCTGATGGCCGAGCTGGGCCAGCCGATGCACGCCTTCGACGCTGCCAAGGTTGACCGCATCGAAGTGGACCGCGCCAAGGTAGGCGACCGATTCCGCACGCTGGACGGCGTGGAACGCACGCTCAACGCCCATGACCTGATGATCCAGAGCGGCGGGCGCTCCGTCGCCATTGCCGGCGTCATGGGCGGGCAGGAAAGCGAAGTGACCGCAGAGACGCAAACCCTGCTGCTCGAATCGGCCAACTTCGACGCCGCAACCATTCGCCGCACCGCCACGCGGCTCGCGCTGCGCACCGACGCCAGCGCCCGCTTCGAGAAATCGCTCGACCCCGCGCACACCGTGCTGGCGATTCAGCGGTTTGTGCAATTGGCGCGGACGATGTATCCGAAGTTGGCGCTGGAAAGCCGCCTGTCGGACGCTTATCCGCGCCCGTTTGCGGCGCTGGACGTGGAAGTTAAGGCGCGGCATGTGGCCCGCACCCTGGGGCAACGGTGCACGTTCGCCGAAGCGCAGCGCCTGTTGGCACCGCTCGGCTTCATCTTGCGCGACGGCGGCGAATCATGGAGTGTCAAAGTCCCGTCATTTCGCGCCACCGGCGACGTCGCCTTCGAGGCCGACGTAATCGAAGAAATCGCACGCTTCGTAGGATACGGCAACATCACCCCCGCCATGCCCGCGATCACCATGCGCCGCTTCGAGCCCAACGCGCTGCACGAGCTGGAGCAGCGCACCTTGGAGTATTTCACCACCGCGCACGGCTTCCACGAGATTCACGGCTACCTGTGGTACGACGACGCCTGGCTGCGGCAGTTGGGCGTCGCACCCGCCGCGGGCATCGAGCTGCGCAACCCCGCGGCCGAGGGGCTCCATCGCCTGCGAGATCACCTCCTGCCCGGGTTGTTGGCGGCCACGGCGCGCAACCGGTTTTTCTTTGACGATTTGGCACTGCTTGAACTTGGCAGCGTTTTCGCCTCCGGTGCCGACACGGCTAACGCCGAGCAGCGTCACCTCGGCCTCGTGCTGGCGCGCCGCGCGCGTAAAGCGGAAGAGGAGCTGCTGCTGGCGCTCAAGGGAGCGATCGAAAGCTGGGCGTGGAACCGCTTCACCCGGCCGGTCGCCTGGCGACAGGTTGCGCCGCGTTCCGGCTGCCCCTGGGACCTTGCCCACCGCACCGCGGAGGCGTCCGTCGACGGCATGAGCGTGGGCCGTGTCAGTGTCATCGATGCGTCACTGCGCCGCGCCATGGACGAACACCTTTCCGCCTGGGCGGTCGCCTGGGCGGAGGTGCGCCTCAGCGGCCTGGAGGCGATCGCGCCGCGGGTCGAGGCGCTTGCCCCGCTGCCGGCGTTTCCCCTCGTGGAACTCGATTTCTCCTTCCTCGTTCCCGTCGAAACCCGCTACGCCGACGTGGCCAGCGTCCTCGGTCGCTTTCGGCATCCGCTCCTCAAACGCCTCCACTACCTCAGCGCGTACCAGGGGGAAGCTCTGGGGAATCAGGGGCGCAGCCTCACCTTTCGAGCGATCCTCGGCGACGAAAACCGCACGCTGACCGAGGCGGATTCAGCCGCGTTCCGCGCGGAATTCGAGCGCATGCTTACCGCGGCCGGCTTCGCCCTGCGGTAAAGGCGGCAGCGCGCAACGGCTCTTGTCGAGGCGTGGTCACATCCCGCGATCGGCGTTATGATCGCTTCCGAATCGACCAGTGGGATCGACGTTTCTGCCGATCGTGGTGTGGAACTGGCTTTCATGCCGATCGAGCACTGAGGGACCGGCTTTACAGCCGGTCGAGCGGATCAGACCCGGCCCGCTGACCAGCGTGGGCTCGGGCGCCACCAGCTAATTCAAACCGTCGATTGATTGACGGTGGCAAATGTGGGAGGAACGACATTATGCGGTTTTGCGTCATCGAACTGGAGGGTCGGCCGGACGCCCGACTGGCCGTGGAAAAGGAAGGCGGCTTGATCACCTTGGATGCCCCGCCCAGCCTGCGCGGCGCCCTCGACGCGCTGGGCGCTGGCGGGGTGATGAAGCTCGCCCGCGAGTCCACGGGGAAACCCATTCCGCTCAATCAGGTCAAGCGCTGGCTGCCCCCTGTTCCCGACCCGCGGACGTTTCGCGACTTTTACGCCTTCGAGCAGCACGTCAAAGCCGCCCGCGCGCGCCGCGGCCAGGAGATGATCCCCACCTGGTACGAAATCGCCGTGTTCTACTTCTCCAACCCCACTTCGATGAGGGGCCACCTTGAGCCGGTCAAGAAGCCCACCGGCACCAACGAACTCGACTTTGAACTGGAAATCGCCGCGGTCATCGGCGTGAGAGCCGAAGACCTTCGCGGCGATGCCGCCGAGGATGCCATCTTCGGTTACACCATTCTCAACGACTGGTCAGCACGCGATCTGCAGCGCGAAGAAATGAAGTGCATGTTGGGCCCCGCCAAGGGCAAAGACTTTGCGTCGTCACTCGGCCCCTGGGTCGTCACCTGTGATGAGTTGGTTGACCGCCGCGTGGCGCCCGGCAAGTATGACCTCGCTATGCGCGCCCGTCGCAACGGCAAGGAGATATCGCGCAGCAACATGAGCACGCTG
>CAZMVD010000187.1:0-5807 GCA_964569425.1 uncultured Phycisphaeraceae bacterium
TTTCCTCGAAAGGCACCGTCACCACAAACGCGCCCACCTTGTACTGATCGTCAACCGGTTCGCATTCGAAAACCAGGTGCGACTTGCTGTCCACGTCGGCGATGCCGCGGATCTCATAGCTGAAACCGTCACGCAGGTAGATCAGCGTGCGCAGCACCAGTTCGTGGTGAAAAACCTGTGCCTGCGGGTGCGCTGCCGCTTCCCCGGCTTCGAGGTCCGAGAAGTGCCGCTGAACGCAACGGCGCCGAGCTTCGTCCTGCTGTTGCTGGAATGCCGGACCGTGGAACCAATCATGATTGAACATATCACCTCACTCGCCGCGCCGCCGACGCGGGATGCCCTGCATGGCCAAGCACGTCGAAGTTCCCCACAACACCGCGCCGCACGCGATCGCCCGATAAATCGGGCAGAACCGTACCGGCCGAGACAGTCGGCGTCAATTACGCCTTTCGTTGTATCGGAACCCCGCGCGGCTACCATGCGAACATGACACCGGAAGATCGCAGTCGAATCGTGCACCACCAGGCCGAGCTGGCCCGGTTCGACCGCTGCGGCATCGCGCCGGCGCAGCCTATCGGACGTGCAGACTATCTACATGCCTGGCTCGCGGCCGGGCGCGGGGGAAGCATGGACTATCTCTCGCGCCGCCTCGACATGCGCCGGGACCCCCGATCGCTGTTGGAAGGAGCCCGAAGCATCATCGTAGTGGCGTTGCTCTACTACCAGCCCGAACCGCCAACCCATACAGCCGGCGAAATCAGCCGGTCAACAGAATCGCCGACATCGGGGCCAAGTCCCGGATCTGCCCCAACCACGGCGGCCGAACCGTCCAGCGGACGGATCGCACGATACGCCTGGGGCGAGGACTACCACGAAGTGCTCAAAGACCGGCTCTTCGCGTTCGCGCGCGCCCTGCGCGAACGGCTGAACGAACCGTTCGGCTTCAAAGTGTGCGTGGACACCGCGCCGATCGTGGAACGCGAAGTAGCCGCGCTGGCCGGCATCGGCTGGATCGGCAAGAACACCATGGTGCTCCACGAGCAAATCGGCAGTTTCTTCTTCCTGGGGGAACTGATCACCACGCTGGCGCTGGCCGCCGACGAGCCCGCGGCCGACCATTGCGGCTCCTGCACCGCCTGCCTGGATGCCTGCCCGACCGCAGCGTTCCCCGCGCCCTATGAAATGGATGCTTCCAGGTGCGTCAGCTACCTGACCATCGAGCATCGCGGTGACATCGATGCGTCACTCGCGAACGGCGCCGGCGACTGGCTTTTCGGCTGCGATGTCTGCCAGGAAGTCTGCCCCTTCAACCGCCGACCGCCGACCACCCGCGAACCGCGCTTCGCGCCGCGCCCGCCCGCCCCGCGCGCCCCGCTCGATGACGTGCTCCGCTGGACGCCCGAAGACTACCGCGGCGCCCTGCGCGGCACGGCCATGAAGCGCGCCACCCTCGCCATGTGGCAGCGCAACGCGCGCCTCGTTCAAGACAATCAAAGTCGCTGAACCGCTGCCACGGCAACCGACGCCGCCCTTTCGGCATCGGAAGGCACCGGCCGCTTCGTCAACCGCCCGATGTGGGCTTGGAAAAATCAACCTTGGGCACCGCCCGCGCCTCTTCCGTGATCTCGAAATACTCCGCCGCCGAGACCCCCGCCATCGACGCGTACACGCGCCCCAGTAGTGACCGAATGAAGACGTTGAGTTCCTTCACCTTCTCGTTGTACCGCATGCGCTCCACCGCCAGGCGGTTCTCGGTGCCCTCCAGCGTGTCTTGCAACTTTAGAAAGTTCTCGTTGGACTTCAGCTCCGGATAGGTCTCGCGGAGCACCAGCAGGCGCGACAGCGCCGACTCAAACGTGCCGGCCGCCTGCGCCTTCTCACCTGTGGTCTTGGCCTGAAAATAGGATTCGCGCGCCTTGGCAATGCCCAGGAAAACGTCCTGCTCCTGCGCCGCGACACCTTTTACCGTTTCGACCAGGTTGGGCAGCATCTCGTAGCGGCGCTGCAACTGGCTCTCCACCTGCGCCCACGCACTCTTGACGCCTTCATCCAGACCCACGGCCCGGTTGTAGCCGCCGTACAGACAGCCTCCCACCATCACCATGCCGCCGATGCCGACCAACACCAACACACCCAGCACTTTGCCAATGCTCATGGTTGACCCTCGCACCGGAGCAATCCCCGCTCCGCAAGATGGACAAAACTTCGCGCGTCGCCGAACCGCGGCGCCGCACGACGGACACTGGTTACCATTTTCCACCGGCGCCACCTCCTCCAAATCCACCGCCACCGCCAAAAGACCCGCCAAAGCCGCCCCCGAACCCGCGCCCGAAGCCGCTGCTGAATCCCCCGCCGCCCCAGCGCGCGCGTCCCCCGCCCAACGTACGCCCCAGCATCTGACCGAGGATTATGGCATCCCAGCCTCTCCCTCCCCACAGTCTGCGACGCCCGCGCCGCCGCATGGACGACACAATCAGCAGGAAAACGATCAATGGAATGATCCCCGCGAACAAACCGCCGCGCGGCGCGCCGTTCGGTGCGCGCACCCGCTGCGCCGGCAGGCCGGTCAACGTCACATTCTCCGCCTCGGCGATTTTATTGGCGACCGCCACCACACCCTGAAACAACCCTTCAGAGAAACGACCCTGGCGAAACGCGGGCACCATCACCTGCCGCCGCAGCGTGCCCAGCCAGGAATCGGGCAATACCGCCTCCAACCCGTAGCCCACGTGAATGCGGTCCTCGCGGTCACCGATGGCCACGGCGATAAGCACGCCGTTGTCCTTGCCCCTGCGGCCCAGCTTCCAGCGCTCCGCGTGGCGATGGACGAACGAGAAGAAATCCTCGCCGGCGGTCGTACGCACGGTCAGCACCTTGACCTGCGCCGTGGTTTTCTGTTCCAGCTCGCGCAGCCAGTTTTCGAGCTGACCCCGCTGCCCGGCTTCGATCACGCCCGCGGCATCGACCACGTAGCTGCCGGGGTCGTCAATGGTCACCGCCGCGCGCACCGGTCCGGCGACCAGCAGCACCGTTCCGCAGATCGCGCTCAGCAACAGAGGCACAGCCGTCCCGCGCTTACCAGTCATTGACCGCCTTTCCCAGGAAGTCGATATCACGATACAGCCGCTCGAACTCCGCCCAGTCATGGGGAGCGTGCTCGTCCAGCGCATCTTGAATGCCCGGAAAGGTCCGCTCCAATCGGCGTTCCAGCGCGGCCAGCATCGCACGTTCAGCGCGCTGCTCGCAATCGCCCTTGAGCCACAGCAGCCCGCGCAGCGTACGCACCAGCCCCCCGGCCAGATCGAGTTCGACCGACGTCAGAAACTGCTCATCCCCCGCCGAAGCCAGCAGCCCCTGGCGCATGGCCAGCGTAAGCGTCTTGAGTTCGCGTTCGCATTGCAGACGCATGTGTGACGCCTCGAACGTCAGCGCCGCAAAATAATCCTCCCCGAACACCGTCACATGGCACTGTTGGATAGCCAGCAGCTCCAGCGGAAACGTATCGAGCGAGGCGCGAATGTATTCGGGCGTCATCACCAGCGGCGCAGTGATCCGCTCGCACGCCAGCTCCGGCCCGCGCTCCGCCAGCCGCCGCAACAATCCCAGATCGACCCCCTCCGTCACCACCACGCTCTGAACCAGGTGCCGCGCGGGATCGAACGCCGGCGTCACGACGTGCCCAAACAGCGTAAGGGCCCGGGCAGTCGCGCCGAATATGTCTTGCAGCGTCCGGGCATAGACCTCTACGCGCTCACGGTACTCAGCACCAACGGCCGCGGCGTGATCACGTGCATCATCCATGAACTTCGTCCCCATTACATGCCCGCCCGCGCGGCGCGGCTCAATGACCTTGTACACCAGATCGGCCCGCGGGGCGATGATAATCGCGCCACAATCTTGGAATCGCCATTCCGCGCGGCAATCGCCGTCAATGCCGGTTCACGAAAGCCAGCCACTGAGGAACCAACGCCGCTCGCAGTTCCGCGCCGAACCGCTCGTCGGTGATCCGCGACACATCCGCCGCGCTCCGCGCCTTGCCAAGAGCCTGCAAATAGCCGCGCAGGTGCTCTTTGCCGGCGCGATCATGCAGCATGAACGCCGTTAGGGTATAGGCCTGTGCATACATCAACGCACGCCGATCGTAGTCGGTCCCCGGAACCGGCGCGCGCTGATAAAACACCGCGGGCGTCGCGCGCATGAGCTGGTCGAGCGGAATCAATTCGCGCACGCCCGCCGCATCGCGCACCACCTGGAAGAACGCCGAAACCGGGCGATCGAACACCAGCCCCCGCGCCGTGGCCCGCGCCGTGCCGTAATAGGTCGCCAGCCCCTCGTTGATCCACACCGGCGTCAGCGGCAGGTGACGATCTACAAATTGGTGAAACGCCTCGTGGAACAGCACCTCGTAAGTCTGCGACATGTCCGGGTCGTCGCGAATAATCAGCAGCCTGACGCCGGGCACGTACAACCCGCGCGTGTGCTCGGCATGACCCTGGAAGTAGGCGGCGGTGAACTCGTCGTACTCCCGGGCCGCAGCCAGAATGACGACGCGATGGCGCGTATCCGGCTCGCCCTCCGGAGGGCCCGCCGCCGGGCTCGGCGCAACCTCCCGGCCCAGCAGCTCCAGAAACCCAGAGGCATACTCGGCGTGAATGAACTCCAGACACCGGCCATACTCCGCGAACCGTTCGGCGCTCACGGTTCCCGCCAGGGCATAATGCGCCGTACGGTGGCGGATGTGCAGTTTCTCAACGTCGTCCCGCAGATCGCGCTGCGGCGCCTGGGCGAAAACGGTCGCACCGATCATGGCGACCCAGAAACCTGCGGCAGGCGTACGCATGGGCATCGACTCCCCGACCTTATCTCACAGCCACAGGGATCATAAGGCGTTGGCGTCTTGCTTTCCATGAATGCGTCCTTGGGCGAATCGAACCCGGCCTGTGCTGCGCGGGTCGGCCTATGCCGCGCCGACCGGCAGGGATACCATGCGATCGACCCCGGAGATGGATGATCCGCAACCAGCCGGATCGGGCGTGAAACTCCGTCCGTGCTCCGTAAGGGCGGAAAATGGCAGACCGACGCATGACCGAGCCCATCGCACGTTCAGCGCCTTCAGCCGCCGCGAAACGGCGCCGCGCCGCATACGTTCTGGCCGCCGCCGCAGCCCTGGTCACCTATGCCAACACGCCTCTCAACGACTTCTGCGACGACGGCATCCCCATCGTGGCCCAGAACCAACTGGTGACGGAAACCGGTCACTGGTGGGAGCTGTGGACCACGGATCATTGGCACGATTCCAAAGACGCGGCCCCGAATCGCGATCTGCTCTATCGCCCACTCGCCCTGGTGACCTACAAGGCGGTTTACCAATGGGCCGGTGAGGACGCGCTGCCGCAATTACTGGTCAACATCCTGCTGCACGCGCTGCTCAGCGCCGGCGTCGTCCGACTGGGGTTTCACCTGGGCCTGAATACGCCTGCTGCCCTGGTCGCCGGACTTCTCTTTGCCGTGCTGCCCATCCACACCGAAGTCATCAACAACGTCGTCGGCCGCGCCGACCTGCTCGCCGCTTCCGGCGTGGTGGTCGCATTGTTCGCCCAGCGGCGATTACGCCTGGCGTGTACCGCTCGCCATCGCCTGGGCGCCGCTCTGGTCCTAGCACTCGCGGTGTTCGCAGCGCTGGCCGCCAAGGAAAGCGGCGCCGCGGTGATCGCACTGGTTCCCCTGCTCTACTTCGCGGGCCGAGGCGAGCCGAATGACGCCCACGATCCGCGAACGGAAAAGCGTTCGATCGTCACGCCCTGGCT
>CAZMVD010000188.1:0-5727 GCA_964569425.1 uncultured Phycisphaeraceae bacterium
CAACCCTTGCTACCTCTTGATTCTCAAGACAGTCGCTTCGTGGCTTCGTGCCTTTTCTTCCATTCGCCATTCGCCTCAGCTCCCCTCATTTGCCCACCCGCCCCCCACGCGATACAAAATCGCTTCGCCCGCCCCATTCGCGGCGCCGCGGAGTACGCCCATAATGCACACCAAAACCGCCGACGCGCCGACCCGCCAAACGCCACCCGCGCCCGCCGAGCCCACCACCTCCGCCCGCCCCGACCGACTCTCCCGCTGGCAGCTCGCCGCCTTCACCCTCGCCCATGCCGGCGTGTCACTGCTCCTTCGCGTGCTGTCCCTCCCCGGCCTCTACCGCTTCGGCCGCTTCTTCGGAACCATCGAGTGGGCCATCAACTTCCCCCGCCGCCGCCGCTTCGCCGCAGGCCTCCAGCGCATCCTCGGCCGCCGCCCCACCCCCGCCGAACGCCGCCGCCACGCCCTCGAGTGGTTCCGCCAGACCCGCTGCGACAAAATCTTCTACCTCGTCTTCGACCGCATCCCCAAAGACCAGGCCCGCAACCTCTTCCTTATCGAAAACGAACACCTGCTCAACGCCGCCGTCGCCCGCGGACGCGGCGTCTACGCGGCCCTCTCCCATCACGGCCCCCATCACGTCGCCGGCCTGCTCATGGCCATTCGCGGCCAGAAGGTCGCCGGCGTCCGCGACCGCCGCGAGGGCGGCATCCGTCGTTTCGTCCAGGAACGCTTCGCCCGCCTCTACCCGGAATTCCAGACCGCGCGCATCATCTACGCCGACAGCTTCCCCCGCGAAATCTTCCGCTGCTTCCAGGAAGGCTACATCGTGGCCAGCGCCATGGACGTCAGCCGCGTACGCCTCGCCCACCAGCGCACCGAAGAAGTCAACGTGTTCGGCGAACCCCGCCCCTTCCTCACCGGCCCCCTGAGCGTGGCCCTCCGCTGCCGCGCCCCCGTCATCCAGGTGTTCATCGTGCCCGGCAAGAACTTCCGCTATTCCCTCCGCATCCTCGACGGACTGATCGACCCCGACGCCGCCGATGACGAAAACGCCGCCGTCACCCGCGCCATCCGCGTGTACGCCGCCAACGTCGAAACCCACCTCCGCGCCCTGCCCCACCTCCTCACCCGCGTCTGATTCCCCCCGGGTGCGCCACCATCACGTTGGTTCCCGCGCCGCGTCCCGTTGATCCACGCCCCGCAACCACGTACGCGAATCACTCCCGACCCCCCTCATCCGATAGGGCCTTCTCGTCCTCCGGCGCCCACGCCCGCCCAACCAGATACTCCACCGCCAGCGCACACCCCTTCCGCCACCGCAGGCTCCCTCCGATCACTCCCAGCGCCAGCGGCAGCACCACCACCTGCCCGACCCACGCCGACCCCGGCCGCAGCACAAACATCGCCACCACAAACAACCCCGTCAGAAACGCCGTGCTGATGTACATGAACGCCCACGTGTTCGGCTCCGCCCGCCGAATGTGAAACCCGCACGCCGCACACCGATCGTGCAGCGTGTACCACCCCGCGAACAGCGCACCCTTCCCGCACCGCGGACACCGCCCGCAAATCCCGCGCCACACCGCCACCCGCGCATCCCGCATCCGCCCCGCCATACCCCCGCATCTTACCCTACGCCCGCCCATCCCCCACTCTCCCCATCCCGCATCCAACATCCTCCTCAACTTCGTAGCGTCGCAACCACACCCGCGCACTCCAAAATCCGCACTCCGCAATCCCCAATCCCCAATCCCTTGCATCCCAACCCCTCGCCGAATAACCTCCGATCCTTCGTTCCGACCGATGGGGACCTGCGCCGATGACCGACTTTATCCACGACACCCTGCCCTGCGGCATCGAATACGCCCTCACGCCCCTGCCCCGCCGCCACGTGGTCTCCTTCCAGTTGCGCGTCATCGGCGGCCTCTGCACCGAGCCCGCCAACCGCCTCGGCCTCACCCGCCTGACCATGGAAACCATCGATAAAGGCACCGAACGCCGCTCCGGCCGCGAATTATCGGACGCCTTCGACGCCATCGGCGCCGTACACGCCAACGCCACCGGACGAGAATCCGTCCAGTTCACCTGCACCGTGCTCCCCGAACACCTAGAACAAGCCGTCGCCCTCCACGCCGAAATGATCCGCACCCCCACCTTCCCAGACGACGCCTTCCGCGTGAACGTCGAACTCGCCCGCCAAGAACTCACCGCCCTCGAAGACGACGCCCAGGGCCTCGCCGACAAACTAATCTCCGCCCGCGCCTTCGGCCCCTACCTCGGCCGCCACGGGCTCGGCGAACGCGACGCCATCGACCAGGTCACCCGCGAAGACGTCCTCAACTACTGGCGCCAGAACTTCACCACCGGCCGCATGATCCTCGCCGTCGCCGGACCCGTCGAACCAACTCGCATCGTCGAACTCTTCGAACGCGCCTTCTCCGGCTTCGGTTCCGCCCAGCCCGACGGCCGCGCCGTCTGGCCCGTCTCTTTCAGCGATGGCGTCACCCACCACCACAAGACCCTGGAGCAGGAACAGATCAGCCTCTGCTTCTCCGCCGTCGCCGCCAACCACGCCGACTACCCCGTGCAGCAGGCGGTCATCGGCATCCTCTCCGGCGGCATGAGCGGCCGGCTGTTCACCGAAGTGCGCGAGAAACTCGGCCTCGTCTATTGGGTCAGCGCCTGGCAGGATACCCCGCGCGGCGCCGGCCGCGTTTTCCTCGGCGCCTCCACCACCCCCGAGCGCTGCGACAAGACCTTCGCCGCCCTCCTCCGCGAGGTCGACCGCCTCGCCGAAGACATCACCACCGACGAACTCGTCCGCGCCGTCACCGGCATCGTCGCCGCCCAGGAAACCCGCGGCGACTCCACCCGCGCCCGCTGCGCCGAACTCGCCAGCGACCTCTTCTTCTTCAGCCGCCCCGTCCCCCCAGAAGAAAAAACCGCCCGCGTCCACGCCGTCACCGTCCAGGACATCCGCCGCTACCTCGCCGAACACCCCCGCGAAAAACTGTGCGTCGTCACCCTCGGCCCCCGACCGCTTTCGATGACCGCGCCATAGAGAGCAGTTATAATGGTTGCCAGTGCGCTTTGTTATGTTTGCGAGTGAAACCGAATTGAGCATGGGATGACTGATTCGAGAGCCAACAAACTTCCGGGCTTCATCCGACAGAACTACGAAGTCCATGAATGGCGCCATGCGATTGCTATACTGCGCAACGACTTCCCCAACGAGTACCGGGAGGTTTGTGATGTGCTGACGCGATTCCGACTTCGAAAGAGCTGGATCAGTATTGGCGGAGGTCGTAAGTCGAAGGTGGCTGAGTGGTTGGACCACGAACTGCTGACATTAGGCTGGGAGGCGAGAAATTTCGACACCAGGGTTACCGTTGATTCCGAAAGTTACGATACTCCAACGCACGAAGTCGATTGCTTTAAGAACCGAGTAGCCTTGGAAATCGAATGGAACAATAAGGATCCGTTCTTTGATCGTGACTTGAACAACTTCCGACTATTGTTTGACTTGCGCGTTATCTCCCTCGGTATAATCATCACTCGCTGCGACGAATTGCAGGATGTGTTCGACAGTCTGGGCCGAGGTTCTTCATACGGTTCGTCCACGACACATATGTCCAAATTGCTTCCCCGAATCCAGGGAGGCGGCGGTGCTGGGTGCCCCCTACTGGTCTTTGGAATAAAGAGAGCACTCTATGTCGAGAATGAATAGAATTCCAATCTCCACTGCCGCAGAAGACCTTTGGATGAAAACCCATGGTCGGTATTCCACAATTCTAGCAGATCCGCCATGGCAATTTCAAAACCGTACGGGAAAAATCGCTCCAGAACACCGCAGACTACTCCGTTATCCGACTTTGGAGCTTCAGGAGATTTACGAGCTTCCTGTCCCGAGATTAGCGGCGGCTCGGTGTCATCTCTACCTATGGGTTCCCAATGCGCTCATTGCGGAGGGACTGGAAGTCATGCGAAGGTGGGGATTCACTTACAAGTCAAACCTGGTTTGGTACAAGGTTCGTAGGGACGGCGGACCGGACGGTCGAGGGGTCGGGTTCTACTTCCGCAACGTCACGGAATTAGTGCTGTTCGGAATTAGGGGAACGATGAGAACCTTGCGACCAGGGCGCACGCAGGTCAATCTATTCTCTAGCCGAAAGCGAGAGCACTCAAGAAAGCCAGATGAAGTCTATGACATCATAGAGCGCTGCTCTCCCGGTCCGTACTTGGAACTTTTCGCTCGATTTCGGCGCAAGGGGTGGAGCCAATGGGGTAATGAAGACGTCGAGGAAAACACCGTTCGCGGTGTGGGAATGCGGAACGGTCACGTGGACCATCAACTGAGGCTGCTTGAACCCCCAAGGGGCTATAGAGCTGGATAAGGTAACATTGGCAACGAAAGTTAGTGAACCTATGAATAGCCCCTACACCCTCCACACCCTCGAAAACGGCCTCCAGGTCGTCATCGAACACATGCCCGACGTCCGCAGCGCCGCCGCCGGCTTCCTCGTCCGCACCGGCGCCCGCGACGAAACACCGCCCCTCGCCGGCGTCTCCCACTTCCTCGAACACATGATGTTCAAGGGAACCGCCAAACGATCCTGGCAGGACATCACCATCGACTTCGACCGCATGGGCAGCACTTACAACGCCTTCACCAGCGAAGACCGCACCATCTACTACGGCTGGGTCCGCACCGCCGACCTCGACAAACAGATCGAACTCCTCGCCGACATGCTCCGCGCCACCATCCCCCCGGAGGAATTCGACACCGAGAAAAACGTCATCCTCGAAGAAATCGCCATGTCCAAGGACCAGCTCGAACACGTCGCCGTCGATTTCCTCCAGGAAAAAGTCTTCGCCGGCCACTCCCTCGCCTGGCCCATCCTCGGCTACGAACAAACCGTCCGCGATCTCACCCGCGACCAGATGTACCACTACTTCCAGCAGCGCTACGCCCCCGACAACATGCGCCTCATCGTCGCCGGCAACGTCGACCCCCGCGAAGTCATCGACCTCGCCGAACGCTACTGCGCCGCCTGGAAACCCTCCGGCACCGCCGTACCCCGCGTCCCCCCCACCATCCACGGCGGCGTCGACGTCCTCCCCGTCGACCGCTTCAAGCAACAGCTTGTCGTACTCACCTTCCCCGCCGTCGGTGCCTGCGACCCGCTCGCCGAAACCGCCTCCGCCGTCTCCACCATCCTCGGCGGCGAAAACTCCCGCATCTTCTGGAACATCATGCAGACCGGCCTCAGCCCCCGCGCCAGCGCCTACTACATGGATTACACCGACTGCGGCGCCATGCTCCTCTACGGCGCCTGCCAGCCCGAAAACGCCGAAAAACTCCTCCAGGCCCTCCGCAACGAAGCGAGGCGCATCACCCGCGAGCCGGTACAAGTGCAGGAGATCGACCGCGTGAAAAACCGCCGCCGCACAACCCTCGCCGTCGAAGCGGAAGCGCCCTACCACCGCCTCACCCAGCTCATGGACGACATGGAGTACTACGGCCACCCCCGCACCGTCGATCAAATGCTCGCCGAGGTCGACGCCGTCTCCGTCGAGTCCATCCGCGAATACATGCTCCGCTTCCCGCTCGACGGACCCGGCCACCTCGCCAGCGTCGGCCCGCGAAACTGGCCCGATCCCAAGGGAGCGCAAGCAACGTGACCTCGACCCAGCCCCTCGACATCAAAACCGTCTACAGCGCCTCCGGCC
>CAZMVD010000189.1:0-5690 GCA_964569425.1 uncultured Phycisphaeraceae bacterium
TTCGCACGATGTTTCTCCACAGGTCGGCGGGCACGGAGGCCCGCCCCACTGATGCAAGCTCCGGCACGGGGCTTGCCGCGCCGATGCAAGCTTTGGCACGGGGCTTGCCGCACCTATGCAAGCTCTGGCACGGGCTCGCCGCATCGATGCAGCGTGCTCGGCGGGCACAGTGGCCCGTGCCACCGATGGCGGGTGCCCAGTCACGCAATATCGCCCCACCGATACAGCACCCCCAATAGCTATAACACCGCAGCGGGGGTTGTGGCTGGTGGAAATCCGAGCATTTTGCGTGCCAAAGGTGGGGGACAGGAGCGCGGACAGGCACGAAGATCGCGGGGAATGGGGGAAACAGGGAGCAGGCAACATGCAACGAGCAACGGACAGCAGGTAGTAGGAATCAAGATACGAAGCCATGGAGGGATTGGCGAATGCCAAATGCCGATTGTCAAACGGCGATTGCGGAATGGGGAAGTAACGTCCAATACCGCAACGCGAACTGGCGAAATAGCGGAAGTCGAAACGCGGAAATCGAAGGGTCTTGCGATTCGCACGGGTTGCCGTGGCGGGCTACAATGGGTGGGGAACGTGCGGATGACGGATCATGGCGCAGGAGAAACCCAACCGGCTCAGTGAGTGGCTGCTGACCGCGCGGACGCAAGCGCCGATTGTGCGGCAGCATTTGCGCGATTGGGTCGGTGCTTGTCGCGAAGAGCCGCGGCTGATCTGGGAGACGGCGGCGGTCCGCTATTCGACGTACGGGATCGGCGGGCTGGTGATCGTGCAGATCGTGCTGAGCGTGGTCGGGATGATCGCCCCGCCCCCGCCGGCGAGCGCCAAGCCGGCTGCGGTCTCGGCGGACTACCACGTCGTGTGCACGCAACCTGAGTGCGGCGAGCACTTCATTGTTCACCGGCGGTTCGGGTTCAGCGGTTTTCCCGTGGAATGTCCGGTGTGCAAACAGCCGCGGGGCATGCCGGCACGGCGGTGCCATTCGGAACCGTGCCGGGGGCGGTGGGTGGCTCCGGTCAAGACTCCCGACGGCTGGCGATGCCCGCAGTGTTCAGGGCCGATGGAGCCTGTTCGCTGAGCCCAACTTGTGATGTTTCATCCCGCTATTGGCACGCGATTTGCTTGGCAATCATGAGGAGCTACTCTGCCCGTGGGCTGCCGGTGGCCGAAGGGACGACAGCCGATAGCGGCCTGTTGGAGAACCTGCTGGCCGGGCATTCCAGCCCTTCGGACCGGCGAGAAAGCCGGTCCCGCAGCGCCACTAAACGACTATCTCCACGGGCAGTTGAGGCTGTTGGGAGCGAAACCGGCTTGATGGATTCACCGCGAACGATGCTGGAGTACGGGACATGACAGAGCAATTGCTGGTGCTTTCCGCCACGGCGGCGACGCTGGGCGTGGTTCATACGGCGATCGGCCCGGATCATTACGTGCCGTTTATCGCCATGTCGCGTGCGGGCGGCTGGTCGCTGCGCAAGACGATGATGGTTACGTTTCTCTGCGGCCTTGGGCACGTGCTCGGTTCTGTGGCGATCGGCATGGTGGGGATCGCCTTTGGGGTGGCGGTGCTTTCGCTGGAGACGATCGAGGCCGCACGGGGCGACCTGGCCGGGTGGCTGCTGCTGTCGTTCGGCGCGGCCTATATGGTGTGGGGGATCCGCCGGGCGGTGCGGAACCGGCCGCACACGCACGCGCACCGGCACGCGGACGGCACGGTGCATGTGCACGAACACACTCATGCGGCGGAGCACCTGCACGTGCACGACCATGCGGAGCGTGGAGGGGGCGCGGGCTCGAAGGGTTCGCTGACGCCGTGGGTGCTGTTCACCATTTTTCTGTTCGGCCCGTGTGAGCCGCTCATCCCGCTGCTGATGTACCCGGCGGCGCAGGGGCGGTTCATCGACGTGGTCATCGTGTCGGTCATTTTCGCCGTCGCCACCATCGGGACCATGTCGGTGATCGTTTTTGCGGTGTGCTACGGTGCGGAGCGGATGCCGAGCCGCCGGCGGACGATGCTGGAGGGTTTTGGAGGCCGAATTCAACGGTATGCGCATGCCATCGCCGGGTGCGTGGTGCTGGCGTGCGGGCTGGCGATCAAGATGGGGCTGTGACGTCCATCGCCATTTGGTGGCGGCGCATCGCCGCACTTCCCGGTTTCACTCAAACCGAATGCTTTTTCATCCGATAATCCGCGCACGCAGCGCTACCCGTCTGCGCGAAGGGTGAAGTGATTCGTGGGAATGACCTCAAAAGCGAAACGCCCGGCTGTCCGGTGGACCGACGTTGTCGATTGTGCGCTGATCGTGGCGATCGGTCTGCTGGGTGAGGCGGTGCACTTTTCTGCGCAGCAGGGCCGGGCGGTGATATCGGCGGACGCGATGCAGTACATCGCCAACGCCGAGGCGCTGGCGCATGGCGATCAGCCGGCTGATTTTGCGATGCGGAAGTGCGGCTATTCGCTGTTTCTCATGCCGTTGCTGCGGGCATCCGGAGGGGAAACCTGGGCGGCGGTGGCGGCGAACCATGTCCTGCTGGGCCTGCTGCCGCTGGGGGCGTACTTCTGGGGTCGGCTGCTGCATTCCCGTGGGGTGGGTTGGGCGGCGGCGCTGCTGGCGATCGCGCGGTTGCAAACGGTGGTGTGGGGCAACCGGGTGATGTCGGAGCCGCTGTTCGCACTGCTGATGACGTATGGGCTGCTGTTTGTCGCACTGGGGGTGATGCGGGGGCGGAGTGTCGTATGGTTGGCACCGGCGGGGGTATTGCTGGGGCTGGCGTGGCTGACGCGCGGCACGGGAGTGGCCGTGGTCGGGGCGGCTGTGTTGTTCATCCTGATTGCGGAGCGGACGGCGTTTCGGCGCATGGTGATTTCGCTGCTCGCCCTCGCGGCGCCGGTGGCGTGTTGCGTGGTGTTTGAGTGTGCGCTGAACGGGCTGCTGGCGGGGGCGTTTCGGCCGACCACGGGCACGGCGGGGGCGGCGCTCTTGGTGCGGCAGACGTATCACCTGGGGCGTGCGCTGCCGGATACGGTCGCGGGGCGGCGCCTTGCGGACTGGGTACCGGAGCGATCGTCTTCCGAGGCGTACGTGGTCAGCGATCTCGATGTATGGGTAGCGCGGCATCGGGCGGTGCATGACGACCGGCTCAGCGAATGGGAATATGACCGGTGCATGGCACAGGTGGCGCGGCGCATGGCGGCCGCGGCGCCGCTGGATAATGTTCAGGCGGGTGCGGCGATGTTTGTCCACCATCTGCTGCGGCGGGGCGACGGCAACCGACTTTCGCCGGTGCCGCACGAGCGCCGCGCGGAGGCGATACGTCATGCCCGCGAGGAGGGGCTCGCGGCGAAAGCGCCCTGGTTCACATGTTGGGGGTTGCCGCACGTGAGCGTGGAGCGGTCGATGGCGCTGACCGAGCGTGTGGAGGCCAGCGCTGCGCAAAAGGCGCCCTTTGGAGACGCCGGGGGATGGGCGGCGCTGCGTTACTGGTTGAGCAGGCCGATTCCTGACGGGGTCATTCGCGCGGCCGCGGCATTGGGCCGCATCTGGCCGATTGTGGCGCTGGCGGCCGGGGTCTGGCTGGGCTTGAGTCGATCGGTGTGCCTGCTGGTGGCGCTGGTTTACCTGCTCGACGGGCTGCTGATCAGCACTGTGGCGATCACCACGGATCGTTTTCAGTTCATCTGGTTGAGCATGGACATGGCGCTGGTGGCGGCGTTGCTCGTGGTCCCAGCAGTGGCGGCGCTGCGACAAGGGCGGCGATGGGTGGTGGATTCTGCTGCGGCCGGGTCGCTGGTCGGGGGCGTTTCGAATCGCAGCCATGGAACGAGTCCGCGAATGGCCGATCATCAGGGTCAGCGGTTGAATCCCGGGAATTCTTGATCAAGGAGCCGGCCATGCCTGCGTTTGCGCGACCATCGGCGTCAGAGCTTCCGGCGATGCCTGTCGGCGCTGCGCCGTTCGTCCACCCGCAGGCCCTGTGCGAATCGGACGAGGTCGGGCCGGGCACGCGGGTGTGGGCGTTTGCCCAGGTGATGCGTGGGGCGCTGGTGGGGCGCGAGTGCAACGTCGGTGGTCATGCGTTCATCGAGGCCGGCGCGGTCGTGGGTGACCGGGTGACGATCAAGAACCAGGTGATGATCTGGGAAGGCGTGACCATAGAGGATGACGTTTTCCTCGGCCCGGGTGTGATTTTCACCAACGACCGGTTTCCGCGCAGCGGGCGGATGCCTGAAGCGCAAGGGCGCTACGCCTCCAAGGACCAATGGCTGTCACGCACGCGGGTGGGACGAGGCGCGACGATCGGGGCGGGGGCGATTGTCGTCTGTGGCGTTACCATCGGGCGGTGTGCCACGGTGGGCGCCGGCGCGCTGGTGACGCGCGACGTGCCCGATCATCGTCTGATGGTGGGACAGCCGGCACGACCCGTGGGTTGGGTGTGCACGTGTGGTTTGCCGCTGGACGATCACCTGCGTTGCGGCGATTGCGGCAGGCAATTTCGGAACGAAGGCGAGCGGTTTACGATCGGCGGTTCGTGACCCGTTTGACCTGCGGCACGCTACTGCACAAATGATGCGGAGCGGTCCGTTACCGGGACAAATGCAGGCGTTGGTGGGCGCGCCACCACTGTGCCGCACTGCCAAACCCTATTTCCTGCCGAGATTTCCATTTACAGGCCGCGGACCGTTCGCCTATACTCCCGCAGCGGGGACGGCACGAGGCCGCGGGCAGCGGGGGGCGAACGGCCCGATGGCGGTCAGGGAGGACCCATGCGACGAATTGCGGTCATCAATCAAAAGGGCGGGGTCGGAAAGACCACGACCACAGCCAGTCTGGGTGCGGCTCTGGGGTTGGCGGGGCAGCGAGTACTGCTGATCGACCTGGACCCGCAGGCACATCTGTCCTTGCATTTCGGCACCGAAGTGGGCGAAGAACAGGCGAGCGTGTACGACGTGTTGACGTCGAGTACGCCGATTCGCGACGCCGCGAAGTCGGTGCGCGAGCGAATCAGCCTGGTGCCGTCGGACATTGACCTGGCCGGGGCCGAAGCGGAGTTGATCAGCGTGACCGGGCGCGAAGTGATCCTGCGGGAAGCGGTGGACGCGGTCGCGGCCGATTACGACGTGATGCTGATCGATTGCCCGCCTTCTCTGGGGGTGCTGACCATCAATGCGCTGGCGGCGGCGGAGGAAGTGCTGATTCCCTTGCAGGCGCATTTCCTGGCCCTTCAGGGGCTGGGAAAGTTGTTCGATACGGTGACGTTGGTTCGGCAACGGATCAACCCGGCACTGCGCGTGAGCGGAGTGGTGTTGTGCATGCACGAAGCATTCACGCGGCTGGCGATGGAGGTGGTCGGCGACCTGACCGGTTTTCTGGAGGGCGCGCGGGGGACGACCAAGCCGTGGGCGGAGGCGCGGGTATTCTCCACGTGCGTGCGACGGAACATCAAGCTGGCGGAATCGTGCAGCTTCGGCCAGACGGTGTTCGACTACGCTCCGCGCAGCAATGGGGCGCTGGACTATGCCGCGCTGACGGAAGAAATCTTCGGTGTTTCGGTGCCCGCGGGCGGATCGCCTGCCACGGCCGAAGTTGAATCAAGGGATCAAGAACCAATCTCCAGCGGGAACGGCCGGCTATCGCCCGCGCCGCCGTCGGTGGCTCGGCCGGCCGATCCGTTGCAGCGAC
>CAZMVD010000190.1:0-5526 GCA_964569425.1 uncultured Phycisphaeraceae bacterium
CGATGTGGGGTTCTGCGACCCGATGCCCACGTTCTGTGCGCCGGTGCCGGCGGCCATGGCGATGTGGCCGCCGTTGTGGTTGAGGAACAGCGTCGAAGCCGCATTGTTGTTCCGCGCCATGATCTCGTTGTTGTCCAGGACGACGTTCGCCCCCGCCAGACTCCCCAGGGTCAGGAACCCGCCGGTGTTGTCCGGCTGGGCGTCTGTTCCGCCTTCCACGTGCAATCTGGTGCCCGGTGTGATCGTCCCGATTCCCAGGTTACCGGTGTTGGACAGGCGCATCTGCTCCACGATGCCGGTTCCGGCGCTGTCTTCCATTCGAAAAGCGAGCTGCGAGTTGTAATTGCGTGTGAGCGTGTTCGGCGAACCCGCGGCCATGTACAACCAATGCTCGATCGTCGCGCCGATCACCAGCGCCCGGCGCCGAGCGCCAATCGTCGTTTCGCCGACCGGTCCGAGGAGCGTATAGCTGCCGCTGGCCTCGATTTTGAACTGGGGCGCAAACGTCCCCGCGCCGATGTTGCCGGAGACCACCAGGCCGTCGTTGCCGCTCACCTGCACCGGGCCGTTGTCCGCGGTGATGATTCGCCCGGCTCCGGGCCCGCCGAAGTCGTAGGCTTGGTCGAGGGTTCCGACGCCCGCCGTCTTCAACGCGTACTGCGCAAACGGCGTCGATTGCAGCGCCTGCCGTGCCAACGTCGTGTATGCACCTGTGCTCGCGCCCGGTCGCACGCGAATCTCGAGCCACAACGCCATGCCCATGTACGGCGAAGGTCCGAAATCCAGGTCCACCGTGAACAGGCCGTTCGAAACCACGACGTCGTTCTTATTCAATAGGATCGACATCGAGTTTCCGACGGAAGCGGCATCAAACAGTTGAAAGCTGAAGTCAATCGGTCCATCCACGGGCGTACCGCCATCCTCCAGCCGACCTTGATAGGTAAAGGCGTTGCTCACCGGCGCTGCCGACCACGCCGCATGCACAAAACCCGCAACCACCGTTGCGGCCGTTACCATGCTGACCCAGTTACTGTGGATTGACATAGTGGATCTCCTGTTCCTTGGTTTATTTACGAACGGCCAAGCCCGACCCGTGGGGCGGCCGCGTTCCGGCGCCGATATTGGCGTCACCCAGGGATAAGCGCAAAAACCAAGGGGACCCCTTGGAAAGCTCCGTTTGGTCGATTTCAAACGCACCAGCGGCCGTGGCGTTCCGGCCGGCTGGTTCTTTCCGGCGCGGTCGGGGAGGACGCGGGGGGTTATCGGCCTTTCGTGAGCCGTTGGGCCGTCAACCCGTGAAGTTGGGTTGGAAACGAAACGTGGCTACAATGGTGAAGGTGCGCAGCGACACCTGGGGCCGCTTCATGAGCGATAATGCCGACGACGCTACACAGCTCTTGCATGCCTTTGGCCGCGGTGAGCCCGAAGCCGCGGAGAGGCTTTTGCCCCTCGTTTACGAGGAACTTCGATCCCTGGCCGCCGGTTACTTTCGCCAGGAACGTCCAGATCACACGCTGGAGCCTACCGCCCTCGTGCATGAGGCGTTTATGCGGCTCGTCGACCAGACGGCTGTTGCCTGGAAGGACCGCACCCATTTCTTTGCCGTCGCGGCGACCGCGATGCGGCACATCCTGACCGACCATGCCCGGAAGCGCAACGCTGCGAAGCGCGGGGGGAACTGGGACCGAATCACCCTTGATGACGCGGTGACTCCGCCGGTGGAGTCGTCTATCGACATTGTCGCGCTGGACAACGCACTGACCAAGTTGGCTGCGCTGGACATCCGCAAACACCGGGTCGTCGAGCTTCGTTTCTTCGGGGGCCTGACCGTCGACGACGTCGCCCAGGTGCTCGACGTTTCCCGCACGACCGTAGAGGGCGACTGGCGCGGTGCCAAAGCGTGGCTCAGCCTCGAACTGAGCAAAGAGGACCGCGAATGACGCCCGAGCGTTTTCAGCAGGTCATGGCCGTTTTCGAGCGCGCCTGCGCACTGGACGGTCCGGCACGCGGCGCGTATCTCGACGAAGCCTGTGGCGGGGACGTTGAACTGCGCCGCGAGGTTGAAGCTCTGCTCGCACACGACGAAGGTCCGATCGAGCCGATGAAGGTCGCCGTCGGCGGGGGGGCGCGCGTGTTGGCGGCGGAAATCGCGCGCGTCGATGCGGCGCACGCCGACCGGCTGCCCCCGGTCATCGGGCGATATCGTGTCCTTCGCAGAGTCGGCGAAGGAGGCATGGGTACGGTCTACGAGGCGGAGCAGGATAACCCCCGTCGCACCGTGGCCCTCAAGGTCATCCGGCCCGGGCTGACCTCGCGGCAGCTTCTCAAGCGCTTCGAGCTCGAGGCGCAGTTGCTGGGCCGATTGCAACATCCGGGCATCGCCCAGATTTTCGACGCGGGCACCGCCGACACCGGTTACGGACTCCAACCCTACTTTGCGATGGAATTCGTTCGCGGCCGCACGCTCACCGAGTACGCACGGCACCGCACGCTGGGCACCCGCGACCGTCTCGCGCTGATGGGGCAGGTATGCGATGCCGTCCACCACGCGCACCAGAAGGGCATCATTCATCGCGACCTCAAACCGGGGAACATTCTGGTGGTGGATCGGGACGGATCCGGCGCCTCGGTGGTGGCGCGCCCGTCGTCCCTCGGGTCCTTCGGGCAGGTGAAAATCCTTGACTTCGGCGTGGCGCGGGCCACCGACGCCGACCTGCAACTGACCACTCAGCAGACTGACGTTGGCCAGCTCGTCGGCACCATCCCTTACATGAGCCCGGAACAGGTCGTCGGCAACCCAGCCGAACTAGACCTGCGCTCGGATATCTACGCCCTCGGCGTTGTCCTTTACGAACTGCTGGCGGAACGGCTGCCCTACGACATTCGCCATAAGCCGATTGCCGAGGCCGCCCGCGTCATCGGCGAGGTCGACCCCACTCCCTTGAGTTCGGTCAGCAAGGTCTTTCGCGGCGACATCGACACCATCGTCGCCAAGGCCTTGGAGAAGCAGAAGGAACGGCGTTACGCCTCCGCCGCCGATTTAGGTGCCGACATCGACCGCTACCTTCGCGATGAACCGATCGTGGCGCGGCCGGCGGGCACCTGGTACCAGTTGCGCAAGTTCGCACGGCGCAACACCGGACTGGTCGGCGGCGTGGCCGCCGCCTTCATCGTCCTGATCCTCGGCGTGGTCGGAACCAGCATCAGCCTTTTTCGCGCGGTCGCTGCTGAAAAACTAGCCGCCAACCGACTGGCCGAGGTCACCGTCGCGAAGGAGCAGGCCGAGCGTGAATCGCTCAAAGCCAACCAGATCAGCCGGTTTTTGCAGAACATGCTGGCCTCCGTCGATCCGAAGTCCGGGGGAGCCCGGGAGGTGACGGTCAAGGAAGTGCTCGATCGCGCCGCCGCCGGCGACGATAAGGCGTTGGCCGACCAACCTGCCGTCCGAGCCGACATCCATCGAACCATCGGCGACGCCTATCGAGCCCTGGGCGAGTACGCCTCCGCAGAAACCCAGTTGCGCCGCGCCCTCGAACTCGCCGAGCAAGCTTACGGGCCGGACCACGAGGAAACGGGCCGCGCCGCGGGAACGCTCGGACTGCTCTACTGGGAAAACAACAACCACGCTGCTGCCGAGCCGCTCTACCGGCGTGAATTGGAGGTCTTCCGTCGCCTGCACGGACCCGATCACGAGCGAGTGGGGGTGGCCCTCGATCATCTAGGCCAATTGCTTATGGCGCAGGGACGGCTGGAAGAATCGGAACCGGTGGTGCGCGAAGGCATGCGCGTCCTTCGCGCCTCGCTGGGCGACGATGACCCCAAGGTGGGCACGATCACCAACAATCTCGGCCGAGTGCTCGCGCACCGCGGACAGGTGCAGGAAGCCGAGGACCTCATTCGCCAGGCGCTTGCGATTCGCCGTCGAGTGCTTCCGCCGGAGCACCCCAACATTGCGACCAGCCTTTTCGATCTGGCGCTGATCTGCAAAGACCGGGGCCGGCTGGAGGAAGCAGCCCCGCTCTTTGCCGAGGCCCTGGCCATCAATCGCCACGCGCTCGGTGCCGATCACCCCCACGTCGCCGCGATCGCCAGCTTCTACGGCCGCCTGCTCACACAGATGGGTCGTTACGATGAGGCCGAAGTGCTGCACCGCGACGCGCTGCGCATCGACCGTCTGGTTTTCGGCGCGGTTCACCCATTCGTCGCGCGCAGTCTCGACGGACTGGCGGAGTGCATCGCGGCGCGCGGCGACGCCGCGGAAGGTGAGGCCCTTTACCGCGAGGTGCTCGCCATGCGCATCCAGACCCAGGGCGATCACATCAACACCGCCACCGCGCAGCTTGCCCTGGCCCGCCTGCTCAGCGCGCGCGGCGCTGATGAAGAGGCCCTCACGCTGCTGCGCGATTCGCTGCGCATTTGGCGCGACAAGCAGGGCGAGGGGAACTTCCGACTGGACGGCGTGCTTGTCACCCTTTCCGAAACGCTCATGAAGCAGCAACACTACGAGGAAGCCGAGCGGGAACTGCGCAGAACCATCGAGGCACGCAGCCGCGAGACGTCCGACCGCGACGATTACGTTCTGCACTGGACCGGCCTGTTGGGCAAGTGTCTTACGCTTCAGGGGCGGTATGCCGACGCCGAGCCGCTGTTGCTCCGGTATTACCGCGAGGCGGTCGAGCGAGAGGGCGTCAAGCAGGAGATCATCGACACCGGTCGGACTCGCCTGCTGGACCTGTATCGTGCCATGGGCCGGGAGGCTGATGCGGCGCGCCTGTTGAACGAAAAGACCGCGACGGCCACTGTTCAGCCTGTCGGCGAAACCAATCCATGAATGTCCATAACATGGCTCAGTTGATGGACGGCGCAGCGCTCGCGCACCGCCTGCGCGACGATCTCCGTTCCCGCGTGCAGGCGCTCCGCGAGCAAACGGGCGTCGTGCCGTGCCTCGCCACCCTGCTCGTCGGCAGTCACCCGGCCTCCGCCGCCTACGTACGCATGAAACGCAAGCGCTGCCAGGAAGTCGGCATCCATCCGCGCTGCCTGGAGCTTCCCGCCGGTGCCGGCACCGAAGAGGTTGTGGCGGAAGTCGCCGCGCTCGGCACTGACCCGTCGGTTCACGCCATACTCGTGCAGCATCCGGTGCCCCAGCCGATCGATCGGCGCGCCGTTTTCGAAGCCATTCCGCTGGCCAAAGACGTGGACGGCGTCAGTTCCGCCGCGCTGGGCCGCGCCATACTGGGCATGCCCGCCGCGGTGCCCTGCACCCCCAAGGGCATCATGCTGCTTCTTCAGGAATACGGCGTGGCACTCCGGGGAGCCGATGCGGTGGTCATCGGTCGCAGCCCGATCCTCGGACGACCGATGGCCTCGATGCTCATCAATGCCCATGCCACTGTGACCCTCTGTCACTCGCACACCAAGGATCTGCCAGCCATCATCGCCCGCGCCGACGTGCTTATTGCCGCCGTCGGGCGACCGCGTTTCGTGCAGGGATCGTGGATCAAACCCGGCGCCGTGGTCATCGAT
>CAZMVD010000191.1:0-2434 GCA_964569425.1 uncultured Phycisphaeraceae bacterium
TCGCGTTAACCACTCGGTCGGCCGATTTCGATACGGCCGGTCAACTAGCGGGGGCAGGACTCGAACCTGCGACCTCCGGGTTATGAGCCCGACGAGCTGCCAACTGCTCTACCCCGCAATCGTACAAGGGAACGTAATCGCGGCCACGGTACGCGTCAAGGCGCAGGCATTGCGGTCGCCATGGGATCATCGGCCATTAGCCCCATGTACTACGCAGCATCGGCGTGATGCACTGATAAGCCTGGAGCAGCGCGGCAGCGAAACCGGGCGGGTGTGTCAGATGGCAGCGCGCGGCGCTGTTCGCCGGTTCGTGTGGCAAAGCATTGCGGTTGGGCATTGTGAATCGAGTCGCCCGGCACGCCAAGACGATTCAGCATCGGCACCAGTTCACTGCGGCAACTCAAGGCGTGCAACGTCGGTAGATCAGCCGCTTCACGGCTCAAATGCTCGAACCACCAAAGTGTCGTTCTGGCCGCCGAAGCCGAAGCTGTTGGACATGGCCACGCGAACCCTGGCGGCGCGAGCCTGGTTGGGGACGTAATCAAGGTCGCAATTGGGATCAGGAGTGGCGTAGTTTATCGTCGGCGGCAACATGCCATCGCGCATGGCGAGCACGCAGGTGATCAACTCCACGGCACCGGCCGCGGCGATCAGGTGCCCCAACATACTCTTGACGCTGCTGATGGGCACGCGCGGCGCGCCCTCATCGAACACGGCGCGAATGGCCAGCGTCTCGGCCTTGTCATTCTCTTCGGTACCGGTGCCGTGAGCGGAAATGTAGTCGATCGCACCCGGGGAGACCCGCGCGCCTTTCAGCGCGGCGCGCATCGCGGCGATGGCCCCACGCCCGTCCTCGTGAATGTCGGTCACGCGGAAGGCGTCGGCGGTCGACCCATAGCCGGTCACCTCGGCCAGGATGGATGCGCCGCGCTGCCGTGCGTGCTCCAGTTCCTCGAGAATCAGTACACCGGCCCCCTCCCCCAGCACAAAGCCGTCGCGCGTGCGATCAAAAGGACGCGAGGCGGATTGATAGGCATCGTTTCGTGTCGACAGCGCGGTGAGTCGGTTAAAGCCGGTCACCCCCAACGGGTGGATCATGCTGTGGGTGCCGCCGGTGATCATGACTTCTGCATCGCCGTAGCGAATGAGCTGCATGGCTTCACCGATCGCCTGCGTACTTGCGGCACAGGCGGTGAGGGTGTTGAGGCTCGGCCCCTCGACACCGAAGCGCAAACCGACGTGTGCCGCGGCCATGTGCGGCTCTTCCTCGATTTCATAGGTCGCGACGAACACGCGTTGTGCCACCTGGGCCCAGCGAACGGTATCCAGCGGCGTCGTTTGGTTGGCGTCGTCGCGGCAGCCGGCCACCGCGGCATGGGCGAAGTTAAAGAAGTCGAGCGGCCCTTCGCCACCGCCGAGGTAAATGCCCACGCGCGTGCGGTCGAGCGCCAGATGTTGGGGCAATCCTGCCGAATTCCAGGCCATGTCGGCCGCGGCCAGGGCAAATCGGCTGTTGCGGCTGGCGCCCTGGTGCTTTTCGGCATCGGCACCGAGAAACTCGTCCAGCCGGAAATTCTTGACTTCCGCGGAGAACTGCGTGGGGAAGGTTCGCGCATCGAACAGGGTGGTGGGCGCTACGCCGCTTTCGCCGGCGAGCAGGCGTTTCCACACGGCCTCGATTTCGTGACCGAGTGGTGTCACCCATCCCATGCCGGTGATGACGACGCGACGATCCACGGTGCTACTCCTGGTACTTTCGCACGACCAGCGCCGCATGCTGCCCGCCCGCCAGGGCATAGCTCAACGACACCGCGTGGGTGATGTTCATGTCAACCGGATCTCGTTGCACAAAGCGAAAGGCGCATGCCGGATCGGGCCGCTCGGTGTTCAACGAATGCGGCACGGTGTTGCGGTGGACGGCCAGCACGGCGGCCGCAAAGTCCATCGCTCCGGTTCCCGCACCGTTGTAGCCGAGGGCGCCGCGGGTGGTGAACGCGGACATCCGGTTCAGGCGATCGGCAAACACCGAATTCCAGCCGGCCATCTCCGTGGCGTCGACATCCGTCATTCCCGTGCCAAAGGGTACGGCCAACTGCACCTGGTCGGGGTTGATCCGCGCGTCGGCCATTGCCTTGCGCAAGGTGAGGGCGGCCGCCCTGCCCGTCATCTCCGGCTTCGACCAGGGATGAGGACTGTTGCCGGCGCCGAAGCCGACGAGTTCAGCATAGATACGCGCCCCGCGGGCGCGGGCGTGATCCAGCGCCTCCAAAATGACCAACCCGCCGCCTTCGCCGATGACCCCGCCCGCGCGATCGGCGGCAAAGGGCCGACAGGCGAGATGCGGCGCATCATTACTGTTTGCGTTGAGGCGCCCCGCCAGCAATGGGCGGGTGAGGGCCATGGGATTGGCCTTGCTTTCGGCGCCGCCGCAGAT
>CAZMVD010000191.1:2444-5279 GCA_964569425.1 uncultured Phycisphaeraceae bacterium
AAACGCTTCGCCGATGGCCAGGTGGCTGGAAGCCTCGCCGCAGGTGATGGTGTTCGAGGGCGCCTGCGCGTCATGCACAATGGTCACGTGGCAGGCGAGCATATTGGGCAGAAACTTGAGCAGCCAAAGCGGCGTTAGGTTGGTCATTCCCTCGGCGCCCCAGCGCGCCAGACTGAACTGACCGGGCGCATCGGCCGAGGTGTTCAACGCGCCCGCCAATTCGGTGAGGTCGGCGCACACAAGCCCGGCGCCGATGTTAGCACCGAAGCGCGTGCTATCGACGTTGGGCGGGCCGGGGGCTTCGTCGCGATCGATGATGCACCTGGTCTTCAGGCCTGCGTCACGCGCTGCCAGGTAGGCGCACACCACCGCGATGGTGATGTCGCGCGACATGACCTTGCTGCTCTTGCGGTAACTCTTGGGGATGTAATCGCCCAGTTGGAACGGCGGCAACTCGGATGCGATCTGCACGGGAAACCAAGAAGCATCGAACGCCGCGATACGCCGGATGCCGCATCGGCGCTCGATCAGCGCATCCCAGAAGGCCTCGGCCCCAAGCCCGATGGAGGAAGCCACGCCAACTCCGGTAACCACCACGCGGCGTCGTTCAGTCATGTGCGTTGCTCATCGCCCGTTTCCGCAGCCGCTGATCGGCCCCGCCGGTCAAAGGCGGCGAAAATATCCATGAACTGATCCGTGAACACAAAGTTGTGTGCGGGAAGCCCCAACGCCGCTTCTGCCTGGTTGACGTGCGAGAACATCAAGTCCACGCGGCCGATTTCTGTACCGTTTTTTCGCACCGCTCCGCTGGTGACCGCCGCTCGTTCGTCGATGGAATCGACCGTCGCTTCGTACATCAACTGATCACCGGGACCGGCATACGCCGAAAACTCCGCGCGGCGGATTTTAGCCAGAATCACGTTCTCGCGAAATCCGCGCGACTCGCCCACCAGGATGCCCGCCGTCTGGGCCATGCCCTCGATCATCAAGGAAGGCGGCATGACCGGGTGGCCCGGAAAGTGATCGTGCAGGTGATCTTCCGCGAGGGAAACATTCTTGATGGCGACGGCGTGCCGCCCCGACTCAAAGGCCACGAAACTGTCGATCCACATCCATCGCACGGGTTCGCGCCCCTTTGGTGCCTGTTGGGGATGCCTGTCTGCCCAAGGCCAGCGCCGCAACCTGGTGGAGTCTGGCCTTGCGCCGGTCCCAGGGAAGCGGAACGAGCCGCGGAAGAACAGAAGAGCCGGCCCACAAGCCACTGCCGCCGGCCGTGTTGTGCCGACCTCACGCCGCTTTCAGCTTGTTCTCCACGTAATTGACGATCGTGTCGACGGTGAAGAGGTCCTGTACTCGCGACACTTCGGGGTCTTTTTCGAACTCGCTGAAATCGGCGTGCGGCATTGCCCCCTTGAGCGTTTCCATTCCCGCGGCCGTCATCCGACCGTTTTCCACATAGGCCGGGTTGTTGAGAATCTCGTCGGGAAACAGGTCACCTTTGGGAATCTTGATGTTAAAGGCCTTTTCCAGCCGGAACACGATGTCCAGAAAGTCGATACTCTCCGCACCCAGGTCACCCTGCAACGTGGCACCGGGGACGACCTCTTCGTCGTCCACGCCGAGGGCGTCGGTGAGCACTTCGCGAATTCTGGTGAAAACCTCATCCCTGCTCTGCGACATAGACGTTCAGACCTCCCTTGTCGACGAACCATCAGGCGAGGGGAACCTCGCGGACACCCGCGGTCGACTGTGCCGGTTCGCCTTCCGACGGGCACAACCGTGCCCACGCGGCCCGCAGTTCCGCCACCCAATCCCGGCCGGCGGCCTTAGCTCCGGCATTGGATTTATAAGCCAGATGCACGAGCCCGAACCGCGCCCGCACGACTTCCCGATCCTGGCACAGCCCCACGCCCTCGAAGTCGCTCGCCTCTGCCGCCAGGCGGCGGCAGGTGACCTCGAGGCGGAGCAACTGCCCCGGCTTCACAAAGCTCTTGTATGTTACGTTTCTGGCTTCCCTTAGCAAGATGATCTGCTCGGCGAAGCCATTTGCGTCGCGAACGAGCCAGGCCCCCGCCTGGGCCATGGCCTCCAGCATCAACACGCCGGGAAGCACGGGAAACGTGGGAAAATGGTCGGCGAGATACTCCTCGGCCAACGACACGGCCTTGACGGCGACGATCCTCTGGCCGCGGTCCAATTCCAGGACGCGATCGATCAACGAAAACTTCATGGTTCACGATTCCACGGGGCGCCGCTGCCCATCGACCGGGCGCAGCGAGCCCGATCCGCGGGAAGCATAGGGTCTGCGTGCGGAGGCGACAAGCGACGCCGGCAGGATCGGCGCAGGGCCGAGGCTCGCCGGGCGGTTCCACCTGGGGGGACACGCGTCGGGAGGCGCAGCGTGCTGCGGACCCGGTGGCTTGCCGGGCGTGAGGTGCGCATGGAGGGAGAAGCGACGGAAGGCGGGTCGCCCCCTCGACCTACCCGGAAACGCGCTTGTGCAATCGCAGCAATTGGGTTCGTTTTGTCATTTTTCTTTTCTGGTGTCACGCCGTGGCACTCACGGAGCGGGGTCGGGCGCCGCCGCCTGGGTGGCGGCACCGAAACGCCGGAAGGAACAACATCGGGGGCGCGCGCTTGGCGGGGGCGGGAAAAGACCAGGGGGAATGGCGAATGGCGAATCAAGAATGGCGAATGGGGGGAGAATGCGGAATGGTGAAGGCGGAATGCGGAAGAAACGCCAAGACGCGGAAAGCCGAATGCCGAAGGAGCGGGACGGGGGAGGGTTGGGGGAGGGGTGGGGAGGATGGGGCTTTTTTGGGGGCTGGTGGGGGT
>CAZMVD010000192.1:0-4095 GCA_964569425.1 uncultured Phycisphaeraceae bacterium
CTGGTGCAGGCCGGCCAGGTCCGGGGCATCGTCACGGCACCGCTCGAGAAGAGCGCACTGCACGCCGCGGGCTACGACTATCCGGGACATACGGAGATGCTCGCCGCGCTCGCGGGCGGCGTCGATGTCGCCATGATGATGGCTGCGGAAACGACGTCTCTCGGCGGACCGCTGCGCGTCGTGCTGGCGACGACGCATCACGCGCTGCGCGACGTTCCGCGCCTGTTCGACGAGGACATTCTCGTCACGCAGACACGGATCACGTATCTTGCGCTGCAGCAGCAGTGGGCGATCGCACGTCCCCGTATCGCACTGTGCGCGTTCAATCCCCATGCGTCGGACCACGGACTCTTTGGCGACGAAGAAGCTCGCATCTACGGGCCCGCGATCCAGCGACTGGATGCGCTCGGTACACCTGCGGTGGGACCCTTGCCCGCAGATACCGTGTTCACACGTGCCCTGCGCGGCGAGTTCGACGCCGTGATTGCGCCGTACCATGACGTGGGCATGGCCGCGTTCAAGACTGCATCCTTCGGACAGGGAGTCAACGTGACGCTCGGGCTGCCGTTCGTGCGCACATCGCCGGATCACGGCACGGCATTCGACATCGCGGGCCGTGGTGTGGCGGACGCATCGTCGATGATCGCAGCGATCCGGCTCGCGGCACGGCTCGTCGAACGAATGGAGGCGACACGATGATTCGTGTCGAGCATGTCAGCAAGCAGTATCCGCGCGGCGGCTTTGCACTCAACGACGTCACGCTCGAGATACGCAAAGGCGAGTTCGTGTTTCTGACCGGTCACAGCGGCGCCGGCAAGTCCACGCTGCTGCGACTCATTCACATGGCCGAGCGGCCGACGAGCGGGGAGATCCGCGTGAGCGGCTATTCGTCGGCCAACATCCGGCCGCGCGAGATCGCGATGCTGCGCCGCAAGATCGGCTACGTCTTCCAGGACTTCCGACTCCTCGCCGACCGGACTGCAGCCGAGAACATCGCGTTCGCGCTCGAGGTTACGGGCGCACGCGAAAATGTGAAGCGGAACAAGGTCGGACGGCTGCTGGCGCAGGTCGGCCTCGCGTCGAAGGCGGAATCGCTTCCGGCAGAGCTGTCGGGCGGCGAGCAGCAACGGGTCGCCGTCGCACGTGCACTCGTCAACGATCCGCTCGTGCTGCTGGCGGACGAGGCCACGGGCAACCTGGACGAGCGCGCAACGCGTGGCATCTTCGAGCTGTTCCGCAGCATCAACGCGAGCGGCACCGCGGTGGTCTTCGCAACGCATGACCTGGAGCTGGTGCGGAAGAATCCCGCAATGCGCATGATCGAGCTGGACCAGGGCCGCGTGGTGCTCGACACTGCAGCCGAGCCGGTGGAGTAATGCCATACGCTCTGCGTGAAGCCGCCAACGCCTTCCGGCGTTCACCGCTGCTGGTCGGACTCTCGGCGATCATGATCGCCATCTCGCTGTTCGTCGTCGGGCTGTTCGGACTCGCGGCGTACAACATCCGCCTCGTCATCCAGGACGTGGAAGCGCGTGTCGAGGTTGTCGCGTACCTGCGCGACGATGCATCGCCTGCCGACGTGCGGCTTGCGGAGACCGACATCCGCGCGTTTCCGGAGGTGCGCGACGTGCGCCACATCTCGCGAGAGCAGGCGCTCATCATCGCGCGCAACGAGCTGCCCGAGTTTGCGACCCTGTTCGGCGACCTCGAGGGGAATCCGCTGCCGGCGTCTTTCGAGATCGCGCTGAAGCCGCACCAGCAGGGGCCGGCCGCGGTGGCCGCCGTTGCGGACCGCGTGCGGCTCTATCCCGTGGTCGAGGACGTGACATACGGCCAGGAATGGCTCGATACGGTGTACCTGCTGCGTCGTGTGGCTGCAGTCGCGACCGCGGTGCTCGGCGCCGCGTTCGCGGCGGTAGCCGCACTCATCATCGCATCCGCCATCCGTCTCGCGATCTTTGCCCGTCGCGACGAGATCTCGATCATGCGACTGGTCGGCGCGACCGACGGTTTCATCCGCCGGCCGTTCGTGCTCGAGGGACTGCTGACCGGAATCATCGGTGCCCTGCTCGCACTCGGCCTGACCTGGGGTGCATTCCGCGTTCTGTCCGGCTCCGTTTTCGAGCTCGCGTGGCTGCCGCCCCACTGGCTGCTGGCCGGCGTGCTCGCGGGCACGCTGTTCGGCGGCGCTGCCAGCATGCTCGCCGTACGCCATCACCTGCGCGAAGTCTGATGCCACGCCGGCGGCTCCTCCTGCTGTTCTCGCTGCTGTTGCTCATGGTGCCCCGCGCCGCGAGCGCACAGGTGCAGGAGCTGCGCGCCAGTGAGGCAAAGCTGGATTCGATCCGCCAGGAGCAGAGCCGGCTGCAGTCCGAGCTCGATGCGCTCCGCTCGCGGGTGCGCGATGCGTCCGACGAGCTGACGAACATTGCACGCCAGCGGGAAGCGTCTGCGAGCGCGCTGCTCGAGCTCGACTACCAGACGTCGCTGCTCGACGAGAGCGCAGACAGCCTGCAGCAGCAGCTCGCAAGCACCCGCACGCAGGTGCGCAGACGCACCGACCAGCTCGGACGGCGCCTGCGCTCGGTCTACAAGCGCGGGCCGCTGCATTCCGTGCGCGTCATGCTGACCGCAGAGAGCTTCGCCGACCTGATCAATCGCTACCGCTACCTGCACGTCCTCGCGCGTCGCGACCGGTCCATGATCGAAGAGATCCGACAACTGGAGCGCTCGCTCGTCACCCAGAACCGTGCGCTGCAGGAGACCATGCTGCAGATCGAAACGCTGCGCGCGCAGAAGGAGATGGAGGTGGCGGAGCTGGAGCGGCTCGAGCAGCAGAGCCAGTCCGCGCTCCAGCAGTACCGGAATGCGCAGACGCGCACGGAGAGCCGGCTGGAGCGGCTCGCGGAGGACGAGCGCTCGATGACATCGCTGATCGCGCGCCTCGAGCGGGAGCGCGTGGAGCGCGAGCGGGCGGATGCGAATCGCGCGCGCACGGGCGCACGCACACCGACGGCAGAGCCTGCGCCCTCGATCGGCACGCGCGACCTGGGCACACTCGCCTGGCCGGTGGACGGGAACATCATCTATCGCTTCGGCCCCGAGCGCCGGCCAAACGGTGTCGTGCTGCGCAACCAGGGCATTGGCATTGCGACCGCGGCAGGGACACCCGTGCGGGCGGTCGAGACCGGCGTCGTGGTCCTGGCGCGGCCCTTCGAGGGTTACGGCCCGACCGTGATGCTCAGTCACGGCGGCGGCTACTACACGCTCTACCTGTACCTCGGTCGCATCGACGTCCAGGAAGGGCAGACCGTTTCCGGCGGTGCAACCGTTGGCACCGTTGGCGGTGAACAGACGCCGGAAGGGCCGCACATCGAGTTCCAGGTGCGTGCGCCCGTCCGCACCGGTGTACCCGAGGCCGTCGACCCGCTGCGCTGGCTGCGCGAACGCGCCGGATCATGACGCTCGCCGTCGCACCCGGTCGTTGCCGACGTACGGGCTCGCTCTGCGGCGGGCTCGGGACGACCGCGACCACTCATTTTCTGCTCGGCTGATGGCACGCGCCGGAATACACCCCGTGCAGGGGCACGAGGACGTACGGCAGGCGTTGCTGCGCGCGTTCCAGGCCGGTGAGCTTGCCACATCGCTTCTCATCCACGGCCCGCCCGGCGTCGGCAAGCAGCGCCTGGCACTGTGGCTCGGACAGGTGCTGCTCTGCGGGCAGCCCGACGCAAGCGGGCCGTGCGGCCAGTGTCAGCCGTGTCGGATGGTCCTCCGCCTCGAGCACCCGGACCTGCACTGGTTCTTCCCGCTCGTCCGCCCGAAAGGCGCCAGTGCGGACCGGCTGCAGGATGCACTGGAGGACGCACGCGCGGCCGAGATCGAGTCGCGCCGGACCACGCCCCTGCGCGCACCCGCGCCGGGCGAGCCCACGGGCATCTTCCTCGCCCAGGTGCAGACGCTGCGCGGGCTCGTCAATGCACGCCCGGCCATGGGCACACGCAAGGTCTTCGTGATGGGCCAGGCGGAGCGCCTGGTGCCGCAGGAGTCCAGCCCGGAGGCCGCCAATGCGCTCCTCAAGATCCTCGAAGAGCC
>CAZMVD010000192.1:4105-5143 GCA_964569425.1 uncultured Phycisphaeraceae bacterium
GCACGCCGGGGGACACCCAGATCATCCTCTCGACGTAGGATCCGCAGGCGTTGCTCCCGCCCATTCGTTCGCGAACGCTGGCGGTGCGGCTGCGCGCATTGCCGGAAGCCGAAGTTGCCGCCTTCCTCGAGGCGAATGCAGGCCTGGCCGCTGACGACGCACGCACGCGCGCGCGCATCGCGGAAGGCAGCATCGGTCGCGCGCTCGGCTACGGCGCCGACGGCGCGCTCGAGGAGCTGCGGCAACAGGCGCGCGACCTGCTCGCCGCAGCGCTGGACAGCGACGAAGCCGCTCGACTGCAGGCAGCGCACCGCCTGCCACCGGCCGGTGCACGCGGCGCTTTCAGCGACACACTCGAGCAGCTCGCACGCTGGATCCGCGACCTCGCAGCGGTCGCCAGCGGCGCCGAAGAACTCGTTATCAACGTGGACGCGATCGACTGGCTGCGTGCACACGCGAATCCTGCGATTGCGGGTCCGCGTGCCGCGGAGGCGATCGCGGCCGTCGAAACGGCGATGGACCTCGCCCAGGGCAACGTGAATCCGCAGCTGGTCCTGGCCGATCTGCTGCGGTCGCTGCGGCTCCTGAGGCCCGCTGGAGCGCCTCTGTAGGTTGTTCCCCTGCAACAACATACGAATTTATCCTACCCTGGGGGCTCGCCGGGCAGTAAACTTCTGCCCGTGAGCACGTCCCGAGGCGCGGCCCGGACCCGGTCCGGGGACTCCCCGCGGCATGAACTGACGCATCTGGACGAGGCAGGCCGAACGAGGATGGTCGAGACTGGCGCGAAAGCGGAAACCGACCGCCGCGCCACGGCTACAGGTGCGCTCCGGATGAGCGCGGAAGCATTTGCCGCCCTGCAGGCAGGGCGGACACCGAAGGGCGACCCACTGGTGGTCGCCCGGATTGCCGGAATCCAGGCGGCAAAGCGGACGTCGGATCTGATACCGCTCTGCCACCCGCTGGCGCTGACCAGCGTGTCGGTAGACGTCGAGACCGACGAGGGGCTTCCCGGCGTGAGGGCACGGGCGACGGTGC
>CAZMVD010000193.1:0-5114 GCA_964569425.1 uncultured Phycisphaeraceae bacterium
GCGGCGAACTGCGCAAGCTGGCGCGCGGGTAGGCGGGTTCATCGTCCGTCCGGCGTTGTGGGAGGTTGCCGCCGGTTCACCTGCCGGGTCAGCGCAATTCACATTTCGGCTATCGCAGATGGGGCAGTTGCGACCGGGGCGACCGCCTTGCTTGGGCGCGTGGTCTCGCCCGGCCTTTCGAATTCCGCGGCTGCCGATCGATCAGTTTTTTCTCGAATCCGAGGTCGGGACGGGGTAGAATGGGCTATCGGACGCATCAGGGTTTCGCGGGGGGGAGGCAACAGCGGCGGGAGGTTGAACATGGGTGGTAGACGCAACGGCTTCTGCCTCAAGCAAATCGTTGCCGGGATCTTGGTGCTTGGTGTTGGCGGTTCCGGCGAATCGCGCGCTGCCTTCATCGACTTTAACAACGTCGGAGACCTGGTGGCCAACTTCTCGCTGAACCACCAGGGGGCCGGAGTTCGTTACGCTGAAACTGAGAGCGGCGGAATCGGCAACAGCCGGGCCGTGGAAAGCCTTCCGTTCGTCAACGGATTCCAATCCCACACCACGGCGGTGCATCATCGCGAGAGTTTTCGCTTGTCCGTGCCGGGGGATCGCGTGGAGCTTTCGCAGTTCTTCCTGCGGCAGAACCATACCGATCTTCCCGTATTCTGGTCGGTGCTCAGCTTGGGGATTCTTACCGATCCAACAGGGTTACTCGGCTCGAACCTCGCGCCCAATTCATACGCCCACCTTCGCGTGTTCTCTGATCCCAACCTTCCCACGAGAGTCTCTATCGAGGCAGAAGTCAAAGAAGCTAGTTCCCCCCGCCTACCGACGGGAACGGGACTCGTGGCGGATCTGATTGCGGGCCGGTGGTACAAGTTCTCGGCTACGTTTGAGCACGTTTCACCGACCAGTATCCTGATCGGTGGCTTGCTGGAAGACTGGGGACTGACCGGGGTGTCGCCCTTGTCGACGGTGTTGGAGCTAGCGCCAATGCTGGTGCCCATCGCCGCGGGAGACAACGTGCTCAACGATGCAGGAGTTTGGGCCGGGTTTCGCGGCTTCCGCGAAGGCGGCGTGGCGTTGTTCGACAACTTCTCCGTCGTTCCCGAGCCGGCAACGGTTGTGTTGTGCCTGCTTGCGCTCGCACTCTGGCGACCACGATGCCGTAATCCGGTGATTGGTCATCAGGGTTTGCCAGGAGACGAAAGAGCGGGAGGTTGAACATGGGTGGTAGACGCAACGGCTTCCGCCTCACGCAAACCGTTGCCGGGATCTTGGCACTTGGTTTCGGCGGTTCCGGCGAATCGCGCGCTGCCTTCATCGACTTTAACAACGTCGGAGAGCTGGCGGCCAACTTTTCGCTGAACCACCAGGGGGCCGGAGTTCGTTACGCTGAAACTGAAAGCGGCGGAATCGGCAACAGCCGGGCCGTGGAAAGCCTTCCGTTCGTCAACGGATTCCAATCCCACACCACGGCGGTGCATCATCGCGAGAGTTTTCGCTTGTCCGTGCCGGGGGATCGCGTGGAGCTTTCGCAGTTCTTCCTGCGGCAGAACCATACCGATCTTCCCGTATTCTGGTCGGTGCTCAGCTTGGGGATTCTTACCGATCCAACAGGGTTACTCGGCTCGAACCTCGCGCCCAATTCATACGCCCACCTTCGCGTGTTCTCTGATCCCAACCTTCCCACGAGAGTCTCTATCGAGGCAGAAGTCAAAGAAGCTAGTTCCCCCCGCCTACCGACGGGAACGGGACTCGTGGCGGATCTGATTGCGGGCCGGTGGTACAAGTTCTCGGCTACGTTTGAGCACGTTTCACCGACCAGTATCCTGATCGGTGGCTTGCTGGAAGACTGGGGACTGACCGGGGTGTCGCCTTTATCCACGGTGTTCGAACTTCCCCCGATGGTTGTGCCCATCGCCCCGGGCGACAACGTCCTCGGCGACTCGGAGGTGTGGGGTGGTTTTCTCGGTCACCGGGAAGGAGGTGTGGCGTTATACGACAACTTCTCCGTCGTTCCCGAGCCGGCGAGCTTGTTGTTCCTGGGAGTCGGCACGGCGATGGTGCTGATGCGAGGGCGCGATTGTCGGCGACCCATAACCGTCAATGGTGACCGATGGGGCAGAGGTCGGTGATCGGGCAGATCGAGCAGGGTTGAGCGTTCATATCTCAAGGGGGGACGAGGATGCGCGCCGATCGTGTCGAAAGTCCTGTTCGATTGATTCCCATGTCGTAGTAAACCGTTTAGAGCCAATTCCAATAACTGAATCCGGGGTGTCCGCGCGGGCTGAAGCCCGCGGCGCGCGTTGATATTGGGATAGGTTTCTTGGCCAGTCCATCGGAACATACAGGAGGACATGGGGGCTTTTCCGGTACCGTTGCGCACTCGTCCCAGCGAGGATGGCCTGCGCGAACCAGAGGTATGCTTCGTTCAGTTCCGGTGGGGGATACCGATCAGTCAGGCCGGGGGAGCGTAGTTCGACTCGTGCAGGATGGCCGGGCGCTCGTTGATCCACGCGAGGGTGGCTTCGCTGACGGCGGGGTCGAATTGCCCTCCGGCGCCCGCGCGGATTTCTTCGGCCACGCGCTGGGCAGAATAGGGCGCCTTGTAGCTGCGAGCGGAGAACATGGCGTCGAGGGCGTCGGCGGTGGCGAGCACGCGGGCGGCGATGGGAATCTGCTGTTCGCGCAGGCCGGCGGGGTAACCGGTTCCGTCCCAGCGTTCATGGTGGTGGAGAATGACGGGGCGGACGTCGTGCAGGTAGCTGACGTGGCGGATGATGTCGAGCGCGATCTGGGGGTGGCCCTTGACCATGTCCATTTCCTCGGGCGTGAGTGCGCCGGGTTTGGTGAGGATGGAATCGGGGACGCCGATCTTTCCGATGTCGTGCAACAGGGCGGCGACGTTGAGGGTGCGTTGCACGGCAGGCGGGAGGTTCATGCGGCGGCCCAGCTCTTCGGCGATGGCGCAGACGGCGAGGGAATGGTGGCGGTAGTGGGGGTCCTTGGCTTCCACGGCGGCGACCAGGGCGCGGGTCGATTCGACGCAGGTGAGGCGCAGTTGTTCGCGCAGGCAGTGCATCCACCAGTCGGAATGGGCGGGAACGACGTGGGCGGTGCGGTTGAGCGCGGCGGGCCGGCTCATGATTTCGTCCCAGGCGGCCATGCGGTTGCCGCCGTGGTGTTTGGCGTGTGCCAGGGCGATGGCGGCCCGTTGGAGTAGCTGCTCCTCGGTTTCGAGGAATCCGCGGGTGGTTGTGGCGATGCCTACGCTGGCGGTTACCGGCTGGGGGGCTTCCTGAAATATCAGCGGGTGGCAATCCATGGTCCGGCGGCAGCGGTGGACGATGTCGTGCACGCAGCCGAGTTCCACGGAGCGCAGGGCGACCACGTAGCGGTTGCCGCGTGAGCGGGCGACGATGGCGCCGTGGGGCACGGACCGGAGGAGGTTGCGCGCGAACCACCGGAGCATGCGGTCGCCGAAGGAGGATCCGCAGCGTTCGTTGACTTCGGCGAAGCGGTCGAGCGCGAACATCGCGAGGGTGACGGCGTCTTCGTGCCGGCGGCTGGCGAGGCGCCAGCGTTGCAGGCCGGTGAGCAGTCCGCTGTGCCCGGTGAGCCGGGCGGATTCGCCGCGACGCCGCGCGGCGGGGCGGGGAGCGGGCCGGCCGTGGGTCTTTGCGGTGGATGGTGCGGTGGTCGGCATACTCTCTGGCCCCCTGCCTGTTGCAGTCTCCCTACGCTATCGTCACGGTTTGCGGTTTTCTTGACGGGGTAATACGCGCGAGGAATGGGACGCTGTGGGGGGTCCATCGCCGCGGCACGTCTTCTTGGTGCCATAAGACTGACACTCGATTATGAGTCATGCGGCGGCAGGATGTGCAGCGTCCGAGATCAGTGGACTTGAGCCGATGGCGCCGTGCGGCCCGCCGTTGATCGGACTTGAAAGGCGGTTCTGCGGGGGCGAACGGTCCTATCATATACGCCGGTATGGGCGCGGGCGGCGGGCCGATTTGGCGATCAGAACTCGACAAATGAGTAGAACGAGTGCAGCGCCAGCACGGCCAGCGTGGCCCAGAATATCGTGAGGCTTACGCCGCGGCTTACTTCTACGGACGAGGCTTTGCGCCGGGCGCCGATGGCGTAGGCGAGGGCGGCGATCGTCAAACCGCTGGTGACGGCCTTGAGCATGACCCAGCCGGTACCGCGGGGCAGCGATGCGGAGGCGGGCCACAACATGCTGAAAAAGTTGCGCTGGAACATGGCGACGGACGTTTCCTCGGAGGTCATGAGAAAGGCCACCAGGGCGGCGTAGCAATTGGCGGCGAAGGCGAGCAGGGTGAGGAGGGGGGCGGAGACGATCAACGCCAGGGCGATGTTGCCGTAAAGGTATGCGGACGGTCGCGCGCCGAGGCTGCGCATGGCATCGAATTGATGGGTCAGGCGGCGAGCGCCCACGTCGGCGGCGATGGCGGCGCCGCACTTACCGGCCATGAGCACCGCGATCATCAACGGCACCACCACGCGGTAGGTGCTATAACCCGTGGCTGCCAGGAATTCTTCCGTCAGCAGCGGAACGGTGACGCGGGAGTAGGGTAATTGTGCGAAGCTGAAGGTGGTAAAGACGAAGCCGAGCATCATGCCTGCCAGCGCGACGTAGATGGCGGTGGAGCCGAGGCACACCATCCGCAGATAGTGCCATAAGTAGCGCAACTTCCAGCGCGGCCTGCGCCAGCCGCCACAGGCCGCGGGCAGGGCGAGCAAGAGCGTCAGAAGGGCCTGGCCGGGGCGTTCGAGGAAGCGTTCCCAGCCGGGGCGGCGGAGCGCCGAGGGCGCCGGACGGTGCACGGCGGATGGGGCCGGGGCGCGTTGTTCCAGAGAAGCGCGAAGCTGTTCGGCGGTGACGTCGCGGAGCTGACCGGCATTCACGTCGACGAGCACGATGCGGGGGTGGTAGGTGAGAAAGGGGGCATAGTCGTGGGTGACGACGATCACGGTCTTGCCGGAGCGGCGGTGGGTATCGGCGATCAGCTCGGCCACATCGCGAGCCCGTGCGGGATCGAGACCGGTGGTGGGTTCGTCGAACAGGAGCACGGGCGGATCGAGCGCGAGGGTACGGGCGA
>CAZMVD010000194.1:0-4828 GCA_964569425.1 uncultured Phycisphaeraceae bacterium
CTCGCGGAACTGGCCGCACTGGCGGAGCATCTGGTCGACCAGCGTGGTCTTGCCGTGGTCCACGTGGGCGATGATGGCCACGTTACGAACACCTTCGAGAATCACCGATGGTTTCCCTTCATCCAGACGTACCGGTTCCGCCTCTCCAACCCCGTAAACCCGCGGTGTGATGATGGTGGCGGAACCCCCACAAACGAGCCGCGTATCCTACCCCGGACCCGCACCAATTGCAACCAACGGGTCGAATCCGACGCCGCGCGGCACCCGGACGCCCGGCGCACCGAACTTGTTCGTTTCCTCCTGCCGCGGTACAGTATTTCGTCCATTCCGCCGACAAGGCATTCGACCGGCCGGGCGGGGGTTGGCGATGGCGGCGAGCCCGCTGAACTCAACGTAAACGGCTCTTAACGACTTGAAAAAGGGGATACACGATGAACGTCCAGGCACCGACCGCGTCGGGCGAACTGACCAACCAGCAGCACATCGAGATCGTGGAGCGCTACGCCGCCCATAATTATCACCCCTTGCCCGTGGTCATCACCCGCGCCGAAGGGGTGTGGGTCGAGGACGCCGACGGCAAACGATACATGGACATGCTCGCCGCTTATTCGGCGGTCAACTTCGGCCACTGCCACCCGGAACTGGTGGCCGCGGCCAGAGAGCAGCTCGACCAGGTTACGCTGACTTCGCGTGCCTTTCACAACGACCAACTCGGCCCATTGTGCAAGGAGCTGGCCGAGTTGTGCCAGATGGAAGCGGTGCTGCCCATGAACACCGGGGCCGAGGGGGTGGAGACGGCCATCAAGACGGCGCGCAAGTGGGGCTACCTGAAGAAGGGGGTGCCGGCGAACCAGGCCAAGATCATCTGCTGCGCCGGCAACTTCCACGGGCGCACCACGACGATTATCAGCTTCAGCACCGACCCGCAGGCGCGGGCCGATTTTGGGCCGTATACGCCGGGCTTTGAGATTGTGCCCTATGGCGATCTCGACGCGCTGCGCAAGGCGATCGACGGCAACACGGTGGCTTTCCTGGTCGAGCCGATCCAGGGCGAGGCGGGCATCGTGGTGCCGCCGGCGGGGTTCCTGATGGCGGCGCGTGAGCTGTGTCGCGAACGAAAGGTACTGTTCATCGCCGACGAGATCCAGTCCGGGCTGGGGCGCTGCGGGGCGACGTTCTGCAGCGACACGGAGGGGGTAAAACCGGACATGTACATTTTGGGCAAGGCGCTGGGCGGGGGCATCATGCCCATTTCGGCGGTGGTCTCCACACGGGAAATTCTCGGCGTGTTCAAGCCCGGCGATCACGGCAGCACGTTCGGCGGCAACCCGCTGGCCTGTGCCGTGGCCCGCAAGGTGGTGGAAATCCTGAAGACCAACCACTATCAGGACAATGCGAAGCAGACGGGCGAGTACCTGTTCGGCAAGCTGCGGGCGATCAAGACCGACAAGCTCAAGGAGATTCGCGGGCGCGGGCTGTGGGTGGGGCTGGAGTTCAAGACCAGTGCGGGCGTGGCCCGGCCGTATTGCGAAAAGCTGATGCGCGAGGGCATGTTGTGCAAGGACACGCACGAGCAGGTGATGCGGCTGGCGCCGCCGCTGTGCATCAACCGGGAAGAGGTCGACTGGGCGGTGGAGCGGCTGGCGAAGGTTCTGGCGTGACGACCTGTCGAGCATAGTGTTGCCATGGAGTGGCACCGTTTTGCTGCCATTGAGCGCAGGTGCAACCGGCGGGCCACGTGGGTATCACACGGGATTGGCGTGCGCCCTGGCCTGTTCGGGGACGCAAGAGGCGCTTAGAATTCAGAGTCGAACGAGAAGTTTGGGCGTCCGAGATCGACATGCCGACCATCATGCGGCACGGACCTTACCGGGTCTTCATGTACGCGGGCGATCGGGGCGAACCTCCCCATGTGCATGTAGAACGGGAAGACAACGTAGCGAAGTTCTGGCTGGATCCACGCCGACTGCAGTACAGCGGCGGATTCTCGCGTAAGGAAATACGCCGTATTGAAGCCCTGTTGGCGGTGCATCACGATCAACTGATCAAGGCTTGGAATGATTATTTCGGCTGTTGAGTTTTCATTGCCCACTGTGTGCCAAGCGCACACCACCGACGATACACTGCACGTCGACCTGAGTGACGGGCGCACGATTTCCGTTCCGCTGGGTTGGTTCCCGCGGCTGGCACATGCCACGCGGCGGGAACGAGCCTGCTGGCGTCTCATCGGGCGGGGCGAGGGAATTCATTGGCCGGACCTGGATGAGGATGTCAGCGTGAAAGGGCTGTTGACCGGGCAGCCCTCTGGCGAAAGCCAGGCGTCGTTGAAAAAGTGGCTGGCCGCTCGTTCGCGCGCCGGCGCAACGGGGCAGAAGCGAACGCGGATGAAAGCGCGACGGGGAAAACCTCGCCGCGGGTGAATCGCTGACTCGCGGTGGTGATGATTGGCTCCAAACCGCGGCGGCCGCGGGAATAGTCCTCGGAGTGTCGTTGATGCCCACCTATGAATACGAGTGCACCCGTTGCGGTGCGGTGACGGAGGTGTTTCAGTCGATCGCCGAGCCCGCACGGCGGCGGTTGCGCAAGGAAGACAACCCCGCCTGTGCCTGCAACACATCGGTGACGCGGCGGGTGGGCACCGGCGCGGGCATCATCTTCAAAGGGTCGGGCTTCTACCAGACCGACTACCGCAGCGAAAGCTACAAGAAGGCCGCCGAAGCCGACGCCAAACCGGCCGACAAGCCGGCGGACACCGGCACGGCCAAGTCCACCGGGAAGTCCGCCGACAGCGCCGCCGCCCCGGCGCCCAAGACCCCCGCCAAGTCTGCGACCGAGTCACGCGCGGCGCGCAAACGGAGCGACTCCTGATGTGCCAGTCGTGTGTCACCATGCGGCGCCATCAGCTTTGTCGCGGCACGCGCGCGGCAGACAGGCTGCCGACGCAACCGAGCCCATAACCGCCGGAGCGCCGTCGTGCCCGCCTTCGAATGTCCCATCTGCCGCCGCGTGCTCACCGTGGCGAAACCCGACGACGCACCCTTCCGCCCGTTCTGCTCGCAGCGCTGCAAAATGGTCGACCTGGGCCGTTGGTTCGACGGCACCTACCGCCTTTCCGAGCCGGTGAATGGATCCGCCGGAAGCAACGCAAACCAAGTCGTTGATGGCGAAGCGCCCGACGCTGATGCTCACCCCTGACCGGCACTGCGCAGGACTATACAACCACCATTCGCACGTTTGACTTGCATTGTGAATGAAAGAATTACATTAAAGACGCTTTCCTGTTCTCCCGGGCCGGGTTTCTTCGATTTTTTTCCGGAAAGTCACCTGCCAACTCGCGACATTCGGTGTTGTAAGGAATGGTGGATGCCGCGTATCGTTGCCGTCAGTCATCCATCGGCCGGCAAGGCATGGCGAGACCTTTGTATTAGGCCGGGCAGACAAGACGCGGTCGCCTGACGACACTAATGCCCTTGGCCCGATTGGCCGGGGCTGTTGAGTGGTTTGAAGAGAATGGTCCGTTTCGACGCCGGGGCTATCTTCCCGGGTCGCGAGTAAAAGGCGCAACCCAAGTACGAGGAGTGAAACCATGCGCGAGCGAACAAACCTGAAGAAGCACAGAAGCACTGCGAGGGCGACGGGCTTTACGCTCATCGAGTTGCTGGTGGTGATTGCCATCATCGCCCTGTTGATCTCGATTCTGCTGCCGTCGCTGGAAAACGCGCGCAAGCAGTCCAAGCAAACCACCTGCCTGGCGAATATCAAGGCCATCGCCACCAGCAGCCGGGTCTATGAGGCGGACGATCCCAACGGCTGGGGCATTCCGGCGCACCACTTGCAGTTTGAACAGGACCCCAATAACCCGACGTTCATCGGCGCGTACGAGTGGGGCGGCAAGTCGGGCATCGGCGGCGAGGGGTACGTTCCCGGCCCCGGCGGGCAGTTCGCCTATTTGACGTCAAAGTACGGCACCAAGGCGGGCATGGGTCCGGCAAGCCGCCCGATGAACCACATCCTCTATCCGGGCGGGTTCAAGGACAACCTGCTGGATGGTCGCCCGGGCGGCAACGTGGACCGTGTCGGTGCCCTGGCCGACACCCAGCTCAACCTGGACCTGTTCAAGTGCCCGGGCGACGATGGACCGCCCCGCTCCGCGCACTGTCCGCACTGGGTGGAGAAACCCGAGCGGTCGTCCTACGACCACTTCGGCAACAGCTACGTGGCCAACTCGTTCATGGTGGCTTCGACCGGCGGCGGGTGCATTCAGAGCAACTCGCCCTACTTGCGGCCCATTTCGCGCGTGCCCACGCCCTCGCGCACGCTCTATTACGAAGAGAACATCGGGCGCTACGCGTGGACTGCCCGCCGCGAACGCTGCGATCTTTCCGGGGTAGCGCCGGGAACGAACCCAGGACCCACCAAGGCCATTCGCGGATGGCACGGGCGCGACTGGACCTACAACCGCGCGTTTGTCGACGCGCACGCCGAAACGCAGAAGGTCTGGATCGAAGGCACGGAGGATTCCGAGGGCTATGCCCACCACTATAACGTGGAAGAACTGGAGTCGTACCCGGTGTTTGACGCAAATTGTTCCGGGAGCGGCAGCCAACTCTCCCACGACGAAGGCCGCCAGGTGTACCGCTGTGTGATCGTGCGCGGCCCCGGCTGGCAGAAGGATACCCTTCCGGCGCCGACCATCCACACGCCGCTGCAAACCGGCGGTACGGGACGTGGTTCCTACGAGAACTGCGCCGGTCCGGACGTGTGGCCGTAAGAGCATCCGGCAGCCGGCAGTAACACCGAGCCTGCCCCAGGATTGCGGCGTCGTGCG
>CAZMVD010000195.1:0-4716 GCA_964569425.1 uncultured Phycisphaeraceae bacterium
TCAGGGCGCTGATGCGCTGCGCATCGCTGACCACGGCGCGGGCGAAGGGGTCGGCGGAGTGGCGGCAGAACCAGCCGCTGCTGACGCGCTCGCGCAGGCCGGCGGCTTCGTCGAGCGCGGCGGCGGCGGTGACTTCGTCTTCGCGGTGGCGCCAGGTCCAGGCGGCCGCGGCGGCGGCCGCGGCGGCGGCCAGTGCGGCGGCCACAGTGCCGAGGGGCCAAAGCAGGTCATAGGATCGCACCACGAGCACGACGACGGCGAACGCGGCGGCGGCGACCAGCAGGCAGGTGCAGAAGGAGCGCAGCCAACGGTTGAACCACAGGCGGCGCTGGGTGGTTCGGATTTGGTGTTCCATGGTCATGGGCGGTTTCCAGGGGCGATTCAGGCGGAGCGCCGCGGCGATCCACGGGTATTCTAGACTCATCGGCACTGGTTTGTCAGCGGCCGCACGGGTGATTCTTCCGTCTCCAAAGCACCGCAGCGGAACACCGTTCGCGGCCGGGCGCTCCGTGAATGACGACTTCCGTGCCCAAGTGTTATACTGGGCCGGGTTCCAGGGCCGTATTGCTTTCGAGCCGTGGTTTAGTCGGACGGCGAGGATGTCGATTCCGTTCTCCATTATCGGGGTCTTGCTGGCGCCCTTTGTCGGCATTGTCGCGGTGCAGGCAAAGGTAGAGCCGGAAAACGCGAACGGGGCTGTGGAGCCGGCGCCCGCGGCGTTTGTGGTCGTTGAAGGGCAGGTGACGGACCATACGGGGGCGGGGCAGAAGGATGTGCGGGTGGTGGTGCGGCGGAAAGCGGAGGCTGGAGGAGAAGGCGCGCTGGTGGCCGAGGTGGCGACGGACGAGTTCGGCGATTTTGCCGTACGGACGACGGACCCGGTGTGGGGGTTGGTGGTGGTCACGATCGAAAAGGAACCGTTCGCTCCACAGGCCCATGAATTCAAACGCGAGGAAGGGGACGATCCGCCGTTTCTGGGGGTGACGCTGCGCGGAACCCTGAGCCTGACCGGAATGGTAACGGGCGCTCCCGGCGACAAGCCATTGGCCGGGGCGGCGGTGCTGCTGCGCGCCGGCTACCAGGATTCGCGGGCAGTGAGCGACGAGGACGGTTCGTTTCGACTGGGCGGGTTGTCGCCGGGGGGCGGGGAGCTGATCGTGGAGGCGGAGGGGTTCGGGCGCGAGCGGGTGGAGATCAAGTCGGTCGCAGAGGCCGGCGAGATTGCGATTCGACTGAAGCCGCAGCGGGTGCTGCGCCTGCGCGTGGTGTCGGACGCGGGGACGCCGGTGGCGGGCGCGATCGTGGAAGTGCTCGACGAGGCACGGCAGGATTTCCGGTCGCTGGTGAGCGACGGCGAGGGGCGCGCGGAGGTGAAGGGCGTGCACTTCGATGCGGATCGGCTGCGCGCGCGGCTGACGCATCCGGAATTCGTGTCGTCGGTGGGGTTCGACCGCGCGCTGCGGACGCCGGAGGATCGGGCGGAGTCGGTACACGAGCTGGTGATGATGCGGGCGGGGCGGGTGGCAGGGCGAATCGTCGACGGTGCGGGGAACGGGCTGCACGGGGCGCGGGTGGCGACGGGAGAAGTGGAGGATACGGCGTCGCCGCGCGACTGGAGCGACAGCGAGGGGCGGTTCTCCATCGGCGGGGTGGGGCCGGGGCGTGCGGTGGTGACCGTGCACCTGGCGGACTATGCGCCGGCGCTGCACGTGGCGGAGGTTTCCGCGGGGCAGAAGGCCGAGGTGAACATCGAGCTGGCGCCCGGGGCGGTGCTGGCAGGGGTTGTGGAAACGGAGTCGGGCGAACCGGGGCGCGGCGTGGAAGTGGTGACCGGTGAATGGCAGGGCTATCGCACGCTGGGGTTGCGGGCGATGACCGATCACGAGGGTCGGTTCACGATGTTCAACGTGCCGCGGGATGAATTTGAAATCCGGTGGTTGCGCGGGCGGAGCGCGGGGGAGCCGGTGCAGGTGCGCGGCGGGACGGGGGATGCGGTGCGGCTGGTGCTCCCGGAACGTGCCGTGGCCGACGAATCCCCGTGGGAGCCGCTGAAACCGGGCGGCGCGGCGCCGGAGTTTACGCTGCGGCTGCTGGACGGCTCGACGGTTCGCAGCTCGGAGTTGGCGGGCAAGGTGGTGCTGGTGGATTTCTGGGCGACCTGGTGTCCGCCATGCGTGGCGGAAATGCCGGAACTGGTCCGGGTACACGAGGCGTTCGGGGCGCGGGACGATTTCGTGATGATCGGGGTGAGCCTGGACACGGAGGAGCGCGAGGTGCGCGAGTTTGTACAGCGGCGGGGCGTGGAGTGGATGCAGGCGGTGGGCGAGGGGGGCGGCGCACCGGCGGCGGCCGACGCGTTCGGGGTGCGCGGGATACCCGCGCTGTTTCTGATCGACCGCGAGGGGAAGATCGCGGGGGCCTATCTGCGGGCGGGAGAGGTGAAGGGGGCGTTGCGCGGATTGTTTGCGGAGCAATCATCGCCGTGATCGACGGGAGCGGAGCCATCACTGTTGCCGATCGGCCGGTCGGCCGGGTCGCCCCGCGGGAGGGACCGGGGCGGCGGGCGCTGAGTGCGCTGCGCGAGCGTCGCTTGGCGGATTTGCGCCGGGTGCTGGGTGGCTGGGCGATTGAGGGTTCTGAGGAATCGGCGTGGAAGTTCATGCTGGAGGGTCTGCTGCACCTGGAAGAGGGGCGGACGGTGCAGGCGGAATCGGTGGTGCTCCGCGCGGTGAGCGCGGCGACGATCGAGGCGGTCAAGCGGGACACTCCCGATGGAGCGGATGGCGGCGAAGGTACGGCCTTTTTGGATGATCCGGCACGCCGCGGGGCCTGGCGGCTGTTGGCGGAGTGCCTGCACACGCTGGGGCTGGTGCACCGGCGGCAGGATCAACCGGAGGCGGCACGCGCGGCGCATGGTGCGGCGCTGCGGTTGCGGGAGCGGTTCGGCTCGGCCGAAGAGTGCTGGGAGGCGTTGATCAGCCTGGGGCTCGATGCGGAACTGGCCGGTGCGTTTGAAGAGGCGGCCGCGCATTATCGCCGCGCGGAAGAGGCGGGCGGGCGTTGCGCAGAGGAGCCGCTGCGCAAGCAGGCGGCGGCCGCGGCGCACGCGGCGGAAGCGTTGAGTGCCGGGGGGCGGCACGCGGAAGCCGCGGCGGCGGCGCGCGCGGCGCGTGAGTTGTGGCGGCGGCATGACGTGACGGGGGTGGGTTTCGCGTGCGCGGAACTGCACCTGGGGCGGACGCTGCTGCGTTGGGGGGAGGCGTTGCTGGGAGCGTCGGGGGAGACGGGATCGGGCGGTTCGGGGGGCGAAGGCCGCGGCGCGGCGGAGATCGTGGGCGAGGCGGTAAGTACGCTGAGTGCGGCGCGGGATGCGCTGCTGGCGTTCGGCCCGGCGCAGCACGGCGCGGCGCAGGAGTGTGCGGAGTTGTGCGACTTCGCGGGTCGGCTGGCGGCGATGAGTGAAACGGCGCCGGGTTTGAGCGATCCGACCGGCGGGGAAGTATCGGCGTAAGGTAAGCGTACGACCCACCTCCACGTCTGTTTGATCGTTTGCCGGTGTACGATGTCCTCGTGACGAAAGGAGGGCAGACGCATCGGGTGTACGAGGCGGGATAAGACGAAGGCAGCGCTTCGGTGGCTGGGGCAATCCGCGCTTCGACAATCTCAAGATCGGCTACGATAATAACGCGGACGATGACATCGACGACGTCGGCGACGACGTGGTGGTGGACGAGACCTTCGGCGGCACCAGCGTCACGGTGGCCCACGACCACGCCGGCAACCTCATCAACGACGCCAAGCTGGTGTACGTTTATGATGCGCCTGCCCTTGACTCGCGCCTCAGGCGAAGGGAGCGAGCCGCTCGGGGGGGAACCCGGCTATCATCAGGTCGATGGCCTTGCGCCGCGTTCGTCCGTACTTGAACGCTCGCTCCCTTTGCCTGGCCTGATCCGGCGTGGCGTGTTCCTCGAAGTACACCAGCCGAACCGGAAGTCGTCGCGCGGTGGTTCGCACGCGCCCACGACGGTGCTCCGCCAGCCGCCGGATCAGATCGGTCGTGCTTCCAAAATACAGCCGGTCGTCGGCACAGCGGAGAATGTAGACCCAGGCGGCCATGATAGTGAGTGAAGCAAGCACGACCGATGCCGCGTGTCAAGGGTGCGAACCGGCTGGTGAAGGTCCGGGCGTCCAGCGACGCGGACCGGGTGATCCAGCAGGCCGCGTACGACGGGACAGGGCGGCGGATCAGGAAAATCGTGGCGAATTCGGGTGACTTGGACGGGACTTTCGGCTATATTTACGACGGCTGGAAGATAGCACAGGTCAGCGACGGATCGGGCAACATGGTTCAACAATTCATCGCACTCAGGGAACCTGCCCTTGACGCGCCGCGTGCCACCACCTGGCACGTTCGCGCAGCGAAGGCGTGCGCAGCACGCGGCGGCGAGTCAAGGGTCGACGAGCTGGTGATGATGCGCGCCGCCGGGCGGGGCGATCTGTATATTCATCAAGACGCGAACTGGAACGTGATCGCGCTCACCGACCTGGGCGGCAGCGTGGTGGAGCGCTACACCTACACGCCCTACGGCGAGCTGACGGTCCATCAGGTGACAGGCTACGGCGACCGCGACGGCGACGGTACCGTGGACGCCACCGACAAGGGCACGCCGGGGGTCACCTGCACGGGGCCGGTCGCGGGCGCCTGCCGCCTCCTCG
>CAZMVD010000196.1:0-4259 GCA_964569425.1 uncultured Phycisphaeraceae bacterium
ACCCGTTTCATCCAAAAAAAACCGGAGAATCAACGCTTTTCAGGGACGACGAATTCGCCGCGTTAACGGGGGCTTTGCGGAACGTTTGTGGGCTGCTAGTATCCGTTCCCTTATTCACGAACTCTTTGATTGGTTGCTGTAGGAGAGCGGTCGTTTGACGCAGTTTTCGGTACCTTGGAACCCTTCGCCGGCCAAGCAGAATGATGGCTTTGTTGGCTTGGCCATCGGTGCGGCGGTAGGCTTGCTCGTGCTGGCTGCGGGGGGGCTCTGGATAACCGGAACGCTCTTGGGCGGTCATCCGGCGGGAACGCTTTTGCTGGTGGTAGGACCGGCGCTCACCGCGGGGGCGGCGTTGCTGGCCGCCCTTGTCGTCAAGACCTGGCGGGCCTGGGCGGCTTTTCTGCAGCGTACCGCCCTGTTCCTTTTCATCGGGTTGATTGTCAGTTCCTGTGTTGGGGTGTGGGCGGCGAACCTGCTGTTTGAGTGGGTCACGGTCGATCTGGTTGCACAGGTCGGAGATCCGGCGGCCAAGACCTGGTTCGGCGGACCGCTGACCCTTGGGGCACTGATTGGCGCTTTGCCGAGCCTGCCGGAGTGGATCGTGCTTCTCCTGTGGCCGATCCAGTTTCCGCTGGTGCGCGATGTGATTTCGCTGACGGCTATCGTCGTGCTCTTCAATGTGATTCCCGTTTATCTGATCTGGTGGGAGCGCAAAGTCGCGGGGCGGATTCAGTCGCGGCTTGGTCCGATGCGTGTGGGCGGCTGGCACGGCTGGGCGCAGAGTTTTGCCGACGGCATCAAGCTGGTGCTGAAGGAGGACCTGATTCCCAAGGACGCCGACGGGCCGCTGTTCCGCGTTGCGCCCTATTTCGCGCTGGTGCCGTCGCTGCTGGCGTTCATCGCGCTGCCTTTCGGCGTGACCTACGTGTTCCGCGAGTTGGATGTAGCCCTGATCTTCGTGCTGGCCATGCTGGGCATCGAGGTGGTCGGGGTGATCATTGCGGGATGGGCGTCGAACAACAAGTGGAGTGTGTATGGCGCGATGCGCGAGGCGTGCCAGATGGTCTCGTACGAAATTCCCATGGGCATGGCGCTGCTGGTACCGGTGTTGACGGTCGGCTCGCTCAGCCTGCGGGTGGTGGGCGAAGCACAAGCGGGCGGGTGGTTTTCCTGGCTGGCGTTCAGCAATCCATTCGTGTTCGTGGCGTTTGTCTCGTATTTCATTGCGTCGCTGGCGAGCTGCAAACGGGCACCGTTTGACCTGCCTGAGGCGGAAAGCGAACTGGTAGCCGGGTTCCACACGGAGTATTCCGGCTTTCGTTGGGCGCTTTTCTTCTTCGCGGAGTACGCGGCGATGTTTGTGGTCGCGGGTCTGGCGACGGTGTTGTTCCTGGGTGGTTGGCACTCGCCGCTTCCCGGATCGTGGGCCGAGGCGATCCGCGGCTTATTGGGCGAGGGGTTGATCGCGCGCGGCGTCAACGGCTTGCTCATCAGCGGGCCCATCTGGTTCGTCACGAAGTGCCTGTTTTTGTTGTATGTGCAGATCTGGCTGCGTTGGACGCTGCCGCGCATCCGCATCGACCAGGTGCTTTATGCCTGCGTGCAGGTGCTGCTGCCGCTGACCATGATCCTGTTGCTGGGGGCGACGCTGTGGACCTGGGCGTCGGCCTCCGACAGTGCGGGATGGGCGGCGTTTGCGGGCGTCACCAATTGGATTCTGGGCGCGGTCGGGCTATTCTTCGCGCTGGCGTTTCCGGCCATCGCGGCGTACGGGTTCTACTACCGACGCAAGCTGGTGGGGAACCTGGTGGTGGATCCCTTGCCGGGTTCTTGAGCGGTGTTTGGTATCGAACTGGACCGAGGGAACGCGAGGCGGTCCGCGTTCTTCGGATGGAATGATCTTCAGACTTATGAAGCGTGATCAGCGTCTCATCGCACTGGTGTTCCTGCTGGCGGCCGGCAGCGGGATGCCTGGCGGACTACCCCGCGCACACGGTACGGAGGGTGCTGCCGCGCCGGAGCGCATCGGCGTGACCGATGCGGCCGCGCCGGGCGGTCTGCTCGAACCGATCATGTTCTATTCGGTAGCGGGCATCACGGTGCTGGCGGCGATCGGGGTGTGCGTGAGCCGCAACATCGTGCGCATGGCGGTGTGGCTGTTCGGGGCGCTGGGCTCGGTGGCCATGGTGTATTTTCTGCTGGCGGCCAACTTCCTGGGAGCGATTCAGTTGATTGTGTACGCGGGCGGCACGCTGGTGCTGCTCATTTTTGGCGTGATGCTGACGAGCAAGTCGCCCTGGGTGCGGTTTGAGCCGCGGGCTATCGAGCTGGCGGCCGCGGCGGTGGTGTGTGCATCGCTGCTTGGCTGCCTGATCGTGGTGCTGCGGAGCACGGTGTGGTACGCCCCGGAGGGTGTGGTGCCCGGTTCGCCGGTGGCGGAGCTGGGGCGCAAGCTGCTCACCACGTATCTGGTGCCGTTTGAGGTGGCGGGCGTGCTGCTGATGATCGTGATGGTGGGCGCCGCGCACCTGGCGCGGCAGGGGAAGTAGGCGATGCTGAGCATCGGCTTGACGCATTATCTCATGGTGGCGGCGGTGCTGTTTTGCGCCGGGCTGTTCACCATGATGACCAAGCGGAACGCCATCGGCATCCTGATCGGGGTAGAGCTGGTGCTCAACAGCGCGAGCATCAACCTGGTGGCGTTCGACCGCTACCTTGGGCCCGGGCGGCTGGACGGGCAGATCACCGCGGTGTTCGTGATCGTGCTGGCCGCGGCGGAGGCGGCGATCGCGGTGGGCATTTGCATCAACGTGTACAAGAACCTGGCGACGGTGGACGTGGACAAGGCGGGGCAGTTGCGCGGATGAAGACCGCGAGATTCGGCAGCGAGCCGGGATCTTGCTGGAAAGGCGGCGTTTGGTGGAATGGTCGTTGGTTCAGTTGGTACTTCAGGTAGTTGCGTTTCCGTTTCAACTGATCAACTTCGTGGTGACCACGATGATGGAGATTCTCATCTTCGGCATCCTGCGACTGGGACCGTGGTTGCCTTTGTGACGAGATTGCGAAATGGACTTTGCGGGCATCGAGTTGATTTTCCGGCTGATCGCGTTGCCGGCGTTGATTCTGCAGTTTCTGTTTTTCGCACTGCTGGGGCAGTTGTTCAGGTTCTGATTCGGCGGCGAAAGCACCGCGCTGAGGGATGAAGTGGTCACGAAATTGCGTCTGACCGGCGGATCGGTAAACAGGCAATAGTAGTTCACAAGGCGGCATGAATCACCAATACGAAATCCTTCTCTCCCTCGGCGTGCTCGCTCCGTTCGTGAGCTTCTGGCTGCTGGTCTTTTTCGGCCCGCGGCTGGGCAAGCCCGCGGCCGGGTGGGTGGCGGTGGTGCTGGGCATGGGCGTGCCGCTGGCGCTGGCCACCTATGTTCTGGTCGGCTGGCTGGGCGAGGTAAAGGCGGGCACGGCAGCGGAGTTAACGGCCAACGCCTTCCGCTGGCAATGGGCCATGCTCGGCAATGTGCCGGTCACCGTGGGCGTCAAGCTCGATTCGCTGACGGTAGCCATGTTCTTCATGGTGACTTTCATCGCGTTCTGGATTTTCGTTTTTTCGATCGGCTACATGGCCGGACACAGCGACGAAGTAGACCACCAGTGCAAGTACTGGAGATTCTTCGCCTATCTGTCGTTGTTCGGCTTTTCCATGCTCGGCCTGGTGGTGAGCAGCAGCCTTCTCTTTCTGTTCATTTTCTGGGAGTTGGTCGGGCTGTGCAGCTACCTGCTGATCGGCTTCTATTTCGACAAACCGGTGCCGCAATACGCCCAGATGAAGGCGTTCATCACCAACCGCGTGGGCGACTTCGGGTTTCTGATCGGGTTGATGCTGGTTTTCTTCCAACTGGGCACGCTGGACCTTGACCAGGCGGCGGCGGTCTTTTCTCAACAGGCGGCAACCGGTACCGGTTTGTTCGCGAGCACCTATACCTTTCTCGGCTGGTCGCTGCCGACCATCATGGGCATCGGGCTGTTCTGCGGGGCGATGGGCAAAAGCGCCCAATTCCCCTTGCATGTGTGGCTGCCGGACGCGATGGCCGGCCCCACGCCGGTCAGCGCCCTGATCCACGCTGCGACCATGGTGGCGGCGGGCGTGTATCTCGTCGCGCGTGTGTTCCGGTTGATGACCCCCGAGGCGTTGATGTTCGTCGCGGCCATCGGGTGTCTGACGCTGTTCCTGATGGCCTTGGTGGCCATTGTGCAGA
>CAZMVD010000196.1:4269-4519 GCA_964569425.1 uncultured Phycisphaeraceae bacterium
TCAAGAAGTGCCTGGCCTATTCCACACTGTCGCAGCTCGGGTACATGATCTTCGGCATGGGTTGCGGTGCGTGGGTCGCGGCGCTGTTCCACCTGATTACCCACGCTTTCTTCAAGGCCATGCTCTTCCTCGGCTCCGGGCAGGTGATTGAAGGCTGCCATCACGAGCAGGACATGCGCAAGATGGGCGGGCTGACGAAGAAGATGCCGGTCACCGGCCTGACGTTTCTGGTGGGCGTGCTGGCAATCGC
>CAZMVD010000197.1:0-4407 GCA_964569425.1 uncultured Phycisphaeraceae bacterium
ACCAGGGCGATCGCCACCAGCGCGCCCGAGACTTCTTTCATCGACTTACGCGTGGCTTCCTTGGGGCTCAGGCCCGCGGCCATGTTCAGCTCGACGCTCTCCACGACCACGATCGCATCGTCTACCACGATGCCGATCGCAAGCACCAGGCCGAAGAGCGAAAGATTATTCAGCGAAAAGCCCAAACCGGCCATGAGAGCGAACGTGCCGATGAGCGAGACCGGCACCGCGACCATGGGAATGATGGTCGCCCGCCAGTTTTGCAGGAACACCAGTACGACGATGAACACCAGGATGAACGCCTCGACCAGCGTCTTGTACACTTCGTGAATGGATTCATCTACGAAAACCGTGGTGTCGTAGACGATGCGGTATTCGAGCCCTTCCGGGAATCGTGACTTCAGCTCTTCCATCTTGGTGCGGACCGCTTCGGCCGTGGCCAACGCGTTGGAGCCGGGCAATTGAAAGACCGCAAGCGTGACGCTCGGTTCCCCGTCGAGGTAACTGTTAACGTCGTAGTTCTTGGCGCCGAGTTCGGTGCGCCCCACGTCGCGGATACGGGTCACCTGACCCTGCTCGCCGGTCTTGATGATGATGTCGGCGAACTCCTCCGGCTCCATCAACCGCCCCAGCGTGGTGATGGCCAGTTGAAACGCCTGGCCGGGCGGCGCGGGCGGCTGCCCGAGCCGACCGGCAGCCACCTGAACGTTCTGCTCCCGCAGCGCACGGGTAACGTCACTCGCGGCGAGATTTTGCGAAGCGAGTTTCTCCGGGTCCAGCCAGATGCGCATGCTGTAATCGCGCGCACCGAGAAACGACACGTCACCGATGCCCGGAAGGCGTGCCAGCGCGTCTTTCACCTGAATCGTCGCGTAGTTGCTCAAATACAGTTGGTCGTAGCGGTGATCCGGCGAAATAAGATTCACGCATAGCAGGATCGCCGGCGATTTCTTCTTGGTGGTCACGCCCTGACGCTTCACCTCCTCGGGCAACTTGGCCTCGGCGATGGCCACGCGGTTCTGCGTGAGCACCTGGGCCATGTTCAGGTCCGTGCCGACGTTGAAGGTCACATCGAGATACATCTGACCGTCATTGGTCGACTTGGAAAACATGTACAGCATGTTCTCCACCCCGTTGACCTCCTGCTCGATCGGAGCGGCGACGGTATCCGCCACCACCTTCGCGTTCGCGCCGGGGTACATTGCCGAAATCTGTATGGTCGGCGGTACAACCTCTGGGTATTGCGCGATGGGCAGCGACAGCAGGGCCACGCCTCCCACGATCACAATCACGATCGAGAGCACAGACGCAAAAATAGGCCGATCAATGAAAAACTGCGCGATCATAGGGTGCGCCCTGTTAGTGGCCTGAGGTTTCGGATTCTTTGGCGACCGGCCGACTCATGCCGCCGCCGACGGTGAGCACCGGCATCTCGCTGCGTTGCGGCGTCACCGGCTTACCCGGCCGAGCGCGTTGCAATCCGTTCACCACGATGGATTCACCCGGTTTCAATCCATCCGCGATGACCCGCAGGCCGTCGTCCTGAAGCGGCCCTGGTTTCACGAATCGCTTTTCGACTACGTTCTGGTCGTTGACCACCAGAACGAACTTCTGTCCCTGGTCCGTCCCAAGTGCCATCTCGGTGACCAACAGCGCCTGATAGGAACCACTCACCGGAATACGAACACGGGCGAACAGACCGGGTTTGAATGCTCGCTTTGAATTGTCGAAGCGTCCGCGGACCTGAATCGTACCGGTACGAGCGTCTACCTGGTTATTGGCAAAGTCGATCACACCCTGATGCGGAAAAGCCTCCTCATTCGAAAGCCCCATGGTCAACGGAATCTTGAGCTTGTCCACCGTCGGAAGCGTCTGATCGCCTGGCTGCGCCTCACGATGTCGATCGCGGAATCGCAAGAGCGTGCGCTCATCGACGTCGAAGTACACATACATCGGGTCGAGAGAAACAATGGTCGTCAGGAAGGCGTCCGCGCCGGTGCCCGCCTGGACCAGATTCCCTACGGTGATAAGTGCACGACCGACCTGGCCGTCGATGGGAGCCGTGACCTTGGAAAACTCAAGATCGAGCCGCGCGCGCTCGATCGCGGCATCGCCGGAGCTGATGGCCGCGATCGCTTCGCCCAATTCCGCCCGCGCCTTGTCCAGGTCCTGCGCGCTGGCCGCGCCCGTGGGAACCAGCCCTTCGTAGCGCGAGACATCCGCCTGAGCCTTATCCCGCTTCGCCAACCATTGCGCCTTCTGCCCTTCGGCGTTCTTCAATTCCGCCTCAAACGTCCGCGGGTCAATCTCGAACAACAAGGTTCCCGCCTTCACTTCCTGGCCGTCGGCGAAGTGCACCGCGTTCAGGTAACCGCGGACTCTCGACCGAATCTCCACCGTCTCCGCCGCAGCCAAACGGCCGGTGAACTCCTCATAGTCGACGACAGGGCGTTCCAGGACCTGGCTGACCGTCACCTCGGGTGGCATGGGAGCCGCTGCCGTGGCTTCGGGTGCACGACCGCAATTCAGATTCAAACCGCCAATCGCAAGACTAACGAGTAGAAGCCATCCCCTGGTGTACCGGTCAAGATTCATAAGGAGTTCCCCGTTACGGCCGTACGGTCTCATGGGCGCCATGCGTGGAGTCGAGAAGCAACTTTCATGCCAACGTATTTGGCGTCTGAGGCTCGTCAGCCGAATCTTCGCCAATTTGCCTCGATTCTGGCTCCGATGGTCGAATTTACGAAAATCCCGGTCCTCTGGCTAGACTAGGTCGGAATCGGTCCGGCAGAAGCGTCTCCGCGCGCTCAAAGATGGGAACTCCGAGATTTCGGAGACGCGGGGGTCTCCTGGCTGTATAATTGCATCTTGCACTGCCGAGGGAGGGACCTGTGACGGTTGCAGCAACGAATCAAGAGCAGCTCATAGTTCCGACCGCTCCGGTCGAGGAACTTCTGATTGAATTGTCATCGCGCTTCATCAGTCTGCCTGCCGGCAAGATCGATGCAGAGATTCAAGAGGGACAAGCGCGACTTTGTCAGTTCCTGGATCTTGATCGATCTGCGTTATGGCAGCAGGTAGGTTCCGGCCCGTTTCAGCTCACTCACCTTTACCAGCGTGCGTCCATGCCCGCGACACCGGATAAACCTGACGCCAGAAAGATGTTCCCATGGGTGGTGGTGCAACTCGCCCTCGGGAAAATGGTGGTGATCGCGAACACGAACGCATTACCGCCCGAAGCTGCTCAAGATCGAGAGTCGTTCAAGCAGATCGGCACGAGTTCCGTGGTGGTGGTTCCGGTTCCGGCCGGCGAAGAGGTGCGTGCCGCGTTGACCTTTGCTTCTGCGCAAGAACGGGATCATTGGCCTGAAGGCCATGTACGCCGCTTTCGGTTGGTCGCCGAATTGTTCGGCAACGCCCTTGCCCGTGCCAATGGCGAGCGCAAATTGCGGGAAAAAGAGACGCGATTGAGGGCGGTCATCGACACCGCCCCGGATGGAATCATCACGTTAACTGAGCAAGGCCTGGTCGAGTCCATCAACCCTGCCGCAGTAGGAATTTTTGGATATGAGCCGGAAGAAGTGGTCGGCCGGAATGTCAGCATGCTCATGCCCACGACGTATCGCTCAGAGCACGATTTCTACTTCGACGATTATCTCAAGACCGGCTTGATGATGGATTTCGGCATTGGCCGCGAGGTCATCGGCCAACGCAAAGACCGTTCTCTTTTCCCCATGGACCTGGCGGTCAGCGAAGTGAAGCACGAAAACGGCCGCCGGGTCTTCACCGGAATCTTGCGCGACATCAGCCAACGAAAACAGGTCGAAGACCAGCTTCGTCAGGCGCTGGCCGAAGTACGCGAATTGCGCGACCAGTTGCGACAGCGCAACGTCTATCTGGAAGAAGAAGTGAAGCTGCTGCATGGTCGCAGTCGCCTTGTGGGGCAAAGCCGAGCCGTGCGGCACGTCCTGGCGCAAATCGAGCAGGTCGCACCCACCGGCTCGACAGTCCTGATCGTCGGCGAGACCGGCACGGGCAAGGAGTTGATTGCCGCAGCCATTCACGATCAGAGCCCCCGCCGCGATCGCCCCATGGTGCGTGTCAACTGCTCCGCGATTCCGTCCTCGCTGATCGAAAGCGAACTGTTCGGTCGCGAGAAGGACGCTTATACGGGGGCTTTGTCGAAACAGATCGGCCGCTTCGAAATGGCCGACGGTTCGACGCTGTTCCTGGATGAAATCGGTGACTTGCCCCTGGACGTACAGGTGAAGCTGCTGCGCGTACTACAGGAAAAGCAGTTTGAGCGCCTCGGCAGCCCCCGGACAATTTCTGTGAACGTGCGCATCGTTGCCGCCACCAATCGCGATTTGGACCGAGCCGTCCGCGAGGGCCGATTTCGGGAAGACC
>CAZMVD010000198.1:0-4398 GCA_964569425.1 uncultured Phycisphaeraceae bacterium
GTGGGGGTAAGCAAATACTGCGTGTATCCGCCGGAGCTGTCGCGGCGTCCGGAGGTAGGGGGGCTGTTCGATCCGGACCTGGAACGAATCATCACGCTGCGACCGGACCTGCTGGTGACGCGCGGCCGGAGTGAAGCCATTCGTAAGTTGAGCGCCAATCTGGGTGTGGCCGTTTATGAGGATGAGTCGGATTCGTTCGCCGGGATCGAGACGTGCGTTCGGGACCTGGGCCGACTCCTGGACCGCACGGAGGAAGCAGAGGCCATTGTGGCGGCGTTCCGCACGGGGCTGGAGGGCAGTCGGCGACGGGTGCAGGGGAAGCCAAGACCGCGGGTGTTGCTAACCATTTCCCGCAGGGCTGACGGATTGAGAGACATCCTGACCACGGGGCGCGGCACATTTCTGACGGAAATGGTGGAGGCCGCGGGGGGCGTGAACGTGTTCGGGGACATTGATGCGCGCTATCCGCAAGTGAGTGTGGAGTCGATCGTGGCGCGACGGCCGGAGGTGATCATCGAATTGATGCCGGAGGCCGAGTTGAGCGAAGAAACGGCGCAGGACATTCGACGGCAATGGGACGCGCTGCCCGGTGTTCCGGCGGTCACGCACGGACGCATTCACCTGGTGACCGAGGCTCACGCGTTGATTCCCTCACCAAGGTGTGTGGAGGTGGTTGAGACAGTTTCGCGTCTGCTGCATCCGGATGCCGAGCCGTGAGCGACAAATCGTTGACACTCGACGAGGTATGTTTCGGGTATGCGGGTTGCGAGACGTTTCTCGGGCCGATTCAGCTCGCCGTGCAGCCGGGAGAATGCTGGGCGATCGTGGGGCCGAATGGGGCGGGCAAGAGCACGCTCTTGCGGTTGATGGCGGGACTGGTGCCACCGCGCAGCGGGGCGGTGCGCCTGGAAGGCCGACCGCTGCAGGCGTATGCAGCGCGGTACCGAGCCCAACGGCTGTCGTTTCTTCCGCAGCAGGTTTCCGTGGACGCGGACCTGACGGCGCGCGAGGTGGTGCTGCTGGGGCGTTACCCGCATCGGGCGACGGCGTTGTTTGAATCTCCCGCGGACCATGGGCTGGCGGAGGCGGCGATGGCGGCCACAGGGACGCTGTCTCTTGCGAGTCGGGCGGTGTCCACGCTGTCGGGCGGGGAGGCACAGCGCGTGCATCTGGCGGCGGCGCTGGCGCAGGAACCGCAGTTTCTGCTGCTGGATGAGCCGACCGCGTCGCTGGACCTGCGGCACCAACTGGAGGTTTTTGACATATTGCGGCAGAGGGCGGCCGATGGCGGGCTGGGCGTGGTGGCGGTGAGCCACGATGTGAACCTGGCGGCGACGTTCTGCACTCACGTGCTGGTGTTGAACGAGGGGAAGACGGTGGGTGCGGGCACGCCGCACGAGGTGCTTTCCGCGGAACGGTTGGCGGGCGTATATGGTGTGGCGCTGACGGCGATGTCCGTCGAAGGCACGGCGCGGCGTTGGCTGGTGCCGGCGTTGACGGGACGGGATGCCAGGGCATGACACCATTTACCGCCCGGCGATACCTGATGGGACTATTCGGCTGCGGATCGTTGCTGCTGGTGCTGGTGCTGCTGAGTCCGGGCATGGGAACGGAGTCGGCGTCGGTCGGTTGGGGCGACGCGTGGCGGGCGCGATTGGGGTTGCCCTTTGACCGTGCGGCGCTCGCTGCCCGGCCGCTGGCGGACATCGACGGGGATGGGGTGGTCAGCGACGCGGAGCTGGAGGGGTTTCGATTGGTGGCCGCGCATATCGGGTTTCGACAGCGTATGGCGCGTTCGCTGCTGGCGCTGCAGGTGGGAATGACACTAGCGCTATGTGGAGCGACGTTTCAGGTTCTGTTTCGTAATCCGCTGGCGGAACCGTATACACTGGGGATTGCCAGCGGCGGCGCGCTGGGCGCGCTGGTGGCGATTCGATTCGGATGGCGGTTCGCGTGGTCGTGGGTGCCGTCGATCGCACTTTTTGCATTCTGTGGCGGAATGGCGGTGGTGGGGGCGGTTCTGACGTTGGCACGCGGCGCGCGCCGACTGACGAGCAACGAAATCCTGCTGGCCGGTGTGACGTTGGGTCTGTTTTGCGCGGCGATGATGATGCTGGTGACCACGCTCTCGGAAGAACGGCAGGTTTTCGAGATCGTTCGCTGGATGATGGGCTCGCTAGATCCGGTTTCGCCGCTGCAGAGTGCTATGATTCTGCCGTTGGTGCTTCCGGCGTGGGTGGTACTGCTGTCGGCCGGGAGGGCGCTGAATCAGTACCGCATGGGGGACGAGTTGGCGGCGGCGCGCGGCGTCAACGTACGTCGGCTGCAAGGCACTTGCGTGATCGTGTCGACGCTGGCTACAGCGGCGGTGGTGGCTCATTGCGGCCCCATCGGGTTTGTTGGGTTGGTGGTTCCACACATGGCCGTGCTTCTGGTCGGGGCGGATTGCCGGATCCTGCTGCCGACGTCGGCTATGCTGGGCGGGGCGTTTCTGATGATCAGCGACTGGGCGGCGCAGTTTGCGATGCGGGGCGCGGGCCTGATCACCGGTCGGCAGTTGGGCAGCGCGACGCTTCCGGTGGGCGTGGTCACCGCGGTCATCGGCGTGCCGTTGTTTCTCATCCTGTTGCGAAGGCGCAAGTGGCGGTGAGGGGCTTAACTGTTTCGGCGCCGGATGCCAGGGCGCAACAAGTGATGATGCGTGCTTTGGCGGACCTGACCGGCCTGTGTGGCTGACGGAAAAATGCACACGACGCTGACCTGCACCTTGTGCGCCCACGGGGCGGCGGCATGCGGCGAGGATCGATTCCGGGCCTATTTTCATTGTCCGGAATGCGATCTGATTTTCGCCGATCCGGCGTGCCAACTGGACTGTGCGGCGGAAAAGGCGCGCTACGACCTGCACCACAACGACCCGGATGACGCGCGTTATCGCGCGTTTCTCGCGCGGCTGACGGCGCCCTTGTTGACGCGCCTGCGCGCCGGGATGCACGGCCTTGACTATGGCTGCGGACCGGGACCGGCGCTGGCGCGAATGCTGACGGAAGCCGGCATGGTGATGTCGCTCTACGATCCGTTTTACGCGCCCGACCGCGGAGTGCTGAAGTGCCTGTATGATTTTGTGACGTGTACGGAAACGGCCGAGCACTTTCACCGGCCGGGCGACGAGTGGCCTCGACTGGTTGGTTTGGTGCGTCCTGGTGGGTGGCTGGGAGTGATGACCAAGATGCACACGGGGCGCGCGCGTCTGCTGGATTGGCACTACATCAACGACGCCACGCACGTGAGTTTCTATTCCTGGGCGACCTTCGGGTGGATTGGAAGGCGCTGGGGGTTATCGGTGGAGGCGGCCGGCCCGGACGTGATTCTGATGCGAACGCCAACGGCGGCTCATTCGAAGTAACCCAGACCGATCAGGCGTGCGGCGCTACGGTGACTGTTCCGCATCCTGAGCACCTTGAACCGGCGGTTGAAAAAGCGTGAGCTGCAGGCGCGCTTCGCGAAGCAACGTCCCACCGGCGTAGAGCTGAACGCGATACTCCCCCGGCGCGGGGAACACCATGCCGTGAAATTGCAAGGCGAGGTTGGCAATGGCCCGGGGGTCTTTGAAAATGACCTTGCCTTTGCCTTCGACGATGGGCGGTCGGGCGTCGTTGGAGTCGACAATGCGAATGACCAGGTCGGTTTCGCCGTGGCCTTCGGTAAGGGCCACGAAGACGCAAAGTTGAGGGTGAGTGGCCGGGAAGGCGCGGGTGTGGACGTTGCTGAACATCCCGATCAACGACTGTTTTCCGGTGATGCGATCGGTGATGATCTGATCGCATACGATCAGAGCGAGTACGTCGGGCGTGGGTCTGTGAACCGGCATGTAGCCTTCTCCGGGGTAAAATACCTGCAACGGCGGTGGCCTGTTCCGCGCGTATCCACCGACCTGGGGGGATTCTAATAGAGAACGCGGCCGAGGAACAGCCGGGTTTGCAGAGCGGACTTTGCCGTTACTGCACTACGTTGTTGGGCCGCAGGAACATCGTAGAAAAGCGCTGGGGCGGGCCGATAGTGGCTACATGCGTCACCCGCCAGATTCGAAGTGGTTGCACCTCGATTGCGATTCGGGGGCCAAGTTGGCGCGCGCTGCCGAATCGCCCAGGACAGGAGCCGGCCCGCGGCCGCGGACGGTTGCCAGCTATCCAGTGATGTGCCTGTTGTTGATGACGGTGCCCTGCGCCGGTCAGTTCGTTTTTGTGAACGGCGCGGCGGATGGGCTGAACAATGGCACAAGCTGGGTGAACGCCTACACGCATCTGCCGGTCGCCGTGGCAGCGGCACCGGAGGGGGCGCAAGTATGGGTGGCGCGGGGCGTTTACCGTCCGGGTTCCACGCGCGCCGCCACATTTGTCC
>CAZMVD010000199.1:0-4358 GCA_964569425.1 uncultured Phycisphaeraceae bacterium
CAAGTCCAGCGGGGTGGTCGCCGCCGGTGCATTCCAGAATCGGGGCCGCGGAATGTCCACCGACTGGTCCAGATACTCCACGCCCCAGGAAACTATTCAACGAGCCCGAAAGCCGCGGGAGAATGCCGTCGTGCGTCTGAATACGGGCCGGGTCAGGAACATACCGGGCCAGCATGTCGAGCATACACCGCTGCCTGAGAATAGAGCTCACACGGATGTCTCAGGCGAAAAGGACGAAGAGGCAAGACTCAAGCTCAGAGACATCGCCGAGTTTGCCATAGGCTTTCCGCCCTCATCGCCTGTGATGGACGGATGACCGCGCCGTAAGGCCTGGAAGCATGTCCGACTTCCGGCCGCGCATCTTGTCGTTTGCTTTGTTATCATGCGGTCGTCGTGAACATCCATCTCGACACCGTCGACTCCACCAATGCCGCTGCGCGACGCATCTGGCATGCGGGACTTCGCCATCAGAGCGTCACCATCGTGGCACGAGAGCAGTCGGCCGGGCGCGGGCGGTTCGGGCGCGTATGGCTCTCGCCGCGCGACGCGGGACTCTACGTGACCGTGTTGGACGCAACCGCGGGGGCGGAAGGATCGGCCACCACCGCCTACACGCTCGCGGGGGCCGTCGCATGCGCAAGGGCTTTGGAGGAAGCGGTCGGAATCAGAATCCACCTCAAGCCAATTAACGATCTGATCGCGGACGGCCGGAAGCTCGGCGGAATTTTGGTTGAAGCAATCCTGTCCGCCGGACACACAGCGGCGGTCCTCACTGGCATCGGCATCAACACCTACCGCGCATCCCGTCCGCTCCCCGAAGCAGCGGTGCCCGCCGTGTCGCTGGAAGAACTGGCCGAGGCCGAATCCGCCGCGGCGCTGCACAGCGATGCATTCCTGATCGTGCTGACCCGGCACATTCTCGACTGGAACGCACGCGTGGTTGCCGGTGATACCACCGCCATTGAAAACGCGTGGCGCTCTTGGACGGTTCGTGCAAAGCGTGTGGCCAACACGTGAACGGTGAGCCTCGCCCCAATTTGATAGTCCAGTGTCGCCAGCTTCGGCCTTTGGCCGTTTGCATCAAGAAATATATCAAGGGGTACGGAAAACGACCTTTCGGGCCGATTGTCGACTCGCCGCATATCCGAAATTGATAAGGAAAAAAGAACGGGCCCGGCAACTCAGTTGCGACTTCAAGCCAGAGCAGCTTTGCCGCAAGGTTTGCTCGACTCAATCCTTTCTGGGACGTCGGAACGCACTACTTGCTCAATCGATTCGGCAATCCTCTTTTCAATTGAGGCTTGCAGATTGAGTGAGTAGACGAGTAAACGGGTGACCACCCCCGTCAACGTCTTCCGAAACAGCAAGTTGAAAACAAGCATAGAGCACGCCCTGTACGCTTCGTCAATCGCCTTTTCCAGCATAGGGGTCGCTGCTCGCGGACGTTCCCTTGGCTCGACTCCACAGGAAAGCACGTAAACCACCATCGCTACCGTCAGGTGCTGAGCGATACTGGCCACAGCATTCAGGTGATCTCTTGCGGTCCGATATCCAAGATCGTCAAATCCGTTGAGTTCGGCCGCAGAGTCGAATAGGCGGTCTCGCACATCGAAAATGTCTTGTCGAAGGTTGACGACGCGAACCCTACGCCACCACGCGTGCGTCAGTATCGCCGCCAACAAGCACGTACCTGCTATTAACGCGACCATTTCTAACCGTCCTGTTCCTTGCTCGATTGCCTCCCGGGATCCAGCCTCTTCTCCAGTTCCACAAGTCGACGGTGCGTCTTTTCGATGTACTTGGCTCTAGACCTCAGCAGCACGATAAACACGGGCGTCGAAATCAGTGGTCCGGCGATGGCAAGAGTGAGTTGCAGCCAAGCTGGTTTTTGAAGTACTTCCGCTATCTCTATCGCGCCGTAAACGATTAGGCCGATCGATACGACCACACCAATCGTATAAGTAATGGCGCGGATCGTCCGGCCGCGTTCGATGACTCGCGCAAGCTCAATGCTCGGGCCTCGTTTTGCCAAGCTGGCCGACCTCTCCCTTCGCCACGGCGGTCACACATTTCAGGCTCCGGCACGAGAATTGTCAAGTCAAGCTCTTGACCCTGCACGGGGCTCGCCTATCTTCAGCCTCTGTTACGAGTGGCAAGCCCCCTGCCGTTTGTCAAGACAAGACTCGTGAAGACGAAATTTGAACACCCTCCGGCATCGACTGTTCGCCCCCGTTTGACATGAATTAGTCCGGGAAAACAGGGTTTAGCAAGACCATGCGCTGTCTTTCGGGCTTAGCTCCCCCGTTGCGTGGATTCCAATCCCCTGAACCGGAACAGGACCCATCGACCGGATTCCCGGTTTTGTTGACCGGATGGCTCAACGAGTGGCGTCTATACGAGTGGTTATGTCGGTGGCGCTAAGCGAGACCTATGACCCTGAAATTCCCGTGGTCGAAGCCATCCGCAACGGGGATCGCTTCGCCTTCGAAGAACTGGTGCGCCGTCACGACTCGTGGGTCCGCGGTGTGATTTTCGGCGTGCTGGGCGATGCCGACCGCGTGGATGACGTCGCCCAGCAGGCTTGGCTGGCCGTGTGGCAACAGGCCGCCAACCTGCGGGACGTTCGCCGCTGGCGACCCTGGCTCTATCGGGTCGTCTACCATGCGGCCATCGACGCGGGACGCCACGTGTCCCGACGGCGCGGAAGAGTGCGGGCCCTGCCTGCGGAGGAGTCGGCGCTGCCGGCGCATGCTGTCCCGGCGGAGGAGCCGATCGTCGAGGAAGAGCGCCGTACCGAAGTTCTGGCCGCGGTGTCTGGTTTGCCTCCGCTGTACCGCGAGCCATTCGTGCTCCGCCACATGAACGGGTGGAGCTACCAGGAGATCGCCACGGCCATGGGCATGCCGGTGGATACGGTGGAAACCAGACTGGTTCGGGCGCGGCGCCTGCTGCGCGAGACCTTGAAGCACAGGATTGGGTGAGCGATGTACCACGTACCTGAAGACATGGAACGGTTGATCGTCCGTCACCTCGACGGTGAACTGACTCAGGACGAAGAACTCGTTCTCAGTCGCGAGTTGCTGCGGAACCCCGCGGCGCGCCGACTGATGGACGAGTACCAGGGCATCGACCGGTTGGCGACCGCAGCCCTGTCGAAGGAATTGCTCGGCGCTACGGACCCCCGGTTGCTCGCGGTCGGGTCGCCGTCCGCTCGGTCCGCGGCACGCCTGCGGCCACACCGCGGTTGGTTGCTCGTACCCGGGGCGATTGCCGCCGCGTTTCTGGCGCTGGCCATGCCCCGGTGGGATTCGCTGACCGCCCCACAAGCTCCGAAGTTCACGGAATCCGCGCCCCTGACGCCTCAAATTCACCCGGTGCCCGTGGCGCAACCGAACGAGTGGCATCGAACCGTCGGTATGGGTCCGAAGATCCAACGCGATACCGGTCGCGAGGTCATCGGCGTGCAGGGCGACGATGGTAACTTTTACTGGATCGAGATCGACCGCACCTGGACAGTGCGCCAACCACCGCAGCCACTGCGGTCCGGCGAAGACGGTCAGAATCTCTTCTAGGAGCCCGAAGACGGACAACATGGCCAAGGACCGGCAACCCATTGCACTGCATGCAGCGGAAACATAAACCGGAACGAGACGACTACGGAAACCTCTGTTTGAAAGGACGCGACGTATGAAGATTTTGTTGATGGGATTGGCGGTGGCCTTCGCCCCTTCCTGGCTGCTGGGGTCGTTTAATGATCCGCCGGCCACTCAGGAATGCGCCCACCGCGTAACCGTTCTGGCCGACGCGGGGGAACCCGGAACCGTCCAGGTATTTACCAACCCCGGCGGTAGCTGGACCACCGCCGACGATGCCGGAAACCAATCGGTCGTCGTATTGCGAAGGGTTGGCGACGGCGAATCGGCTGACGTGAATGTACAGGTCGCCAAAGTTCACGCGGTGACCAACGCGGACGGAACGGTGCAGGTTGTCGGGCTGGCCGGCGACCCGGCCGCGAACGACGGACGCAGCGAACGCCAGGTGATCGCCCTGGCCCGCGTGGCCCGTCCGGAAGATGCCGAAGCCATGAAGAACCGCGGCTGGCTGGGCGTCTCCATCGGGCAGGTGCCCGAACCACTCGCCGAGCAGCTCAACCTCCAGGGCCGCGGGGTGATGGTGCTCAACGTGGTTACCGGCAGCCCCGCCGATCAGGCCGGCATGAAGGCCCACGACGTGGTCCTCGCCGTCGGCAACGAAGAACTGGAGGCCGATGTCAGCCATCTGCCGGAGGTCATCGGCGCCTACAAGCCCGGCGACACCGTCAACGTGCGCGTGCTTCGCCAGGGTCAGGAGGAGAGTCT
>CAZMVD010000200.1:0-4334 GCA_964569425.1 uncultured Phycisphaeraceae bacterium
GTGTGGACCGAAGGGGCCGTGTACGTCGGCGACTGCGAGATCATCCCCGACGCCGTGTACGAGATCCGCGCGACCAGCGACGGCCAGATTTTCCAACCCCCATTGGAGCTGCGGACCACGCCCCAACCCGGCGGAGGCAAGTACTGGGGCGATACGGTGGGATCGTTCGACGGAACGCAATGGTCGCCGCCCAACGGCACTGTCAACGCCAACGACATCCTTGCTGCCATGCAGGCGTTTCAGTCGCTCCCACAGGCGCCACACTTTACCTGGGTGGATGTACAGTCGGTCACTGCCGTCGATCCGTGCCTCAACCAGATAGTCAACATCGCAGACGTTTTTCTCTTGGTTCAGGCATTTCAGGGAAACACCTACCCGTTTACAACGAATCCGGCCAGTTGCCCCCCGTGTCCAACAGGGGGAGGTTCCGGAGGTGGCGACGGATTCGGCGGTGGTGATGGGTTCGTTTCCGGCATGGACGGCGGCGGGTTCTTCGGACCCGAATCGTCGGGCGTTGCGCTCACCGTGGCCGTTTCACCCTACCAGATCGACGCCGAGGATTTGGCCACCGTGAAGGTCTTCGTCGATTCCGTTGATGACCTCGCGGCCTTTGAGACCGCGCTCTTGGTCACTCCGGCCGAGGGGGCGACGGGCGCGCTCACGCTCGAATCAGTCACCGTGGACACGGAAGACACGGACTTCGTCTTCTACGGCCAGTCTATCGTCTCCGGCGCCAACGACTCCACCGGCAGTGCCGGCGCGGCACGTATGGCCGGGACGGGTTACAACGTCACCGGTCCGAAATACCTTGCTACCTACGAATTCCGCGCCTCGGCCGGGGCGGAAGGCGTCTGGGAAGCGACCGTCGACGAGAGCGCCTACCTGCTCGACGGCGACGCCCTGCTGATCGAAAGCTCCGCCGGTAACGTCGGCCTCATCCGCGTCGGACTCGAATGCACGGCACCCGCTCATTGCGCCGACGGCAACCCATGCACCGACGACCTGTGCGACTCCGGCGAATGCTCGAACCCCAACTTGTCCAGCAGCACGCCGTGTGACGATCGTCTTTTCTGCACCGCGACGGACCTGTGCGACGGCAACGGCGCCTGCGTCGGCAACGGCACCCCCTGCACGCAGTTTTTCCCGCTTTGTTGCGAGAATCTCGACCTGTGCAAAGCCGCCAACGAAAACTGCTGGGGCTATGAGGAGTGGTAAGCCGCATCCGGCGGCGGCGGCCAGAGGCTGGTACCACGGCTCCGGCCCCACCGAGGTCACCTGCAAGAACCTCACGCTACGGCTCAAGCGCCCCAGCATCAAATGGGACGTGGACCACGCCGCCGCCCTGATGAACCTCGTGGCTCTCCGGGAGAGCGGGCCGTAGGGACATTCACAACGACTGGATCAAGTTCCGGGGAGCAGGTCAGACCCTTCGAAACCTGCTTCGTTGCGGTCTCGATTGTCGCCCTGCGCGGTGCGGCGTAGAATGGGCCCGTGTCGGCCAAAGAGAATATCAAGCGCGCGAAGTCGGGTGCGGATCAGTTTCCGCGTGCTGTGAAGACTCGGATGGGGTCGCCGGGCGCGCGGCGGTCGTGGTACCAGGGCAAGCGACCGATTTTCCAGTTCGTGCTGCTGTTCGGGTTGTTCATGGGGTTGTATTACCTGTTGTGCGCCACGTCTTTCATGCGCGAGACGGTGTTTCCCGGTTACTTGCGGTTCAATGCGGTGCTGTCGGGGGCGGTGCTTGGTTGGTTTGAGCCATCGGTTACGGTATCCGGACAGACGATTCAGGGGCGGTTCGGCATGACCATCGAACGGGGGTGCGACGCGATTGAGCCGTCGGCGCTGTTCCTGTCCGGGGTGCTGGCGTTTCCGTCCGGGCTGCTGAAGAAGGTGCCGGGCATGTTGCTGGGGACGCTGGTGCTGATGGTGCTGAACATTGTGCGCATCGTTTCGCTGTATTACGTGGGGGTGTATTTCTCGCGCGAGACGTTTGAAATCGCGCACGTCAACGTGTGGCAGGCGCTTTTCATTTTCCTGGCCATTCTCTTCTGGGTCTTATGGGCGCTGTGGGCCGTGCCTGCGGTAAAGGAATCTACGCGTGCCCCCGTGGCGGCGACTTAGCCGGTTCTTTCTGCTGCTGCTCTTCTGGTATGCGGCTTTTCAAACGCTCTGGCACGTGGGCGGAGCGAAGCGCTGGTATTCGGCGGCGTTTCGCAGTGTCGGCACGCAGGCGTTCGTGGGGCTGTCGAAAGTGGGCGGGAAGTGGATGGTAGCCCTGTTGCCGGCGGAGAGGCCTTCTGATCGGCTGGACACCGACCTGACGCTGGCCAATTCGCGAACCCGGGCGGTGGCCCGCCAGCCGATCAGTACGGACCTGATGGCTTACACGCCCCTCACCATCACGCTGACGTTGATTCTGGCAACACCGATCGGCTGGCGTCGGCGGGCTTGGGCGAGCGTACTGGGGTGGCTGCTGGCGACCGCGTGGACGGCTGGTGGGTTGGTGCTGCTGGTGGTTCGCGCCTATGGAACACCCGGCACAGAGATCACGATGTATGAGTGGGGGCCGGCTGCCTTGAGCGTACTGGGCTTTCTGGCGGAAACGGCGACGGTTTCGACGATTACGCCCTATGTGGTGCCGCTGTTCATCTGGGTGCTGGTGACCTTGCGGCGCGGCGACTTGCAGCGCTTTTTGGATGGCGAAGACGAGCCACGAACAGGGGCTGCGTCGGTGCCGCGGGGGCGGAGTATGAAAGAGCGCAAGCGAACGCCTGATGGCCAAGGGCGATGACATGACCCACGGCCGTACCGAGCAGCCTGCGAGGGTAGTGGTCGCTTTTGAGTTGGCCGCCGACGAAGTGAAAGCCCGTGCCCTTGCTGCGGAACTGGGCCTATCCGACGTGGTTCGTTTTGATGGGGTCGTCGCCGGTGATCCGGTATTGGTATTGGGCGGCGCGGGCCTGGCGTTGCGTGAGGGCGGGTGTGCGCGACAGCGCGGATTGCGGGTGGACTTTGTCGAAGGGGCTACGGCGTATCGCCGGCGTACCGGCTACTCGCGAAGGCAGCCGCTGGCCCGAGCCGTAGGAGTGAAGGGGCATGATTATCGGGTCGTGGATGCTACGGTGGGATTGGGACAGGATTCGTTTCTGCTTGCGTGTCTGGGTTGCCGGGTCACCGCGATCGAACGATCGCCGATCATGGCGGCGCTGTTGCAGGATGGTTTGTCGCGCGCGCTGAAGACGGGAGATGCGAAACTCCGCTCCGTTGTGGAGCGGATCGACCTGATCGTGGCGGACGCAAGGGAATGGCTGCGGGGGCTTCCCGAGGGCGACGCACCGGACGCCGTGTATATGGACCCAATGTATCCGGCGCGGCGCAAGTCGGCGCTGCCCACCAGGAAGATGCGGCTTTGTCGAATGCTGGTGGGAGATGATCCCGATGCGGCCGACCTGCTGGACGCAGCGCGCCGAGTGGGTTGTCGGGTGGCGGTCAAGCGTCACCGCTTGGCGCCGCCGGTGGCGGAGGACATCGCGGCGACCATCGAGGGTACGGCCGTTCGCTATGACATTTACCTGACACCTCCATAATCATTGGCGATCAGGCATTCGTCGGTGCATCCGGCGGGTGAATCGTCGCGGAGCATGGTGGGCTTATGCCACGGGAATACCACGGGCAGAAACGTTGGTGCCGGCATGGGGAAGGCCACGGGGGAAACCGGTTACTCTTCGAAGTCGATTTCGAGTGCGGCCTTCTGGTTTGAGACGCGAAAGACGCCCAGCGTGGAATCCGATCCGGCGGAGGCGGTGGCGTAGAAGTACTCGATGTTGATGTTGCGTGTGGCCAGCGTTCGCGCGATGCGCGCGAAAGCGCCTTGCTGGTTGGGGATGGGAATGACGATGACGGGCACGACGACGTAGGCGGCGCCGGCTTCGTCCAGCGCCTTTTTCGCGAGTTCGACGTTGTCGACGACCATGCGCACCGTTCCGATGTCAACCGTGTCGAGTACGGTCATGGCCTTGATCATCACGCCGCGTTCGGCGAGGCCGGCGCTGAGGTTGGCCACTACGCCGGGTCGATTGGCGAGAAAGGCAGATAGTTGTTCCTCGGCTTTGGCGCGCATGGGGTCGAATCTCTTGACCATTCGGTGACCGGCCGCCGGCCAGTCAGTTTCCCAGGTTTCGGGCGAAAGAGCACGGTTTGGCCGCGCGGCCCGGTTGGTCGGGAATCTAGCGGCTGGCGCATGTCACCGCAAGTGAAATCGAGTGAAAGTCCGGGAGAGTGGGTCTGGCAACGGATTCTGGCATCAGGCTGTTTTTCGAGTTTGCCAGTACCGC
>CAZMVD010000201.1:0-4217 GCA_964569425.1 uncultured Phycisphaeraceae bacterium
CGCACCTTCGCTACCTCGCACCGGCCAACCACCGAATCCCGGACAGAATTGGTTGCAAACCGGTGCCACAGCGATGAAACGTCGACACGTCGAAACGTCTAAAAGTCAAAAAGTCGAAAAGTCAAAACAAGAGGCGGGAGGCGAGAGGCGAAAAGTCAAAATGAGAGGCGTGAGGCGAGAGGCGGGAGGTGAGAGAAAAGACGGGGGGCGCCGGGGGGAATAGCGATTGGCGAAGTAAAAGGGCGAATGGGGGGGATGGGTCAATGGGACGCGCGGGTGTCGATCATGTTCAGCAGTAGTTCGGCGGTGCGGTCGGAGGCGCGGCCGGTGCGGAGGGGGGTCAGCAGTTCTTCCAGTTCGTGCACCATGCGGTTGCGGGCGGGCTCGTCGCGGAGGAGGGCGATGGCCTTCTGCGCGATAGGGGCGGTGGTGTTGTAGTAGGGCATGAACTCGGGGACGAGTTCGCGTCCGGCGAGGATATTGGGCAGCGAGAGGTGGGAGGTGTGGATCATCCAGCGGCCGACGAGGTGATAGAAGAGGCGCGAGGCGTTGTACATGACGATCATGGGCCGGCCGTAGAGGGCGACCTCGAGGGTGGTGGTGCCGGAGGCGACGAGGACGAGGTCGGCGGCGCGGATGAGTTCGGCGTGGCGGGCGGTGTAGGCGCGGACGGGGTACGTCGAGCGGGCAAGCACTTCGGTGACGCAGTGGGACACCTGGGGATTGGCGATGGAGACGCCGAAGGCGGCAGTGGGGATTTCGCGCGCGATCTGTTCGGCGACCTCGAGCTGGCCGGGGAGGACTTGTTCGACGACGTGCTTGCGCGAGCCGGGCAGGAGGGCGATGAAGGGTTGGCCGTGGGTGCGCATTTCGGCGACGGCGTCTTCGTCGATGGGTCGGCGGGCGAGGGCATCGACGAGGGGGTGTCCAACGAAGGTGGCGTTGATGCCGTGGTCGCGGAAGAACTTCTCCTCGAAGGGTAGGATGACGGCGAGGTGCTCGACGCGGTCGCGGAGCTTGTGGAGGCGGTATGTTCCCCAAGCCCACAGTTGCGGGGCAATGTAGTAAAGGACCGGCACGCCGGCGGCCTGGGCGCGGGCGGCGAGGGGGAAATGGAGCATGGGCGAGTCGATGACGACGGCGGCGTCGAAGGGGGATTCGCGGAGAAGGCGGCCGCAGTGGTGGAGCATTCTGGCGGCGCGGCCGGCGTTGGCGAGGGCGCCGAGGAGCATGGCGGCGTGGGCGGACATGTCGAAGATTCCCTCGCAGCCGGCGCTGATCATGCGTGGTCCGGCGACGCCGACGAACTGGGCTGATGGTCGGCGGGCAAGGGTGGCGCGGATGAGGGCGGCGGCGTGGAGGTCGGCGCTGGGTTCGGCGGCGCTGATGAAGATTCGGGGGGGTCGGGGGTGGGTCATAGGGATGCGGCCCCCCCTGGTCGGCGGCCGAGTATGGAATGTAAGTCATTGATATTGAACGACTTATTGCGATTGATGGGTGGCCATGGGGTTCGTGCTTGGATCGTGGCTGGCATCGCGGGAGCGGGGCTCCAGGCTGGCCGGCCGGCGGTTGATGTTGCGCCGGCGAGTGCGGGCAGGGACGCCCGCCCCACTCGTAAAGATGATCGGTCATTGATGACTGATGGGTCTGGGCCGGCGGGCAGGGACGCCCGCTCTACTGGAGGCCGCGGGGGCGCGTGGGGGATGTTGCGGGTGCGTGGGGAGGCTGTGGAATGTTGGGCGAACGCGCTTGAAGGGCGCGTGGATTCTGCTAAACTGATCGGTTCTGGGCGTATCGTGTCATTCGCCATGTACGTGGAAACTCGTTGGAGGTGATTTTTGGCATCCGAGTTGGTTCGTCAACTGGTAGATTCAGGGATTCACTTCGGCCATCGCGTGAGCCGCTGGAACCCGAAGATGTCGCCGTACATCTACGGGAAGCGCAACACCATTCACATCATCGACATTCGAGAGACGGTGAAGGGGTTGTTGCGGGCGAAGAAGTTCATCGCGCAACTGGTGGCGAAGGGTGAGGACGTGTTGTTTGTGGGTACGAAGCGTCAGGCGCGCATGCAGGTTCAGCAGCAGGCGACGCGCGTGGGGATGCCCTACGTGACGGAGCGGTGGCTGGGCGGGACGCTGACCAATTTCCGGACGATTCGGTCGCGGCTGGCGCGGCTGGAGGAGCTGGAGGGGGCGGAGCGTGACGGCACGGCGCAGGAATACAGCAAGAAGATGATATCGACGCGGACGCGGGAGATGAACAAGATCCGGCGCAATCTGGACGGCGTTCGGACGATGGGCAGGCTGCCGGGTGCGTTGATTGTGATCGACGTGCACCGCGAGAAGAACGCGGTGCGCGAGGCGAAGAAGCTGGGCATTCCCACGGTATGTCTGATCGACACCGATTCGGATCCGGATTTTGCCGACGTGCCTATTCCGGGCAACGACGACGCGATCCGCGCGATCGACACGATTCTGGTGCACCTGGCCGACGCGGTCGAGGAGGGCAAGAAGGGTCGTGCGGCGGCGGCGGCCGCGGCGGAGGCGGAAGGTTCGGGCGGTCGTCCGGGGCGCCGGTCGAGCGAGGGGCGCGTGGCGGAAGGTTCGCCGGAGCACCTGGCGGCGGAGGGCTCTGCGGTTTCGTTTGTGCCGGGCACGGACGGTACGGAGTCGCGCATGCGCTCCGGTCGGGCGCGGCGTGCCGACAGCGAGGTGGCGGCGGGCGCGGCGACGGAGCCGAACGGCCCGTCGTAGATTCCTTCTGGCTTACGGTATGAGTTGTGGTGCCGGGCGCGGGCGCGCGGGAGCGGTGTGGTCAGGGACCCACGGCGGCGCCGGCGGTGCGGCGCGGGCTTTTCATGTAGACACTCACGAGTCGGTTCGGTGGTAGCGGGCCGACTTCCAGCGGAAAGGTGCAGCAGGCATGGCAGCAATCACGGCGCAAATGGTGAAGGATCTGCGGGAGAAGACGGATCTCCCGATGATGGAGTGCAAGCAGGCGTTGAGCGAATGCGACGGCGACCTGGGCGCCGCGGTGGAGTGGCTGCGCAAGAAGCACAAGGGCAAGCTGGCGGATCGCGGCGATCGGACGACGGGCGAGGGGCGGATCGGGATGTACATCGACGCGCAGCGCCGGGTCGGCGGGATTGTCGAGCTGCAGTGCGAGACCGCGCCGGTCGCCAAGAACGAGTTGTTTATCGCGCTCGCTAATGCGTTTGCGAAGAAGGTGGCCGAGGGTTCGGAGAAGGCGCCCGATGCGGCGGCGCTGCGGCAGGTGCCGGAGCTGGACCGGCAGTTCACGGACGTGTTCGGGAAGATGCGTGAAGCGATGAACCTGCGGCATTGCCGGCGGGTGGAGGGGGCGCATCTTTCATCGTACGTGCACCACGACGGCAAGAGCGGTGTGCTGCTGGCGCTGGATGCGGAACCGAAGTCGGAGAAGAACATCGGGGGCGATTTGTGCATGCACGCGTTGTTCACGAACCCGGTGGCGGTGGATCGCGCGGGGGTTTCGGCGGCGCAGGTGGAGAAGGTGCGTGCGGAGGCGATGGAGCTGGCGAAGAGCGAGGGCAAGCCGGAGCCGATCGTGGCCAAGATCGCGGAGGGGAAGGTCAACGCGTTTTATGCGGAGCGGGTGCTGATGGAGCAGTTGCACGTGAAGACCGATGATTACGGCAAGACCAAGGTGGCCGACGTGCTGAAGGGCGCGGGGGTGAAGGCGGTGACCGATCTGGTGATCATGAAAGTGGGCGGGTAACCGCCGGGGTGAAAAGGGGCGAAAGCCCCTTTTTTTGTGCGCAGTGCGGCGTACCATGCGGGGCGCAGCGTCGGCGAAGGCGGCGTCGATCCGGGGATTTTTTTGGAAGCAGTGGGATGACCAGGCCGCGGTATCAGCGAGTGGTGCTCAAGATCAGCGGGGAGGGGCTGTGCGCGCCGGGGGCGAGCGGCATTGACGGCGAGCAGGTGAAGCGGATCGCGGAAGAGATCAAGCTGGTGGTGGGGCTGGGGGTGCAGGTGTGCGTGGTGGTGGGCGGTGGGAACATCGTTCGCGGCAGCGTGGTGGCGCGGCACACGGCGATCGAGGAGACGACGGGGCACTACATGGGGATGCTGGCGACGGTGATCAACGCGCTGGCGGTGCAGGACACGCTGGAGATGCTGGGCGTGCCGACGCGGGTGCAGAGTGCCGTCGCGGTCGACCGCGTCTGCGAGAAG
>CAZMVD010000202.1:0-4197 GCA_964569425.1 uncultured Phycisphaeraceae bacterium
CGCCGCCGCGCCTTCACCGATTCGATCAGCCGCCAGAAATTGCGCCGCGCCTGCAGCGAGCGCTGGACGGCGAGCCAGCATGACGCGGCGTGCACCGCTGTTCCTGTTCGTCGTCGTAACCGCACTCATCGTCTACTTCACCACGCACGGACTGCCACTGGCGGCCCGCCTGTGGACCGTGGTCCTGGTCGCGGGGCTGCCCCCGTTGTCGGTCCTGCAGGCGCGCGCGCTGGCCGAGGTGGCGCTGCCGTCGCGGCTGGCGCTCTATGCCCAGACGTCGATCAGCCTCTGGCTGCTCGCCGGAGTGACGGCAGCCGTTGCGGTGCTCAGCGACATCAGTGCACGCGGCCTCGGGCTGTTCACGTTGCCGCTGGTGCCGACACTGCTCTGGACCGGCAGCCTGACCCTGGCGGCTGTCGGGCTGCAGCTGCTCGCGCACCGGCTGGGCGTGCGGGAGTCGGCAATACTCGCCGGCCTGCTGCCCCGCACATCCGGCGAGCGCCTGGCATTCCTCGGTGTCTCCATCTCCGCGGGCGTCTGCGAGGAGATCGTCTTTCGCGGCTTCCTGATACCCGCGGTCGCGGTGGCCGTCGGCTCGCCGGTGGTCGCTGCGGTCATTGCGGCCGCCGTGTTCGGACTGCTGCACGCGTATCAGGACTTCAGCGGCGCACTGCGCGCGGCACTGCTCGGCGCCGTGCTCTCCACTGTGCTGCTCGCGACGGGCAGCGTCGTGCCCGCCATCCTTGCCCACGTGCTGATCGACGTCATCGGCGGCTTCTGGCTGGGGCCCCGACTCGTCGACCAGGGCGGGGCATGACCGTTGCGACACGCCTGACCCGTCACGCATCATGCGGCAGTCAGCGTGCGTCAGTCCGATGACGCACGCCGACACGTGCTGCACATGATCGCGCCAATGGCGCGTCACTGATCCAGAGGTGCGGATGCGACGATCAACCACAGGTAATGGCGCCGAGCCCGGCTTGACCGATCTTTTCCGCCGCCTCGCCGATCATGTGTCCACGCTCGTGCGCGGCGAGGTCGCACTGGCAAAGCTCGAGATGCGCGAGGCCGTGCGCGGCATGGCGCGCGATTCCAGCAAACTCGCAATCGCACTCGTTCTCGCCTGGTTCGGTGGGATCGCCCTGACCGCGGCGGCAGTGATCGGCGTTGGCCACCTGCTCGGCGGACGCTTCGGCTTCGGCGCGCTGATCGTCGGCGTCCTGTTCCTCGTGATCGGCGGGCTGCTCGCGCGGAGCGGCATGCGCGCGCTCAGCGCCGGCGACCTGCGGCCGGATGCGACCATCGCGTCGCTCGACCGCACGACCACGTGGGCGAAGCAGGAGCTGCGTGAGATGAGACAGGAACTGACATCCGGCGAGCCCGACGCGATCGACGCGGGGCCCGCCGCGGGACGCGAACACGAAAGGACGCTGCGGCCATGACCGATCACGACAGGACGTCGCGCGAGGAACGCTATCAGGATGCCGGCCGGTACGACGAGCGCGAGCAGCGCGGCGAGCGCCTGGCCGATCGCGGTCGCGAGCGAATTGCAGACGCGTTCGACGATGCGGCCGACCGTATCGAGCACCGCGGCCGCCGGATGCGCCGGCGTGGTGGCGCGCGCGCACAGGCGGGCCGCGCCGCAGAATCCGCCGGGCGCATGCTCGAATCCGGTGCCGATTACCTGCGAGCACACGATATCGAGGAGATGAAGCTCGAGCTGGAGGCGCGCGTGCGCGAGAAGCCGCTGCCGGCACTCGTCGCAGCCGTCGTCGCAGGCTTCGTCTTCGCGCGCATCGTGCGCTGAGCGTTCGCTACTCCGTTCCGATGTTGCACACTCGCTGCACACCATGGCCCGGCGCATCACCCGGGTCGGGGTGACCACCGGCTGGCGCAAGCCCAAGTCACAAAACAGCTTGGCCGCACGTTACACATGGGAGGAAAGCCCTGTGGAACCGTGCGGAACAACGCTTGCGCCTGCAGCGTAGTGAAACAGGAACAGAGCGAGGACGCGATGTACCTGCACTGCAACTTCGAAGAGCTGACGGCCCTGGCCTCCACCGCGGAGCGTGTGCTCGTTGCACACGGAAGCCGTCAGCTCTCCGTTGCTGCACCCTCTCGCGCACTCGCCGACCTGGAAGCGCTCGCACCACGCCTCGCGGGCGAGATCTCCATTCCCACGTTGCATGCGCAGCGTTCCGTCCAGCGCGCGCTCGAACTGGCGCTCCAGGAACGCCGCGTGCGCATGGACAACATGATCCTCGAGCTGCATCCCGCAGCCGAGGACGCCGTCGCCGCCTATTTCGAGTACGCCCACATCCTGGCCGTCCTCGAGCGCATCGCGCGGATGGGCGCCGAGATGACCATGCTGATCGAGGTCATGACCGGCCGCCCCGTCGACGACGAGATCGCTCGTACGTTCTCCTTCCCCGACTGATAAGCCCGCTCGTGCGGCCGCCAGCAGCAACGTGCGCTGACGTTCCGGCAGCCGAGGCGGGTCCGGTTCGTGCAAAGCACCGCCCCGGCGCTTTCGCCTGAATGCCGCGGAATTTTCCCCGTGGCGCCATAACGACTTCATTCGATCCGATCCAGAACCGGAGTGATTCCATGAGCATCCGACTCCTGCGCCGTGCGGGCGTGTGGCTGGCCGTTCCACTCGTAGCCGGTTGTGCCCGCGCCGTCGAGGTGAACAGCGAGCCAGGCACTGTCTACGCCATCGAGGTCTACAACCCACGCTCGGATGACATGGTCGTCTCCTACGATGACGGCCGCGGCGGCAGCCGCACGCTTGGCACCGTCCGCGCCGGCGCGCGCGAGCGCTTCGTCATCGCCGCGCCGCCGCAGCCCAGCATCCAGCTCTCCGCGCGCGGCGTGAGCGGCTCCACGTCCGGCCCGATCACCGTCCGGCTGACCATGGGCCAGACGACCCAGGTTCGATTGCCCTGACGTCCGCGAAGGCGTCCTCTCAGTGGGTCAATCGCCCATCTTCTGGACCCGACCGGCGGAACCCATCGAAAAATCGTTGTGGCGGCTGAATTTTCCGGCCGCCACGTGCGGGTTACGCTAACCCCTTGGCTCGCTTACATTTAACACGAAGGCCGGCGCCCGGTGGCGGTTGGTCGGAGTGGGCTTTTCACCGATACGCGGAAGGCTGATGAAGGCAAACAGCGAACGGAGAATGAAGATCAAGGTGCCGAAGCCGGCCATGCTGCGAGCGCTGCTGCGCGGTGGTCTAGTCGCGCGCATCACAGTCGGAGCCGGGCTGCTGATCCCGTCGGTCGCGCTGATGAGTACGGCGGGGTTCGAGGGAGTGCGGCCTACCGAGCTGGTGAGCGCGTCGACGGATCCGATTGCGGAGCGGTGGAGCGCGCGGGTACTGGAGGAGCAGCGGCAGTCGCTGATTGCGGAGCTCGCCTCAGCGTTCGATGTGCCGTTGCAGCTGGCGACGCAGATCCATGACGCGGCGCTGGAGACGGACATCGAGCCGAACGTGGCGTTCGGCCTGGTGGCTGCGGAGTCGAGTTTCCGTACGGCGGCAGTGTCGCCGGTTGGTGCGATCGGCCTGACGCAGGTGATGCCGGCCACGGCACGCGATGTCGAGCCGGGCACGAGCCGCACGCAGCTGTTCGATACCGAAACGAACCTGCGCATCGGCTTCTCGTACCTGCGGAAGATGATCGACAAGTACCAGGGCGATACGCACCTTGCGCTGACGGCGTACAACCGTGGTCCGGGTACGGTGGACCGGGTGCTGAAGCGCGGCGGCGATCCGGACAACGGGTATGCGGAGAAGGTGCTTACCGGTGAGAGCAAGCGGCACGTTGCGTTGATGAACCGGAAGTTCGGCGGCCGCTAGATCGCCGTGCAGGAGAAACGAAAAGGGAGCGTCCCGGAAGACCGGGGCGCTCCCTTTCTCATGCGGTAACCGATGCGGTAACCGGCTAGCTGCCTGCCCGTTCCGCTGCGGTCGTCCGGGCTGCGGTCAGCTGCTCCTCGAACAGCTTCAGAATCCGCAGGTACTCGTCGGTCCAGGACGACGGCTCGACGAAGCCGTGATCCTCGACCGGATACACGGCCATCTCCCAGTCGGTCTTGCCCAGCTCGATCAGTCGCTGTGTGAGGCGCACGATATCGGAGAAGTGCACGTTCACGTCCACCAGGCCGTGTGCCATGAGAAGCGGGTCCTCGAGGCCTTCG
>CAZMVD010000203.1:0-4077 GCA_964569425.1 uncultured Phycisphaeraceae bacterium
GCCCCAACGATCCCAACAAGACCGCGCCCGGCGCCTGCGGCTGCGGAACGCCCGACACCGACTCCAACAGCGACGGCACCCCCGACTGCCTCGCCGCTTGCACCGCCAACCTGCTCGCCGACCCCGGCTTCGAAAACAACGGCGCCGGCTGGCTCAAAACCTCCAACGGCGGCCGCTCCATCGTTACCACCACCAGCCACTCCGGCACCCGCTCCCAGCAGATGACCGCCAGCAGCTCACTCACCCGCGACGTCATCCAGGACCTCACCATCCTCGGCGGAAACACCTACAACGCCTCCGCCTGGATCCGCACCAGCGGCATCGGCGGCACCGGCGCCGCCCTCCAGGTTGAATGGCTCAACGCCTCCGCCGCATCCATCCGCACCGACACCGTCGGCACCCTCACCGGCACCCAACCCTGGACCCAGCTCGCCGGCGCCATCACCGCGCCCGCTTCCGCCACAACCGCCCGCTTCACCCTCTTTCTCGCCACCGACCCCGACAACGCCGGAACCGCCTGGTTCGACGACACCGAATTCTGCGCCGGGGGCGCCGACTCCGACGGCGACGGCGTACCCGACGCTCAGGACTCACACCCCAACGACCGATTCCGCTGCGCAGACACCGACAACGACGGCTGCGACGATTGCGCCAGCGGAACCTTCGACCCCGCCAACGACGGCCCCGACGCCGACGCCGACGGAATCTGCGACGCCGGCGACGTCTGCCCCGGCCACGACGACAACCTCGACACCAACGGCAACGGCATCCCCGACGGCTGCGAGCCTCCGGCCCTCTGCCTTAGCACCACCGCCCTAAATTTCGGCTTGAATACCACCCAGATGGGATTTGAGGTGTGGAATTGCGGCGGAAGCACGCTAAACTACACCGTATCGGACAACGCGGCGTGGCTCAGCGTGTCGCCCACCAGCGGCGACAGCATCGGAGAGCACGACACGCTCACCGCCACCGTCACCCGCGCGGGGTTACCAGACAACACCTATACGGGGGCCATCACCGTGACACCCAGCGTCGGCGCGGCCATACAACTTATCGTCTCCATGACCGTCGCCCAATCCACCGGCGGCCCCAACATCCAGCTCACCGTCTCGCGGACCTCCGGCGTCTCACCCCTCGGCGTCTTCTTCGACGCCACCGCCACCACCAGCTCGCGCACTCCCCGCCCCTTCCACGAGCTCGACTACACCTGGGACTTCGGCGACCCCGGCAGCACCTTCGTCAACCCGCGCCGCTGCTCCGGCAACGGCATGCCCTGCGACCCGGCCAACAACAACGCCGACTGCCCCACCGGTGAAACCTGCGCCCAGGTAGACGCCAACAAGGCCAAGGGCGCCGTCGCCGCCCACGTCTTCGAACTGCTCGGCACGTGCAGCGCCTCCGCCACCACCAAATGCACCGTCAACGCCGACTGCCCCTCCGGCCAGACCTGCAACATGCCCGCCAATAAGAACTACACCGTCACCCTCACCGCCAAAGACGCCACCGGCGCCAGCTCCCAGGTCACCCAGATCATCCAGGTCACCCCCTTCCCAACCACCGGCACCACCTACTACGTCTCCGACTCCACCGGCAGCGACACCAACACCGGCCTCTCCCCCACCGCCGCTTTCAAAACCTGGGCCAAAGCCATCAACATGCTCTTCCTCCAGAACGGACCACGAAGGATCCTGTTGAAGCGGGGCGACACCTTCACGAATACAACCTCGCCCGTCATCAGCAACAAGAGCGGCCCGTATGTCATCGCCGCCTACGGAACTGGGTCGAAGCCGGTCGTAAATACAACCGTGTACGCAATGCCATTAGAGATGAAACAAACGGTCTCCGACGTCCGAATCGCCGATATAGATTTCCAAGGCGCCTATCCAACAGGTGGCGCTGCCAACGCCTTGGCCCTCGGAACCAATTCGCTACTACTCCGGTCCCAAATCTCCGGCCATTTAGTAGCGATCTCTATGGGCGGCCAGTCTGCGAAAGACAATAATCACCTAGTTGACTGTGCGTTCGAACATAACAGTGAATACGGCATATATTACGATCGCGGCGACCGAGTCTCCCTTTTGGCATCGCGATTCTCGCATATCTCGCATGCCCACCACGCGAGACTCTATTGGTCTCGCGCCGTAATGCAATACAACTACTTTGGGCCATCAAGCGATGGAAGAACCCAAATGCGCGTCCTTGCACCGGACGTGACAATTCCCACTGAATTCGTAATTGTGTCAGATAACCATTTTGGTAATCCTTGGCCATCTCTAACAATGCTGCAAATCGGAGCCCAGAACACAAGTAGCGAGCGCCACCTGAATAATATCCTAGTTGAGCGAAACGCCTTCCACGCAGGCATTGAAAACGTGGCTGGAATCGCCTTGAATGGAGAAATTGTCGAACTCACTATTCGGAACAACGTGTTCTTGGATACCCAAAGAGCAATTTCCGTTGAGGCGAATTATCCGACAAGCCAACACTCGCAATGGCGAATTGGCAATAATGCGTTCTACCGCACTCAAACGGGTTCAGGCGCCGAGTTCATAACCGGCGGGGCTACAACAGTACAACAGATAACCGTGAAGAATAATGTCGTGTCACTACCGAATTCGACGGGTGGAGCGAAAGGGCTCGTATTGAGTAATTCTTTGCAGCTACTTTCCGAGATTACTTCAAATAACAACAGTTGGACTATTCCGGCTGCGAGCACTTGGTTTCAGGTTAATTCTCTCTCTTTCAGTTTTTCAAGTTGGGTTGCCGCTGGCCAAGATAGCACAAGTCACAATCCGGCCGCTACACCACCGAACCATGGATTCGTCAGTGTCTTGAAGGGCGACTTGCGCTTGCAGGCCGGCAATATCGGGATCGACCGAGGGGAAACACTGCCTTGGGTCTTCGACGACTTCAGGGGCAAGGCGCGGCCGAAGAACGCGAGCGGTGGTCTCATTTCGGGATGTGACCGCGGGGCGTACGAGAACAACTAGGCCGGGGTCCAACCAGTCGCCACCAGGTTCCCGCGAAACCGCGGATACCAGGTCAGCGGATACCCCACGGCCGACATGACCTTGAACGCCCAGTTATTGGGCCAGTGCCGCAGCTCGACCAGCTCGATCGCGCAATCCACGAAACCAGCCTTCTCGAACTGCCATTGCAGATGCTCGCGGCTGTACTCCAGCACGTGCCCCAGCCCGCGATCCTCGGGGTACGTAAACACGTCGAAGATCCGCTTACCAATCGCGAGGTAAACGATATTCCGCAGCCGGTACAGGTTGGGGGTCGAACACACAATCACCCCCCCCGGCCGCATTGCCCGGCGAATCCGCTCCAGCACAATGTGCCCCGGGATCGGCAGGTGCTCGATCACCTCCGAAAAGAACACCGCATCGAACGCGGCCGTAAACGGCTGCTCTTCGCTGCATAGGTTCCACGTGGTTGTGGCCACACCCCGTTCCTTCAGATAATCAAAGTGCGGCCCCGGCAAATCCGCCGCCGTCGCCCGGTCCCCCCACAACGCATGAACCAATAGCGCCAGTTGCCCGCCCCCGATATCCAGCACGTCCACCGGCGGCGGCCCGACCGCTTCCGCGAACCGCTTCACCAGGTACCGGTATCTCGACCGATACCGCGGGTAATACGCCGGCACCTCCTGAAACCGCCCCCCAACGATCAACTCGTCATACGCGCGGTTGAACTCGACTTTGTCGAAGCGTCTCGGCATTCAGATTTGTTCCCGATTGTCCCGCAATGTGTGCCACCGGCATCTTGCCGGTGTACCCCCTTCCAAAACTAAGTGCCCACCCTCCGGTACACCTCCAACACCTTCCCCGCCTTCGCCGACCACGTAAACTCCCGCGCCGCATGCGCCGCGCACGCCGCCGACATCCCATCCAACCGCCCCGCATCGCCCAACAAACCCTCCAACGCCCCGCGCATCCCCTCAACCAACGACTCCGCCCGCCCCATCGGGATCCCCCCCCCCCCCTCCCGCCGCATCACCCCCCCCCCCCCCCCCCCCCCCCCCCCCCCCCCCCCGCCCCCCCCCACCCCCCCCCCGCCCCCCCCCCCCCCGCC
>CAZMVD010000204.1:0-3255 GCA_964569425.1 uncultured Phycisphaeraceae bacterium
GGCCTAGGACACAGGCCTTTCAAGCCTGCGACAGGGGTTCGAATCCCCTTGGGGGTAATCTACCGGCGGTGACCGTATCCAGATACTCGATTTGGCCTTCGTGAACCCCGGCCGGTGAACGACCATCTCCGATACACCGGCGAGGTGTAATCTGAGAATGCCCGCGCGTACAATCTGCTACGGCCCAAACAACCGCTGAAACCGCGCATAATCCCCCAGATCCACCGACCAGCCCCCCCGCAGCCGCGCCAGGTCGCACCCCAACGGCCGCACCACCCCCGGCCCCGCCAGACAATCCGCCATCACCACGTGATCGAACAGATCCACCACCCCATCCACATTCAAATCGCCGAACAAGGCCTTCAAACCCAGGCTGTGCCCATACCCTCCCGCCGCCCCCACGAAACCCGAATTGGGCGGCGGAACATTCGTTTGCCCCGCGCCGCTCTCGCCCCATACCACCAGGGTCCCTTCAGCTTTGATCCCGAAACTATGCGAATCACCGGCCACGACGCCAACAAATCCCTCGTTTGGCGGCGGCACGTTCGTTTGACCCTCAAACGGCCTGCCCCACCCTACGATCGACCCATCGGCCTTCAGCCCCAGGCTGTGCGCAAACCCCGCCGCCACCGCCACGAAGTCCGCGTTCGGCGCAGGAACGATGAGCTGGCCCTCAAAGTTCCTGCCCCACGCCGTAATCGACCCGTCGGCCTTCAACCCCAGGCTGTGCCCATACCCCGCCGCCATCGCCACGAAATTCAAGTTTGGCGGCGGGACTTCGGTCTGCCCGAAGTCATTGTATCCCCACGCAACGATCAACCCGTCGTCCTTGAGCCCCAGACTGTGGTCCCCGCCCGCCGCCACCGCCACAAACCCCGTGTTGATGATGGGTAGTTCCGTCTGACCGAAATCGTTGTCTCCCCACGCGGCGATCGACCCGTCGTACTTCAGCCCCACACTGTGATACCAACCCGCCGCCACGGCCGCGAACTCCGCATTGGGCACCGGATCGTCCGCCTGCCCGAAGTCATTGTGCCCCCACCCGACGACAGTCCCGTCGGACCGCAACCCCAATCCGTGATCCAGCCCCGATGCAACCCCCACAAACCCGGAGTTCGGCTCCGGCACGTCCCGCTGCCCGGCCCAGTTGTTCCCCCACCCCACAATCGCCCCCGCCTCCTGCCCGCGCACCGCCGCCCCGCCCACCACGAAAAACACGACGAGCGCGAAGCGAGCCGCAGAAAAACTGCGTGCTAGTCCCCGTGTGCGCGCATCCGATCTTGTCAACATCGTTTCCACTCCTGACCATTCCGCGCGGCGCGCCAGCGCCGCATTTCCCCACCATCGCAATCGACATTCGACAATTGGCAATCGCCAATCGGCAATCGGAAATTGGCAATCTCGATTCTCCTGCCCAACAACCCAGCGCGCCTCGTCCGCTCACGGACCTCCAGCCGGCCCGAACAACTGCTGAAACCGCGCATAATCCGCAAGGTCCACCGACCAGCCCCCCCGCAGCCGCGCCAGATCGCACCCCAACGGCCGCACCACCCCCGGCCCCGCCAGGCAATCCGCCATGATCGCGTGGTCAGAAACATCGACAACCGCATCCACGTTCAGGTCGCCAAAGGCCGCCTTGACCCCCAAACATTGCAATCTTCCGGCCGCAACGCTCACGAATCCCGTGTTCGCTCCAGGGACGTTTGTTTGACCAGACAGGTCGTATCCCCACCCAACGATGGACCCGTCCGTCTTCAGGCCCAAGCTGTACCGCCGACCGCCGGCCAACTCCACGAACCCCGCATTAGGCTCGGGGATATCGGTTTCGCCGTAGTCGTTCCCTCCCCACGCTACAATGGACCCGTCGGCTCTGAGCCCCAGGCTGTGTTCGCTGCCCGCAGCGACGCCCACGAAATCTGTGTTTGGCGTCGGTGTGCCGCATTGCCCACGGTTAGAGTAGCTGCATCCCCAGGCTGCGATGGACCCGTCAGCCCTCAAACCCAGGCTGTGCACGTCGCCTGCGGCCACAGCGACAAACCCTGTATTGGGCGCGGGGACGTTTAGTTGGCTGTCGTCATTGGCGCCCCACGCCACAATGGACCCATCAGCTTTCAAACCTAGACTATGCTTGCCTCCTGCGGCTACCGCAACAAAATCCGCGTTGACCGTGGGGAGCGTGCATTGACCGAAATGGTCGTCTCCCCAAGCCGTCAACGACCCATCGGACTTCAGACCCAGATTGTGCCCGCCTCCCGCGGCTATAGCGACGAAGTTTGCGTTATTCGTTGGGAGCGTGCATTGACCGGAACTATCGGCTCCCCATGCCGCCAGCGAACCATCGACTCTTAGCCCGAGAGTGTGCCCGTCGCCCGCTGCTACGGCCACGAAGCCCTGGTTAAGCACCGGCAAACCCGATTGACCGGCACCATTGTCTCCCCAGGCCACGATCGAACCATCGGACTTCAAACCAAGGCTGTGGAAACCCCCCGCGGCCGCCCGCACAAAGCCGGCGTTGGGCGCGGGAACGTTGATCTGGCCTTCGATGTTCCGTCCCCAGGCCACGACACCCCCGTCGGCCCTCACGGCCATGCTGTGCAGTCTGCCTCCAATCACGCGCACAAACCCCATATTTGGCGCGGGCACATTGGTCTGGTCGTAAAGGTTGTTCCCCCATGCTACGATGGACCCATCATCTTTCAGGCCGAGGTTGTGCAGGCCGCCCGCGACCACCGCCACAAAGTTCGTGTTGGGCGACGGTACGGTTACTTGGCCGTGTATATCTTGCCCCCATGCCACTACGGACCCGTCTGATTTCAGCCCCACGCTGTGGTTCAGCCCCGCAGACACCATCACAAAACCAGAATTGGGCTCCGGTACGTTGATCGTACCCCAATAGTCATCTCCCCATGCCACAATGGATCCATCGGCCTTGAGCGCCAGATTGTGGCTGCGGCCCGCGGCAATGCCCACGAACCCGGTATTGGGCGCGGGCACGTCACATTGCCCGTAGTCACTGAAGTCACCGCAACCCCATGCGACAACGGTGCCGTCCGCTCTTAGGCCCAGACTGTGATAACTCCCCGCCGCAAGGTCCACGAACTCCGCGTTGGGCGAGGGGATAGCGCATTGGTTGTTGCCATTGTATCCCCACGCCACGATGGACCCATCGTCTCTCAGCCCCAAGCTGTGCGAGCGGCCCGCCGCTACCTGCACAAACCCCCCCCCCCCACCCCCCCCCCCCCCCCCCCCCCCCCA
>CAZMVD010000204.1:3265-3893 GCA_964569425.1 uncultured Phycisphaeraceae bacterium
CAAATCCACCCCCACCACTTGCGACCCCCCCCCCACGAACGCCCCCGCCCCCTGCCCGCGCACGCCGCCCGACATCAGAACAAGGAACACAAGGGCTCCGCCGAACAAACGAAATCGAACGTTTGGATGCGCCGCCATTCGGGTTGACTGGGTCGTTGTCATCAATCTCACTCCAGTACTAGAGGTGCAGCCTTGCCGATCATCCGCATGGGCTTCAGGCCGTCCAGAGGGCACATTCGTTCTCAGCCGATTGTGCCTGAACGATGCCCGGCATTCTCCCTGCAATTTGCGTGCCAAGGGCTCCTCCTGGCCCCTGAACACGACCACTGGCCAGAAACACCTTCCGAACTTCAACATTCCGCAAACGACACCGGAGCCCCTCCAGCCGCGATGCCATTCAAGCTGCCCCCAGTGGCTGGCGACGTCCGTACATGCTGCGAAACGAGAATCCCCCCTTCGTCCTATAATATTTCGTCCGATAAGTCTTGCCCTAAGGTAGGAAATAACTTGCGCGGACCTGGCACAAACGTGTTTCACGTGAAACAAGCTTGCGCAAATGCCCTGTAAAGTCTCCCCACGCCCCCGGCCCCCACTCCCTCCCCCCACCCGGCCGCCATTCCCTCCCGCT
>CAZMVD010000205.1:0-3887 GCA_964569425.1 uncultured Phycisphaeraceae bacterium
AGGCGCCGACGCATGCATCTGCTGCACGCTTTTTTCCAGCTTCTACACTCGCTCCTCCGTGGTACGCTCGGGCTGCGCGCTTTCCAGTTGATTCAAGCGCGTTTCCAGTTGCTCCACCCGGTCGGCCAGTTTGCGAACGAGATCTTCCAGTTCGCGCTCCCGTTCCGAGGGCACCTGCCCTCGCACCGACGTCGAAACTGCCAACCACAGCACCGCCGACAGGACAGGAATGATCCGGCTCACGTTGTGTCTCCTCAACGAGTGCCGTCCGGTTTCTCGAACCGGCCGACCGCTCTTGCTGACCGAGAGGCTTTGACTGTCTTCGCCGCAAGCCCGCGCGACCCGTGGCGAAGCGCCATGCCCAGCAAGGTAGCGATCTTCCCATCACTTGACTATTAAGAATTCGTTAATGCTCCGTTCATAAATCGTTAATAATATGGCGAGATGTGCGTTCCATCAGACTTTCTTCATGTGGCGTCCCGGGCGCGCAAGCTCACTTGCGGCAGCAGATTCGAGTGTGTCGGCGCTCTCCACCGACTCGAACTCCTTGTAAGGTTCGTCCCGTCGCGATGTTCCCCCCAACCAATCCATCAACAGGTCATTGTCCAATGGCGCCAGCGCTCCAGTCCCCGTCAGTCGTTCACCACATCGACGACAGACCAATCGCGGCTCGCTCTTCCCGGACAATTGGACCATCGGCACACGTGTCGCACAGGCCGGGCATGTGACAGTCATGGAGGTTCTCCTTTTGGGGAAGGGGTCAGGGCGTTCCGTAAACCTGGCAGGCCGATTCGGGCCCCCCTCCGGCCAACCCGAATCGACCTGCCGTTCCAACAGTCAGCGTGCCCCCCAAGGCCTATTCCACGCTGCCGCCACCCGGCAGCGGCTTGGGACGCATCCGCCCGTACCACATGGTGTTGCGAATTTCGTCGAAGGCGCTTTTGTTGATCTGGAAGTTATTCCCGCTGGCCTTGTACGGGCCCAGGAACCCGTCCGGCACGTCGTCCTGCGGGCTGGTGGGATTGCCGTAGAAGGAGAGCTGCCCGCCGGTGTCGTAGACCTTGGCGACGTGTCCGTCGGCAAACAGCAGGTTCGAATAGCCGCCGACCAGGTCGCCCGATTTGGGATTGTGCAACGGGGCGATGTCATTGAATTCGTGACCCTTGCGACCCGGATCACGTGTGACGCTGCTGTAGTCCACGCTCATGCCGTCCGTGAAGGACTCGACGGTGAAGTCGCCCACGCCGATGATCTGCGCGTCGGCGAACTTGTTGATGGCATCGGCGTAGGCGGTGGTTACCTGGCTGTCGCTCGAATCGCCGGCGCGGGAATCGCCCATCACCGGAATCCGATCGGACGAGATCGGCGAGTTGCTGATGTGGCCGTCGTTCAACGGGCCGTCGCCGTCGCGCGGGCACTTGCTGGGATCGGTCGGGTCGCCATTGGCGTCGTAGCCGTCGGGCGCCGTGGGATCGCCGCGCGAGAATGCCCAGGTCGTGGTGTAATTGCTGTTGTAACCCTTGGCCCAGAATTCGGCGGCCCCTTCCGGATCGGCGGCAGGATCGATGATCGGCACCAGTGCGGCGCCGCCGTTTTTTGCCCAGCGGATCGGATTGTCCGAGCCCGTCTGCGCCGCACCCGTATAGTCCGCGACCTTCTCATTGATCTGCCAGCGGTTGGTGGGGCAGAGCATCTGTCCCGGCGAGCCGACCTTGAGATTGATGATGTCCGCCACCCAGCCGACCGTGCGGACATCACCGTCGCGGCGATGGTCAAAGGCGCCGCTGCTGCGCGCATTGCGCTGGTCGGCGGCGGCGTAAATCTCAAACCCCGCGGAAAAACTCCGCATGTTCGACGCACAGGTGGAACTCTTGGCCGACTCGCGCGCCTGCGAAAGCGAAGGCAACAGGATGGCGACCAGCAAGGCGATGATCGCAATGACCACCAGCAACTCCACCAGGGTGAAGCCGCCGGTCCGACGGTGGGGTTTCTTCCACATGTTCTCTTCTCCACTTGGGGGGACAGGAAGGGCAACATCAATGACTCTGAAGGGCGGGCGCCGACCCGCCCCCCGATACGTTGGCCGAATTGTCACTCGCGATTGTGAAGGCCGGATGATGAGTTGATGAGTATCAGGCCAGCGCGGCGCTAATCATACGCAAAGGCGGTGCCATGTTCTGGCACGTGACCAACAGCGCCGCCGACGACATTTGCTTAGCAACTTTGACGGAAGTACGGCCCGGGCAGGAAGTTGCCGGCGTGGACCGGAACAACTCACAGGTGCATCCGCGCTTGGCCGGCGAGACGGTCGTCGCCGGTTACACCGAAGGTTCGACGGCGCCGGGCAGAGCGCTTCGTTCGTCGGGCCGGCCGCAGTCGCATGGTGCGCCGCCGCGCGCCACATAGCCGCATTGGCGGCAATAAGGCGAATTCGCCCGGCGACGCTCAAACAGCAGCGCCAGGCAGAACCGCCGCGTGCCTGAAAACAGCGCGTACAGCGCCAGCATCCACAGGCCGACGTTTTCCAGCAGCTTCTTCCAGATAATCACCTCGCCGGCGCCGCAGCCGCAGTCGAACTTGACCTGCATGAAAGGGATGCCATCGATCGTGTGCATCTGCCACGCCTTCAAGAACACCACCGGCGTGAAGATCGAGAGCATGAACAGCAGCCACGCCGTCGCCCCGCGCACAAACACCCCCAGCAGCAGTGCCGTGCCGCAGAAAACTTCCATCCACGGCAGCACAATGGCCGTGCCGTTGAGCAGAATCGCCGGCTCCTCGGGCAGCACGCCGAACTGCCGCACTAGTTTCAGAAAATACACCGGATCGCTGACGATCTTCTGATAACCCATCCACACGAACATGCCGCCCAGTACCAGCCGGGCGATGAGCAGCGGCGCGCCGCTCTGATCGAGCCGCCGCCACAGCGATGGGTGTTGCGCCGTCATCGTCATTCCCCCAGCCCGCGTTCCACGGGCTGACCGCTCTGTTCCCATTCCTTCCAACCGCCGGCGAAGAGGTAGATGCGGTCGAAGTCGATACCCCGTTCATAGAGGTTGGTGCACATGAAAATGCTGTCTTCGCATTGCCCGCCGTTGCAGTAAACCACAATTTTGTCGGCGGCCGAAGCGAATTGCATGACGTTATCGATGTAGCGATCGAGCCGATAGTGGTCGCACTGCACGGCGCCGGGGATATGACCCGCTTCATACGCTTCGTCGTTGCGTGCGTCCACGAAAATGTTCAGCCCTGCCAGCGTGTTCGGGTCGTTGTGCAGCGCGACCACGCCGGCCAGGTCGATTTCCTGGTACGGGTGCTCCAGGTGCTTCTTCGCGGGCGCGGCGGATGCGGCGCCCGCCGCGGGCGCAGAGACCCTGGCCGCCGCCGATGCCGGCCGGGCGCGCTCCTCAGCCGCGAACCGTTCACCGTTGGTGCCCAAAGCACTCACGCCGACGGGGGCCTTCTCGGGCAGATTGACCGGCGCCTTGCGAAAGTAGTTTTCGAGCGGATTGAGCCCCTGCCCGCGCACTCCATTGGCCGCGAAAGCCACGGAGACGCCGAGAACGCCAAGCAGCAGCACCTCCAACGCCGTCTTTCGAATGACACTCATGATGACGCACTCGCCTTTCCTTCCACCCGCGCGACGCGAACGGCAATCGCGATTCCTCCTGCTGAATCTTGGCGATTGGGCGGGCGCGGGTCAACGGAAATCCGCCGCTAGTTGCGCCGCGGTGACAGTGGCAGAACTTATCGGTCACGAAACCAGGCCGGACCGGCTTTTCTCTCGACGGGCGGTCGGCGTTTCATCCGGATTGGGGCTGCCTTCCTGCCTGGGTCTGGCCATTTCTGATGGTTCGGCGGAATGATTCGCGCCCTGCTTTAATGGC
>CAZMVD010000206.1:0-3831 GCA_964569425.1 uncultured Phycisphaeraceae bacterium
ACTTGGAACAAATGGGCAGAGGCGGACTTGAACCGCCGACACACGGATTTTCAGTCCGTTGCTCTACCAACTGAGCTACCTGCCCCGACGGGCGGGCCGGAACGGATCGCCGCGGGCATCGCTCACGCTCGCGCGTGCCAACGTACCCCGGCCTTTCACCGCCGACGGCCAGCACGGCACATTGCGCCGCCGCGTCAGAATAGAAAAGGCGCCCTGCGCCGTCAAGTCCGCGTTGGGCCGCGCCGTCGTCAGAGAATCGGCTATCAGGCCAGGACAAACGTGGTTGACTTTTCGGGGTATGGTTGTAGTCTTTCCTTGCGGTCGTTGGACTCATGGTCTTGGTCCGGTAGCTGTGGGATCTGCTGAGCGCAGATGTACGCTGAACCAGCCACTTCGCGAATTCCCTTCGACACCCGCCGTTCGGTGGGGCACGGCTTGCGGCGCGCGTTCTGGGCGCTGATGTTGCTGCTTCACCTCGGGCCGGTGGTCGCGGCGTTTTATTCCGCTTCTTTCGGGACAACGACCGAAGTGCCCATACTTCGGTTCTTCGTGCTGTTGGTCTCTTCCTCGTTTTTCGTCCTCAAGCTCATCGATGTACCCTGCCTTCGCTTGAGGCCCGGCTGGCGCTCGGCGGTGGCCGCGGTGCTGGTGGTTGTGCTGTTGCACGTGGGCGTCGCCCGCCGCGCGCTGAATGGCGAAGCGAACGTTTCGCCCGCGCCCTGGGCCGCTTTGCTGGTCTTCGGCAGCGTGCTCGACCCGCGCGTGGTGCGCCGCGTCATCCGGCGGCTGTCCAACTGGTGGGCCGCCCTGCTCCGCGAATCCGGCCACGCCCTGTTGCATTGCCTCGTCCGCCGCGGCTGGGAGTCTGAGCCGCATCCCCTCCTGTCCATGTGTTTCGTAAGCCGCGCAGGTCCGCGCGCTCCCCCTCGTTGCTGATTCCAATCTGATCGTTGTTTCGCACTGCGGGTTGTTGGTCCGCTTGCGCCTGCGCGTTAGCTCGCAGTTCCGCACGGCACCGCGATGCGAAGTTCATAAACACCATTTGATGGTCAACAGGCTTCATCGCCCGGCTTGCCGCGCTTGGCACGAAACTTGCATGGCAAAGAACGGAGAGCCACGGGCCGGTGGTGTTCACAGTGGCTGGTAAACGTGCGTTACTGCGCGGGCTTCCCCCGGGATCCCGCAAGATCGCTTCACCTGTTCTTCCGGAGGAGAAAACCATGGTTAGCTCAAATTCGAGATCTGCCGTTTCGGGCTGTTGGACCGCGATGTGGGCCGGCAGCGTGATCTGTTTCTGTGCCCTAACCGCCCAGGCGGCCACGGTGCCCTTTACCGAAGATTTCACGACCGGTCCCGCCAACTGGTTCGTCGATTCGGCGGGCACGATGCCTCTGCCCCACCACGCAAGCGGCGGTCCCGACGGCGGTGCATTTGTCTCCAGCCAGTTCGCGCTGCGCGGAGAGGGTTCGCTGGAAGTGGCCTCGCTGTTTCGCGCCCACCAGGCCCTCGGCGCCAGCGGCGGCGCGTTTACCGGCGACTGGTTGAGTGACGGCGTCACAGAGCTGCGCTTCTTCATCCGCCACGACGCCCACGTTTCGACCAGCCTGACGTTTTTCGCGCGCATGGCCACCGCGGCCAACTTCCCCGCCGTGGTCGGCCTGTCGAGCGCGGTGGTGCCCGCAAACCAATGGACCGAAATCCTGCTGCCCATCACGCCGGCCGACATCACGCCCGAGCCGCCGGGAACCTTCGCCGGCGTGCTCAGCCAGGTCGGCAACATGCAGATCGGCGTGCAGGCCCGCAGCCTAACAGGGTCGGAGTTCATTACTTTCGGTTTGGACAAGGTCAGCATCATCCCCGAGCCGGCGACGTTGGCTCTGTTCCTGTGCTGCGCCGTCCCGGCCGTGCTGCGCCGCCGCACGCGAAGGAACGCCTGACATGCGCATGACTGTCTTCACCATCACTGCTTTGGCCGCGGCCTCGGGGCTGGTTTCCGCGCCCCGTGCCGCCGCCGAAGAGTTCGTGTTCCTCAAACCGAGTGACGACGTGTGGCACTATCCGTTCAACTTCACCCCGGGCACGCGCGACACCGGACCCTTATTCGGTTCGGTGGGCAATGTGTTTTACGCCGGCTTCAACGACCGCGACGGGATCATACTCATCGCCTGGAACACCGCGGCGCAGATCGACACCGGTCGCTCCTTCGCCGCCTACGATATTCAGGCGATCACCGTCACGCTCACCCATCAGGATTGTCCCCCCGGCGACTGCGGAGTCTTCATCTTCCCCGCCACCTGGCCCGTGGACCTGACGGTGGACGAGTGGTTCACTTACGATGCCAACAACAACGGCATCATGGACGGCCCGGAAGTGCCCGACCCCGACCCCGGCCGGCCGCTGGAACTGTTCGGCGTAGGCTTCGGCCCCCAATACAATTACTTCACCTGGACGCAAACGACCCCCTACGTGGGCGGCACTTGCCTGTTCGGTCAGAACGTGTGCTCGTTTGTTCCCCGCGACCCGTTCCCCATGACGTTCCAAGCCGGCAGCGGAGCAATGCTGCACGTCGAGGACTCTGTGAAAGGGCGTTGGAACGAAGGGCTCGACACTCCGCTGTGCGCCCATCCGCAGGAGGTGTGCCCGTTCACCCCCATTCCCTGGGCGATCGGCCACCCCATCGGCTACACGCCCGGCGCGCAAGCGGCCGCCTTCGACGTGGTCTTCTCGGTCAACCTTCAACTGCTCGACGGGCTGGTGAAACGCTATTTCCAGGAGCAGCTTCACCACGGCCGGGTGGTGGTGGCGATCACCTCGCTGGTGGAAACCGGCGAGCAGGAACCCGGCAATCCGACGTTTTTCCTCAAAGAAGCGACCGAGCCCAGCGGGGGCTTTCCGCCGATACCGGCGGCCAAAGCGCCCAAGCTGGTCATCGACCTGCGGACCGCGCCCACCGGCGACGTGGATGGCGACAACCATGTGGCACTGGATGACTGGGCGGAGCTGTCAAGCTGCCTGCAGGGGCCGAACACGCCCCCGCCTTCGGTCATTCGCGCCCAGTGCCTGGACGTCTTCGATTTCGACGCCGACGGCGACGTGGACTCGCGCGACGCCGCCGACTTTTTCCGCAGATTCACCGGAGGACCATGATCCGCCGGCCTATCGCCTTCGCCGGCCGAAGGAGCGTTCAACCATGTGTACCGCCAAACAATCTCGCGGCTTCACCCTCATCGAGCTGCTGGTGGTCTCGGCCATCATCTCGCTGCTTATTTCCATCCTGCTGCCCAGCCTCAGCCGCGCCCGCGAGCAGGCCCGCCAGGTCGCCTGCCGCAACAACATCCGCAACATCTGGAGCGGCATCCTGCAATACGCGCTCAACAACCGCGACCGCGCCCCGTTCATGGAGGACATCAACCTCACCGACCCCGATGCCGATCCCTTCGACCCCGCCCACAAAACCACCATCGGCCGCGTCCTCCGCGAATACGTCAACGAGCAGAGCTGGCGCTGCCCGGGCGCCATTAAGGGCTACCCCGAACAAGCCGGACCCGAGGGCTGGACCATGACTTACTGGTTCCGCACCGCCGGACCGGTCGGGCAGGGCATCCCATTCAGCCACACCCCCTGGGGCACCGGCAAGGCGCTCGATCCGCTGGTCAGCAACTACGTCAACTTCGACGGCCGGCCCATGAAGTTGATCAGCGGCAGGCGCCACACCCCCAGCAACCGTCGCGCCCCCAACCGCGACGAAATCGGCCCGTGGACTTTCTCCTATGCGATCATCGCCGACCACATCGTCGGCGAAGAGGCCGGCGGCACACCCCGCTACCCGCA
>CAZMVD010000207.1:0-3814 GCA_964569425.1 uncultured Phycisphaeraceae bacterium
TGTCGCGCAACGATTCGAGGGCTTCGCGGAGTCGCGTGAAGCCGAGTTCGTCGAAGATGGGGCGGACGGGGGCGACGTCGAGTCGATCAACGGCGCACGCGGCGAGATCAAAGTCGAACGACACATCGCGGCGCAGCGTGACCAACTGCCGGGTGATGGGCAGTTGGGCGGCGAAGGCTTTGACCTTTTCGGCCATTTTGGGGGTTAACTCGTCGGCGTGTTCGAGCACGGCCTGGGCGGAGCCGTACTGGTTGATGAGCTTGGCGGCGGTTTTGGGTCCGATGCCGGGTACGCCGGGGATGTTGTCGGTGGAATCGCCGGAGAGGGTTTGCACTTCGACGGCTTTGTCCGGGGTGTAGCCTTTGGTGTCCAGCAGCCTGGCGGGGTCGATGACCTGGTCGCCGTTGGGGTCGTAGAGCCGCACGCGGTCGGAGAGAAGCTGGTCAAGGTCTTTGTCCTTGCTGACGAGGAAGATTTCCACGTCCTGGTCGCGCAGGCGTTCGACCATGGTGGCCATGAGGTCGTCGGCCTCGAAGCCGGGCAAGCGGAAGATGGGCACGCCGAGCGCGGAGACGATGGCGACGATTCGGTCGGCCTGCACGTGGAGCCCGTCGGGCGCGGGGTCGCGTTGGGCCTTGTAGTTGGGGTCGAGGTCGCGGCGAAAGACGGTTTCGTCGCTGACGTCCATGACCATGGCCAGGTAGTCCGGCCGGCGCTGGCGGATGAGGTTGAATAGCATCTGGCAGTAGACGTGGGTGGCGCGGGTGGGCTCGCCGGAGGGGCTGGTGAGGTCGCGGAAGGGCGCATAGAAGGCGCGATAGATCTGGGCGTGGCCGTCGATGACGTAGAAGGTTTTGGGCATGTCCGGCCGGTGTCGTTCTTGGCGCGCTGGTGTCCCTTGTGTTCCGCGGCGACGGTAGGGGCGCGGGGTGTGCGTGTCAAGAAACCGCATGAGCCTGCCGCGCTGTCGGTCTTTCTGATTCTCGGACGCTTGGCGTGCGGTCAGCGGGGCGCCGCGACTGCCGATAGAAAGGCACCCGCCTTCGCTTACGGCGGGCGTGTTCAGAGAGCCCGGGGTCGTTCTTGATGAACTGCACGAATTGCGGGGCACCGATGGAGTGGCATGCGGGTCGCGGCCACTTTACGTGCACTTATTGTGCCACGTATGCGTTCGTCCAGGCGTTGGAGGCGAGCCCTGACGGCGTTCAGCCGGTGGGGCGTGACGGGGAGCACCACTGCCCGGAGTGTCGCGCGCTGCTGTCCCTTGGCCTGATTGAAGGGCGGACGGTGGAGCAGTGCGGCACCTGCCGGGGGCTGCTGGTGACCAATGACGATTTTCTGGTCATTGTGAACATGCGTCGTGCGAAACGCACGGAGCCGCCGGTGAAGCCGGCTCCGCTTGATCCGCGGGAGATGCAGCGCCGGGTGGATTGCCCGCGGTGCGCCAAGGCGATGGAGGTTCACCCCTATTACGGGCCGGGAAACGTGGTGATCGATTCGTGCGCGGGTTGCGGGCTGATCTGGCTGAACCATGGCGAGCTGGCGGCGATCGAGCGCGCGCCAGGGAGACGCTGGTGAGGGGGGCGCCCGGTTCCGTTGGGCGCTGGCCTGGTGCCACGAACAGCATGAGACGTGGGATTGGGAACGTCCGCGCGGTCTGCCCTTGACTTTGGGGGTCAAGGGGAGCAACCCCGCGGCTCGTTTTGTGTGACGTTCAAAGGAGTCGAGCTGATGGGCATGTTGGACAAACTACGCGGCGAGTTGATTGACATTGTTGAGTGGATCGACGACGTCGGCCACGCGCTGGTGTGGCGTTTTCCGCGCTACCACAATCAGATCAAGCAGGGCGCGCAGCTCATCGTGCGGCCGGGTCAGATGGCGGTGTTTGTGGACCGGGGCAAGCTTGCCGATGTTTTTCAACCCGGCCAGTACGAATTGCAGACGGCCAACCTGCCGGTGCTGAGCACGCTGCGCGGCTGGATGCACGGCTTTGACAGTCCGTTCAAGTGCGAGGTGTACTTTGTTTCCACGCGGCAGATCACCGATTTGAAGTGGGGCACGCCCAACCCCATTCCGCTGCGCGATCCGGACTTCGGGCCGGTGCGCCTGCGTGCGTTCGGGACCTATACGCTCAAGGCGAGCGAACCGGCGGCGCTGTTGCGCGAGGTGGTGGGCACGGACTCGGTTTTCGACGCGGAGGAGATTCAGGCGTTTATTCGCTCGATCATCAACAGCACGCTGGCGACGATGCTGGCGGAGAAGCCGCAGAGCGTGCTCGACTTGGCACGTGATTATCAGCAGCTTTCGGAAACGCTGCGTGGTCGCGTGGTGGAGCGGATCGACGACGAATACGGTTTGGACATTCCCCAGTTGTACATCGTCAACGTGTCTTTGCCGGAAGCCGTCGAGCGGGCCATTGATACGCGCTCGAGCATGAGCGTGATCGGCGACATGGAGCGCTACCAGCAGTACCAGTTCGGGCAGGCGCTGGGGGGCGCGGGTGCCGCATCGGGCGGCGGGGCGGCGTCGGAGGGAATCGGGATGGGGGTGGGGCTGGCGATGGCCGGACGGCTGATGCCCCAGATGGCGGGCGGGGTGGCGACCATGCCGCCGCCGTCGAGTGCCACAATGTGGCATATTGCGGTCAATGGTCAGACGCGCGGGCCCTTCGCCTTGCCGCAGCTTGCCGAGGCGGTGGCGCGGCGCGAGGTGCACGCGGGCACGATGGTGTGGACCGCGGGGATGACCTCGTGGCTGCCGGCGGCCGAGGTGCCGCAACTGGGTTCGCTGTTTTCGGCCGCACCTCCGCCGCTGCCGACGTGAACGGCGACGTAGGGGGGCCCGGCGGGCCTTTTCAGGTACACCACGGACGATACTCACGCCTGCGGGCTCGGGTTGCGGGGGCGCCCGCGGCCGGGGGGCGCCGCCGTCCTGTTCCACGATCATATCCCAATTCCACGCCGTGAGTGACGGCGTGTTGTCACAAAGTATCGTCATGGGGCAGCGCGGCGAGGGGGCATCCGGTGCAGTGCGCGCGGGTGCGGCAGTGGCGCTTGCCGACTTCCACGAGCAGCGCGTGGAACTCGTTGTAGACGTGTGGCTGCGGGGGGATGTCGCGGTGGACGAAGGCGCGGATCGATTCGTAGCCGGCGCTCGGTTCGATGAGTTTGTGGCGACGGAAGACGCGGCGGGTGTAGGCGTCGACGACGAACGTGGGGCGGCCGCCGGCGTAGAGAAGGATGGCGTCGGCGGTTTCGGGGCCGACGCCGTGGATCGACAACAGTCTCGCCCGCGCTTCTTCCACGTCGCCGGCGAGCAGCCACGCCAGCTTCCCATCGTGGTGCTGCCAGAGGTACTGCACAAACGCCTTGAGCCGCGCGGCTTTGACGCGGTAGGTTCCTGACGGACGGATCAGTTGCTCCAATCGGTTTCGCGGCAAGTCGCGCAGCGCGGCGAAGTTCAGCGCGCCGGCCGCGCGTAGTTTCGCGATGGCGCGGACGACGTTGGTCCAGGCGGTGTTCTGGGTGAGGATGGCGCCGACGACGATTTCCTCCTGCGTGCGGGCAGGCCACCAGTGCTGGGGGCCGTAGGTCTCCCACAGCCGGTCAAACAGTCCGCTCAACACGGGCAGGGGTGTGCCCGCCGAGCGGGTGGATGAAAGAGTCCTGTGTGCCATGGCCGAATCGTACGGATCAATTGAAGGGGTGCCAGCGGAAGGGCATGAGGCGGCGGGGGCGAGAGTTCGTTTGTCGGCTTGGCTGGTGTTGCGTTTCGCCTTGACGAGGTGCGCGGGTGCCGTTTCAATGCACCATCC
>CAZMVD010000208.1:0-3729 GCA_964569425.1 uncultured Phycisphaeraceae bacterium
GTTCGAGCCGGTGCTGGTGGAAGGCAACGCGATCAAGATTCATCCGCTGGTCTGCCGCGGGTTCAATGCGGACTTCGATGGCGACCAGATGGCCGTGCACCTTCCGCTGTCCATCGAGGCGCAAGTGGAAGCGCACGTGCTGATGCTGTCGACGAACAACATTTTCAGCCCGGCGAACGGGAACCCGATCAGGTCGCCGACGCAGGACAGTGGGATGGGCTGCTTCTACCTGACGACTGACCACGTGACGTTGCCCGTGGACGAAAAGGCACTGCCGCGGTTCGCGCATCCGTTTGAGGCGTTGACCGCGTACGACCATAAGCGGATCACGATTCATGATCGCATCATGGTGCGGGTGAGCCGCAAGGCGCTGGTCACGGAAGCCAAAGGGTCGATTGAGCCGATGGCGGCGAACGGGCGCATTCTGACCACGGTGGGCAGGCTGATTTTCGATGACGTGCTGCCGGAAGGCATGCCCTTTTACAACTGTGCGTTGTCGCAGAAGGGGCTGGTCCGGGTGGTGGCGGACTGCTATGAGCGGCTGGGGCGCGCCGCGACCATCGACCTGCTGGACCGCATCAAGGACCTCGGCTTCAAGCACAGTACGCTGGCCGGGCTGTCCTTCGGCGTATCCGACATGCGCATTCCCCAGGCCAAGCAGAAGATCATCGACGCGGCGCAGAAGGCGGTGGACAAGATCGAAAAGGCCTACCGGGAGGGGAGCCTGACGCGACTGGAGCGCTACAACCAGGTGGTGGACGTGTGGATTCATGCGCGCGAGCAGGTGACCGCGGCGATGATGACCGAATTGAAGAACGACTATCGCGACAGCGAACTGCGTTACCGCCTCCCGGACGACGCCGGGGCCAAGCCCTACCTGAATCCCATTTTCCTGATGACCGAGTCCGGGGCGCGCGGCAGCGTGGACCAGATTCGCCAGCTCGCGGGCATGCGTGCGCTGATGGCCAAACCCTCGGGTGAGATCATTGAGACGCCGATCAAGGCCAATTTCCGCGAAGGGCTTTCGGTGCTCGAATATTTCAGTTCGACGCACGGGGCGCGCAAGGGCCTGGCGGACACGGCGCTGAAAACGGCCGACTCCGGGTACCTGACGCGCAAGCTGGCCGACGTGGCGCAAAACGTCATTGTGACCATGAAGGAGTGTGGAACGATCCACGGGATCACCAAGGAAGCGATTTACAAGGGAGAGGAAGTCGACATTCCGCTGCGCGAAGCCATTACGGGGCGCATTGCGCGGGACGGCATTCGCAACCCCATCACCGACAAGCTGATTGTCGGTGAGAATGACATCATCACCAAAGAGATTGCCCTGAAGATCGAGGAACTCGGGCTCGACAAGATTCGCGTGCGCAGCCCGCTGACGTGCGAGAGCCCGATGGGCATTTGCGCGCTGTGCTACGGCATGGACATGTCCACCGGTCGGTTGGTGGAGGAGGGGATGGCGGTCGGCATCATCGCGGCGCAATCGATCGGCGAGCCCGGAACACAATTGACGATGCGGACGTTCCATACGGGTGGCGTAGCCCAGAAGGCGGCCACCGAGAACAAACTGAAGGCCAACCACAAGGGACGGGTCCGTTACCACGACCTTAATGCGGTGAGCGTGCCCTCTGCCGAAGGGGGGTCGCGGATGGTTGTTCTCAAGCGTAACGGCGAGATCCTGATCGTTGACGATAAAGGACGTGAGCTCTCGCGCGACAAGGTGCCCTACGGAAGCGTGTTGCACGTGAAGGACGACGAAGCGGTTTCGCGCGGGGATATCCTGTGCGAATGGGACCCGCACCTCACGCCCATCCTGTCGGAGGTCAAGGGGACCGTTCGGTTCCAGGACGTGGCCGAGGGCGAGACGGTTCGTCTGGAGCAGGAGGCGGGCAGCACGAAATTCGTGGTCATCGAGCACAAAGGCGAGAAGCACCCGCAGATCATCATTGAAGACAAGAAGGGCAACGTGCTCGACTATCACTATCTGCCGGCCAAGGCGCGCATCGAAGTCAAGGAAGGACAGGAGATTCTTCCGGGCATCGAGCTGGCACGCCAGCCGCGGGCGATGGGCGGAACCCAGGATATTACGGGGGGCCTGCCGCGCGTGACCGAAGTGTTCGAGGCGCGGCGTCCGAAGGAGCCGGCGGTCATGGCGGAGATTTCCGGAAAGGTTGAAATCCGCGCGGACAAGCGCCGTGGCAAGATGACCATTGTGATCAAGAACGAAAGCGGCATGGAGAAGGAGCACCACGTTCCGCAGGATAAGCACCTGCTGGTGCATGCCGGCGATCACGTGGAAGCGGGCGATCCGCTGATCGAAGGGCCGCTGATTCCCCACGACATTCTGCGCATCAAGGGCGAGGAGTCGCTGCAGCAATACCTGCAGGCAGAAGTCCAGGCCGTGTATCGCAGCCAGAATGTGAGCATCAATGACAAGCACCTGGAGGTGATCCTCAGCCAGATGCTTTCGAAGGTGCGGATCGACAACCCCGGGGACAGTCAATTTCTGCCCGGGGAAATGGTCGACCGGTTCCGATTCCGCAAGGAGAATGAGCGATTGTCGAAGAGCCTGGTGATCGCGAATGCCGGAGATACGGAATTGCACGTCGGCCAGATCGTTTCGCGCAGCGAATTGATGGCCGCCAACGAGAAATCCGAAGCGGCCGGCGGCGAGCCGGCCAAGGGCAAAAAGCCCAAGGCGGCCCAGGCGAGCGCCGTGCTGCTCGGCATTACAAAGGCCAGTTTGTCGAGTGAGTCGTTTATTTCCTCCGCTTCCTTCCAGGAGACGACGAAGGTGCTCACCGAGGCGGCGCTGGGCGGTTTTTCCGATGAGTTGCGTGGATTGAAGGAAAACGTCATACTGGGGCACCTGATTCCCGCGGGAACCGGGTTCCCGCAATACCAGCAAATGCGGGTCAAGCTGCTGGGTGAGCCGATTCCGGTTCTGCCCGATGTGGCTGCCATCGCGGCGATCACGCCGGATAGTTTCGAGGCTGTCGACGAGGGTCCGGGTGACCTGGGCGGCACCGAAGAAGGTGGCGTCGCGGTTGGTTCCGTTGACGGCGGTGAGCGGGACGCGCCGGGTGCGGAGTAGATCGGATAGGTAATGGGCGTCCTGATGGCGGCGCCGAACCGCAACATGAGGAAGGGTAGTTGAGGTTAAGTTATGCCGACGATTAGTCAGTTGATTCGCATCGGCCGTCGCATTGAGCGGGGGAAATCCAAGGTCCGTGACCTGGACCAGTGCCCCCAGCGCCGCGCTGTGTGCTTAATCGTAAAGACGCAAACTCCCAAGAAGCCGAATTCGGCGCTGCGAAAAGTGGCGCGCGTGCGGCTTACCAATGGCAAAGAAGTTACGGCTTACATTCCCGGTGTGGATCACAACCTGCAGGAGCACTCGATTGTGCTGGTTCGCGGTGGACGTGTTCGCGATCTGCCGGGCGTGCGGTACCACATCGTTCGCGGCGCCCTGGATTGTGCCGGGGTAGAGAACGACAAGGACGGCCGGCCGCGCAACCGCAGCCGCAGCAAGTACGGCGTTAAGCGTCGAAAGTAACCCGCCGGGTTTCCGTCGGCGCCCGAGGGCACATGGCTTAGCCTATGAACTGGAACGGTTCGACTCCAAGTTCGTTTATGACCGTATCGCGGCCGTACGCCCGGCGGCGGAGCAGTCCATCCGCTTCGTTGGGGCTGACGGTGGTGGTGGGTGTGGCGGCGATGGCGCTG
>CAZMVD010000209.1:0-3641 GCA_964569425.1 uncultured Phycisphaeraceae bacterium
ACCGGTTAATATGGCGCAGAGCTGTTTCGCGCGAAACACGTTTGCGCGACCCCCCAACCCCCCTTGGCAAGGGGGGCGGATGGGGAGCACTCCCGACCCGCAGCCCGGCGCAAGACTGTTTCACGTGAAACATGGTTGCGCATTTCACAGCCATTTCGGCGTTTCGGTTTTCAGCTTTCGGCTTTCTCGCGCAAGACTGTTTCACGTGAAACATGGTTGCGGCATCCCACCGGTTACAAACCGGTGCCACAGTGGTTGCTGCATCCCACCGTTTACAAGCCGGTGCCACAGTAGCATGCGGCGATTGGCGTGGGCGCTTGGCGCGCCGCGCCGAGCGCGCGCCCCGTACGTTGTTTGCGCGAGGGACGGCCTGCCCGCGTCGCGGCCGGCCGGGGTGCGACCTTTGACGCCCGCGAAGACGGTGACGCCACGGGTTCGGTATGGCGTTCGCCGCCGCCCGCGTTGACGGACGGGGCCCGCGGCCCGTACGATGACCGATCAGGAAGAAGCCCTTCTTTTCACCGCCGCCGGAGCGCACGAAAGAGGATGGAGTCGCCATGAACGGATTGCTGTCAATCGACTGTCACTTTCTCCGCCGCGGGCTGAACCGGTGTGTCCTACTGGGCTGCGCGGCTCTGGTGCTGGCCTGCTGGCCCGGCTGCTCGGCGCGCGAGAGCCACCGCGCCGTCGAAGTCAGCACCGTGCAGAGCCGCGGCACCCCCTACGCCGGGCGCAAGCACCGCCTGGTCATCGGCGCGTTTACCAATCGCGCGCCGTACATGAGCGGCATCTTCTCCGACGGCTCCGACCGCCTCGGCGCGCAGGCGCGCAACATCCTCATGACGCATCTGTCGCAGAGCGGCCGCTTCGTGCTCATGGACCGCGACAACATGGACAACCTCGCCACCGAGGCGGCCTATTCCGGGCAGTCGCAGCGCATCACCGGCGGCGAGGTCGTGCTCACCGGCGCGGTTACAGAGTTCGGCCGCAGGGAAGTCGGCCGCCGCGACAGCCTCGTCCACCGCTCGCGCACCCAGATCGCGTACAGCAAGGTCACGCTCTCCATCGTGGACGTGGGCACCTCGCAAGTGCTCTTTTCCTGCCAGGGCGCCGGCGAATACGACCTGACCGATCGCGGCGTGCTCGGCTTCGGCTCCACCGCCGGCTACGACGCCACCCTCGCCGACAAGGTGCTCAACCTCGCCATGATCCAGGCCCTCGACCGGCTCATCGCCGGGCTGGAAGCTGGCGCCTGGTCCACGGTGGTCGAATAAGCGATGCCGCGTGCCTGTCACTTTCTCCTGGGCCTTCTGGTGCTGGCCGCCGGCTGCCAGCGGACGCTTTACGACTGGGGCACCTACGAATTGTCCGTCTACCGCATGTACGCCAGCCGCGAGGACTTCAGCGCCGCCAAAGAAGCGCAGCGCCTCCAGAAGGAAGTCGATCGTACCCAGCGCCGCGGCCGTGCCATCCCCCCCGGCAAGATGGCCCACCTCGGCTACCTGTACCTCATGACCGGTGACAGCGAACGGGCACGATTCTGTTTCGAGATGGAAAAACGCCTGTTCCCCGAAAGCAGGCACTTCATGAACTTCCTGCTCGCGAGGCAACGATGAACGCCCGCCTGGCAGCACTCTCGACCGCCGTTTTGCTCCTCGCCTCCGCCTGCGCCGCGCCGCGCACCGATTACGGCCCCTACCTGCGGCACTTCCCCCGCTCCGTGCTGGTGCTGCCGCCGATCAACGAATCGCTGGAGGTGCAGGCCTCGGGCATGTTTCTGTCCACCGTCACCACCCTGCTGGCGGAGCGCGGCTATTACGTGCTGCCGGTTGCGGTGGTCGACGCGCTGTTCAAGGCTGAGGGCGTGCCGCTGCCGCCCGAAATGCACCAGATCCCACCCGAGAAGTTGTGCGAGGTCTTCGGCGCCGATGCGGTGCTCTACGCCACCATTCGGCGCTGGACCACCACTTACGTGGTGCTCAACACCACCACGACCGTGGTGCTCGATTATCGTCTGGTCGATGCCGACACGCGCACGGAACTGTGGCGCCGCCACCAGGCGTTTCAATACAGCCCAAGCGCCCAGCAAAGCAACGTCGTCGGCATGATCGTGGCCGCCCAGGTGCACGCCGCCCAGAGCACCTCCGGCCGGCTGGAGCGAGACGTGGCCGCCGCGGCCAACCAGCAGGCCTTCTACGCCCCGCAACACGGACTGCTCACCGGCCCGCGCCACCCGGCGCACGAAAAGGAACTGCAAAAAGTCCGCCGCAACCAGGAGAAGCTCGAACAGCGTCGCGCCCGGTCGGCCCCGGGTTGATCGCGTGCTACCGGCCAACGGGCGGGGAGTGACGGAGGCGCTGGTTGGACCTGCGCAGGCCACCGGTTACACTGGATGTCGAGGGCGGGGAGAGTTATCTTGCGCTGATCGGCGGCGTGCCAGACTCGTCGCGACGGCGCGACTTTCCCATACCCCAAACTGAAATGGAGAATTCCTGATGCTCGCTACCTACCTACTTCCGGCAACCGTGTCGTTTCTGGCGGCGTTGGTCGGACAGGGCGACACCGCCGCCCCCGCGGACGGCAAGGCTGTCTTGACCAAGATGCAGGACGCCGCGCGTGCGGCCAAGTCAATCAAGTACGAGGCGGAGTATCTGGCTGAGGGATGGCTGACGGCCTTCGTTCCCAGCTTGCGCGGCACCGCGGTAGTGGGCAAACACTCGGAGCACAAGATCGAGCGGTTCTTCGCCGACGTGGCGCTCAAGAGCGCCAACAGCGAAGAGGAAATCAAGCTGACCGCGGGGTGCGACGGCGACAAATACTTTCTGATCGACGCGCGGACGAAGAAGGCCCATGAAGACATGGACCCTGCGGTGCTGGGGCGGCAGGGGCGCAACATCCGCCGCGTGGTGCTGGGCGATTTCGGCGCCGCCGATCCTTTTGCGGAAGAGTTCAAGGCCGAGACGATCGAACTCAAGGAGCCCGCCACCCTCGACGGGCACGAGTGCCACGTGGTGGAATGTGTGCAGAGCAAGGACCGCAAGACGACCTGGTACGTATCCGGCAGGGACTGGATGCCGCGCAAGATGGTCCGCACCATCGTCAACGACAAGGGCGAAACCGGCACCATCACGTTTACCTTGAGCAAACTGGCCGTCAATCCCAAACTCGACGCGGACCCGTTCAAGCTGCAAGTGCCTGAGGGCTACACCAAGACCGACGAATTCGCAGAATAATCAACCGATCGGCCGCAATTGAACGTACGCCCGAGCGGCGCACCAACGGTTGCGGAGTGAGGAATGGCCGGCCGACAAAGGGATGTGAGGCTAAACGCCTTTCAGACGGTGTCCGAGTTTGGCCTTCTTGGTCTTGAGATAGGCGGCGTTGTACTCGTCCACCGCCATTTCAAGCGTTAGCTGCTCGGCAATGGTAATGCCGTAGACCTCGAGCCGATTCACTTTCTTGGGGTTGTTGGTCAGGATGCGCAGCTTGCGCAGCCCCAGGTCGCGCAGGATGTGAGCGCCCACACCATAATCGCGGCGGTCGACCGGCAGCCCCAGCCGCTCGTTCGCCTCCACCGTGTCGAGCCCCTGGTCCTGCAGTTGATAGGCCCGCAGCTTGTTGTGCAGCCCGATGCCGCGCCC
>CAZMVD010000210.1:0-3586 GCA_964569425.1 uncultured Phycisphaeraceae bacterium
CAGCCGCCGGACGGCCTTCACTTGAATTCGCCGCCCGGAGGGCGGACGATTCGTGCCGGTGTGTCGTGCAGCCCCGCGCAGCAGGGCCGTGGCGAATGACTTGATCTAGTACAACCGGCCGGAGCCAATCCGTGCCACCCTCCCGGTCACGCTGAGGAGTAACCAAAGGAATTCACCCATGGCCCTGATTGACTCGCACGCCCATCTGACGTACGACGAGCTGTATTCGCAGATCGACGGCGTGCTGGCGCGCTGCGCCGCCGCGGGGGTGGATCACATCATCACGGTGGGGACGTCGCCAGCGGATATCGACCGCGCGCTCGCCCTGGCCGCACGCTTTGCCGGGCGGGTGTCGGTCGCCGCGGCCATCCACCCCCACCACGCCGGGGAGGTATCACGCGCCGACCTCGATGCCCTGGCAAAGACCTGGACCGATCCGCGCGTCGTCGCGTTGGGTGAGATGGGGCTGGACTACCACTACGACTTCGCCGACCGCGCCGTGCAGCGCGACGTGTTCGCCGCACAGCTCGCCCGCGCCCGCGACCTCGAAAAGCCGCTGGTCCTGCACAGCCGCGAAGCGCTCGACGACACCATCCGCCTGCTGCTCGACCACGGCTTCGAACACCGCCCGGCCGTGTTCCACTGTTTCACTGGCACCGCCGACGAGGCCGCGCGCATCGCCGCCCACGGCTGGCGCATCTCCTTCACCGGCATCGTCACCTTCCGCAAGTCGGTGTGGCTCCAGGATATCGCCCGCGCCTACCCGGCCGACCAGCTCATGATCGAGACCGACTCTCCCTACCTCTCCCCCGAACCCCTTCGCGGCAAACGGCCGTGCGAGCCGGCCTTCGTCGCCCACACCGCCCGCTTCCTCGCCGCCCTCCGCACCGAACCCTTCGACGATTTCGCCGCCCGGACGGCCCGGAACACGCAGGCCTTCTTCCGGCTGGCCTGACGTTGGCACGCATTCTGCAGGTCGACTCCAAAGGATGACCGACTTGCCCATGCGCCTCCGGGTGATACACTGGAATAGAGGGGGAGTGGGACGGGCAGGTTTACTCTGGGGGAGGCATGCCCATGTCCACGCGGTCGTACTTTACGGTGGGGTTGGCGCTCGCCCTGTTTCTAACGGCCCAGCAAAACGCGACAGGTCAGTGGATCTATTGGACGGAACGGGCGGGGGGTTACGACGGGGCACTTCCGCAAATCATGCGTGCCCGCTTCGACGGCCGCGACCCGGAGGCCATCCTCTCGTCGCACCAGGCGCGGGCCGTTGTTCTCGATCCTTTCGGCGCTAAAGTCTATTGGAGCGATGACAGCGGTCGTTTCATCCGCCGCGCCAACCTCGACGGGACCGACCCGGAGATCATCGTGCGGTTGGTCGATTCCATCGTTGACGCGCTGGCGATCGACGTGTCCGGCGGCAAGCTGTACTGGACCCAGAATCCGCCGTGGTGGGAACCGGTGGAGCGTCGTGGAATGGTCTGCCGGTCAAATCTCGATGGCACTGATTCCGAAGTTCTATTCGAACATCCCGGGCATAGCAGAGTGTCGGGAATCGCGCTGGACCTGCTCCGGGGGGCCCTTTACTGGAACGAGTCTGTCGGACGGTCCTTGTGGCGGGCCAACCTCGACGGCACCGAGGCGCAGCCGTGGTGGCCGAGCTGGGGGGACTTGGTATACAGCATAGCGCTGGAAGCAGACACGTTAACGTTCTATGTATCCGGTTATTATTCCAACAGCGAACCAAGCATAGCGCGGCGCGGACAAAGTGACTCTGCATGGCGGGTTCTCCTGAGGGGATCCTCAGCCGCAGGGCGGTCGCTGCAAGTCAACCCCGGGGACGGGAAGCTCTATTGGGCGGGACGCGACTACGTGTATCGCATGAACAGGGATGGAACCGGCCTGGAGCCCTACGCTGAGATCGATGCGACGGGCTTCACCCTGGACGCCGACACCGGAGAGCTGTATTGGTCCACCTACGAACCGGAGTTCTACACGAGCGGCAACTCATTGCTGCGCGGGCGGCCGGACGGAAGCGGCGTCCAGGTGATCTTCGCCAACCCCTTGCGCCGCGCACGCGGCATCGCGCTCGATCCTGCCGGCGAGAAAACGTACTGGGCCGATGCGGAACTGCCGGCCATCATGCGCGCCGACCGCGACGGCGCCCACGTCGAATTTCTGGTGACGGAGGGGCTGACCGCCCCCAAGGATATTGCGCTGGATCACGTCAACGGGAGGGTCTACTGGACGGATCCCGGGTCGGGGAAGATTCAACGGGCCAATCTGGACGGAAGCGCGGTGGAGGACATCGTGACGGAGGGGGTCGGGGATCCCGGCGGTTTCGCGATTGACCTGACCGGCGAAAAGATCTATTGGGGGGCCGTGCACGAGCAGCGCCTGCGCCGCGCGGACCTGGACGGGGCCCACGTGGAAGTCGTCGCGGTCGGGTCGCCTACCAGCATCGCCGTGGGCGCTGTGCACAACAGGCTGTTTTGGGCGGAGAGTGCTGGAGTCGTGATCCTTGAATTGGAGACTCTGCACCGGCGATTCCTCGGGCTATCGCCCCCTCCCGAGCTTATGATGCTCGACGAAGAAAGCCAGACACTTTACTGGCTGAGCGGCGGCTCCGTTTATCAGAGTGATCTTCACGGCTTTTTTGCGCTGAATCCCAGCTATCCGGTTACCCTGACCGGGCAGTTGTTGTTCGGCGGCATCCAGCGCGGGGAGGGGATGGCGGCCGAGTTTCCGCCGTTTGTGCCGCCGGCTTCGATCGCCGAAAGCAACCCGCCGCATTGCGCCACCGATGCACGCATTCACCACCGACTCGGCAACCCGGCGCTGCGGTTCGAAAGCTGGGATTCGATCGATATCCGCATGACCGACCTGAGCGGTTCGCTGGCCGCGGCGGACTTCAGGGTGTTTACGCTAAGCGTGGACCCGGTGCCGCAGCCGGGCATTGTCGACGTCGCGCCATTGGGTAACGATCGTTTTCGCGTTCAGTTGGACCGGTCCATTCCCTTGGGCACGTGGACCTGCGTGCGCCACGAACCGTCGCAGACGCATGCGTGCCTGGGGTATGTCCCCGGTGACGTGAACAGCGACGCGCGGGTGCGCAGCACCGACGTCACCGCCATCGTCAACTGCCTGACCGGTACGATCGCGTGTCCGCTGTGGAAGTGCGACGTGGACCGCTCGGGGCAGTGCAACGCGCGCGACATCCTGACGGTCATCGACCTGCTCAATCGCGTACCCGTCTACGAGCCGGTCGACGTGGCGTTGCTTCCGGCCTGTCCCTGACTTCGCCGCCCTCAGCGCCCCTGTTCCGATGGCGCCCAACGTATACTGCGGAATTCCCGTCACCCGCCCTCTGTCGCCCGCTCCGCTTTCGTCCCCCGCGGCAGCGGGATGAGCATCGGCGTGCGGCGGCGGTACTCGCGATAGTCCTCGCCCAGCATGGTCTGCAAGTCGCGTTCCTCGAACTGAATGCCCACGAGGATGTATGCGGTGCCCAGCGCCGAAAACAGCAGCCGCCCGGCCGACATGTCCGGCGCCTGCTTCACGATCAGCTCGCTGGGCGGCATCG
>CAZMVD010000211.1:0-3563 GCA_964569425.1 uncultured Phycisphaeraceae bacterium
GGCTACCAGAAGCAGTTGTATTATCAGAGAGGATAATATTCCCTGTTCCGGAGTCTATTGTAATATCACCAGTTGTTGATCCACCAATAGTCAAACCTTGCATATTAGTGGTGGCGATATTACCGTCACCTGTAATGTAAAGGGCATTGTTTGCAGTACTACCTGCAATAGTTGCAGTAGGAGTACCAGAGTCAACATTGATAAAACCAAACTTTGCACTCGCAGTTGCAGAGCTTCCTATCAATACATCGAGCGTGTCACTTCTTGGAGATAGAGACCCATCCGTCAATTTCCAGAATGTGGTTGTACTTGTACAATTTCCTGATATATCACAGACCTGGTTCCCGTTTTGGTAAAGAGCTTGTCCGTAGATATTTGCAAACTGAGTTCCAGAAGCTCCGATGTCGTAGGTGTTGTTTGTACCAGCTAGAAGATTTCCGTTAATTGTTAAGGCAGAGGAGGCAAATGATAGCAAGTCCGAATCAGACGTGTGTCCAAGTGTATTCCCGTCTATTATCATAGAATCCAAAATAAATGCCCCATCATCGCGAAACGTAGCAAACGGAGTCCCACTGTCAGAAATTACAAAATCTCCAGAGGATGTTAAGTCCATAGTAAGATTGCCTGTAAGACTATTAGTTATAGTTGTTGCAGCATCGAGACTCAAGCTGTCTGATAGTTGAGAAAAATTAATTGAGTCATCTCTCAGGGAAATATTAACTTCTGATCCCCCCCCCTCTGTGGTAAGAGTAAAGAATGAATTAAAGTCGACAGTCTCTGCTGTTGAACTTACGTTTACATCGTCTTCTTCTACATTAATAATTGCAGACGATGCTCCAAGATCGCTCGAACACTCCCAACGGTCGTTGGTTTCATTCCACTTTAGTAGTTGTCCTGTACTACAACCTTGGAGCAAGCTAAGCTGACCGGAAATAAGCTCGAGTCCGGAAGCAGAGAATGTAGTTGAGGATAGCCCATCTGCAGGAGTCGTTAATAAGTTTAGAGAAAGGCTTCCTGCTGAATTAATAAGCCCTGAGCCTGTAAAATCTGTTATTGTTTCGGTTCCAACTGTGAGTGTGCCTGCCAAAGTCAGATTTCCGTCATTGGTTACATTAAACACATCTGTTCCATCTGATTGTTCAAATACAACAAGATCTGAAGTTTGTGTACCATTGGCTTGCACCAATAATTGAATTTGATCCGAATCTCCATCAACTGCCAGTTTGCCCAGCTGTGTAGTTCCACCGATCGTGATCGAGTCAGTTGTGTTTGTTAAATAGACAAACCCTGTGTCTTGGGAGAATTTTGATGATCCTGCGCCAATTGCTACGTCAAGGTCATCTAAAACGTCTTGTAGGTTAGTTGCGTTGGAGTTTGCAAATTCATCAAAAACTCCAATGAGAGAGGCTCCAGAGGTTACGTTGCTAATACCCACATCACCTAGACCAATTGTTCCAATGATTAAATCTTGTCCCGCAGCGATTGTCACTCCACCCAGATCGGTTGTTAGCGAATCAACGGTAACCGAATCTTGAATATCCACATTACCTCCTGCATTTATTATAAAATTTGAATTTGTTGAGTTTATTGCACCGCCATTTATTGCGACATTACCAGCTACTGTCAAATTCCCAGTTGAGACATCAAAATAAAACGGGGAGCCTGACGTAGTACCGCCAATGGCCAAATCATCTGTAGTAGCAGACAAATAAGTTATTGCACCGCCGTCTGTCCAAAGACTGGTATCACCAGAGGCGTCAATTATCCAAGTAAAACCGCCACTTGCAGCGTCATAGGACAAAATATAATTGTCGGTAGGATCATTTGTGGATGATAGATCAGAGGCAACTATTGTACCATCAAGGATTTCGGAAGAATCAATAGTATCACCAATAGTGGCTTGGAGAGCACCGTCTACTACGGACAATCCAGGCCCAGTAAGGTCAGTTATTGTGTCAGCACTAATTGTTAATGAACCCAAATTGCCATTGCCAGTTATTACAGCATCACCTCCTACAGTTAGATTGTTTATAACATCTAAATCATTATTGGTAGTTATAGTTCCCGTATCAGAACCTATGCTTACTGTATCTGCTGAACCTCCAAGATTGATATTTGAGACATTTTCATTAAAGATATTAATTTGTTCAGATGTAGATGTTACGTTTTGTCCATTTACAGCCAAATCTAATCCGATTATTGCGTTTCCATCGATATTTATATCCTGTTCAAAAATCGCATCAACCCTACTTCTAAATTTTGCAGTATCGAAACTCGTAATTGCCAAGACATTAGAATCAGCTGAATGTTCCATCAATTGTTTTTGTAAATTTTCAAACTCGAAACTAGAGCTGTCTCTTGATTCAACAAAAGACAAGAAAGCAGCAATCTTATTTGTTCTATTTCCGAGTGAAGATATAATTTTCTCTCCAGTTATAGTGTGGAATAGACCAAGTATTGATGTAAACAACAACATTAGCAAAAAAAATGAATAAATTATTAATCTTTGTTTATGCGGGAGTGATTTTGTGGAAATTTTGAAAAGATGGGCATTTTTGTATAGACTTTTCAAGTCAAAGGAATCATTTGAGGTTTTTGGTGTAATATATTTTGCTGATTTAGTAATACCATTTACAAAATCTGTATCTGGTTTTGTTGGAGTAAATTTGTAATTGTAGGGGATTTTGTTTGATATTATTTTTCCGGTTTTGTTGTGAGAAACCGATGCTGTAGTTGGTTGAGAGGAAAAGGCACGTTTGTGTGTTTTGGTGTTTTTAAAATTTTCAATCAATTCAAGTGAGTATCTTCTGTGACCACCTTTTGTTCTTTCAGGTATTAATTTTCCTGATTCTTCCCACCGACGCAGTGTTTTCCGCGACACATTAAGGTATTTTGCAGCTTCTTTGATTGATAAATCTTGGGCAGATACTTTTGGCATTTTGTCAGGTATAAAAGCTTTTAGACATTTAGCTTCGAATGTCCATATTTTATTAAGCCATTTTAAGAGATTACTGTCAAGGGTTATTGAACCATATTAATTGCATATTTTCCGCAATAATTTAGGTTGCATAAGTATATAGAGAATTTGCTTTTGTTAAAACAGCCATTAGCTTTAGTTATGCTTTTTTTACTCAGTAAGATATTGAGCGAAATTTATTATTAGAATCCAACTGTTGCAAAAAATGTCTCAAAATGAGTAAAAGGAGATTGGTGTTACACAAAGCTTTTTGTATTTTATATGCAAAACTATTATATTTTTAATAAGGTTTTTGTAATGAGGTAAATGCTATGCGGTAATTATGCATTATAAATAAGGATTTGAAGCTATTACCTGCAGAGATTATGCGGAATATCTTTATTGTATATTTTTACGAAATAGTAATAAAAATAAAACTCAAGACAGTGAAACGAGCAAGATGTTTACTTTAGAGAATTACTTTAGATAATCAGATCAAGTTGCAATTTATCGACTTTATTAATAGCATTAAGTTATGAGAAAATCTGTCCTGAGTACTTTATTAAGCATAACAGCATTGTTGTTTGTATTTGATATTTTGATTACA
>CAZMVD010000212.1:0-3464 GCA_964569425.1 uncultured Phycisphaeraceae bacterium
ACGATCATCAGCAGGTGCGACGTGCTGGTCATCAACAACATGCCCAGTCCGCTGACCAGCAGCAGGATGCAAAACTCGGGGGCGTTCTCCTCCTTGTCGGCGTAGTGCATCCACCACAGCCAGAGAATGCCGCCCAGAAAAACCACCAGCAAAATCTGAAAAGCGGCCGACAGGTTGTCGGCGATCAACAATCCGGCCGCGGCGTCGGTAGACAGCCCGCTGACGGGATTCTCCGCCACCGCTCCTGCGACGCGTAGCGCCAGAAAAAACGCAACCAGCACCCCGAGCGTCACAATCGTTCCGACGGTGCGCGCCCCGCGCCCCAATACCAACGGACAGGCGCCCACAGCGAGCATGGTGACGATGAGCGCGATCATCGGCGCGAACAGCCCCAGGTGCTGCATCACCGGCACCCCGGCCCAGGGAGATGATTGTGCAAGAAGACCCATAGTGTTCGACTGTTCCTGATGAAACCTCGTCACACGCCCGGCGTTCGACCACGCCGCACGCAAAAGACGGTCAACCGATCATGCTGTGCACGTGGGCGAGCATGACGTTCAGCGTCCCATTGGTAAAGTTAAAGACCGTTTGCATGGGGAAAATACCCAGTACGATGCACAACACCGCCATGGGCACGAGAATCAGCGTTTCACGCGCGTCGGAATCCGGATAGTCGGCGTACTCCGAACGCTCCTTGCCGAGGTACACCCGCCGGATCAGCCACAGGATGTAGCCCGCAGTCAGAATCACGCCCGCGGCGGCGATAATGGCCATGGGATAGGCCCACCAGAACTTCGCCCCTGCCTCGAAAGTGCCCAGAAGCACCCACACTTCGCCGATGAACCCGCACAAACCGGGCAGACCGAGCGAGGCAAAAAAACCGATCGTGGCCATGGTGCCGTACTTGGGCATGGTAAGCCACAAACCGCCGAAGCGGTTGATCTCGCGATGGTGCGCGCGGTCATAAATCACGCCGACCAGAAAGAAGCACATGGGTGAGGAAATGCCGTGGGCGATCATCTGGAACATCGCCCCCTGGAAACCGGTCTCGGTCATCACCGCGATGCCCAGCAGCACGTAGCCCATGTGCGAGACCGAGCTGTAGGCCACAAGTTTCTTGAAGTCTGTTTGCGCCATCGCGCAGAACGCGCCGTAGATAATGCTGATGACCCCGATCAACGCCAGCGTGAACGCCCAGACCTCCCCGCCGGTGGGGAAGATCGGATAGCACAATCGCAGAAAGCCGTACCCGCCCATCTTGAGCAGCACGCCCGCGAGGATCATGCTGATGGGCGTGGGCGCCTGCACGTGCGCGTCCGGCAACCAGGTGTGCACCGGCACCGCGGGCAGCTTGATGGCAAACCCGATGAACAGGAACATGAACATCAGCGGCGCAAAACGGAAGCCCAGAAACAGCGTCGAACTACGCGCGAAATGCTCCTGTATCGCGGGGTTGGTGGCCAGTTCGATCAGGTCAAACGTGCCGTGTTGCACCACAAAGCCGTCCACCGCGCGATATACGCTGGGCACCGCCCCGCCCGCCTGCACGATGGCGTCGTGACTGTAGAAATACATGGCCACCAGCGCCACCAGCATCAGCACCGATCCGGCCAGCGTGAAAAGAAAGAACTTGATCGCCGCGTACTCGCGCCGCTCCCCGCCCCACACCCCGATGAGGAAATACATGGGCAGCAGCATGATTTCCCAGAAGATGTAAAACAGGAAGAAATCCAGCGCGACGAACACGCCGAGCATGCCCGTTTCCAGCAGCAGAAACAACACGAAGTACGCCCGAATGCCCTTGTTGATCTTCCAGTGTTCGAAGTTCCAACTCGCCAGACACGCGAGCAGCGAAACCAGCGTCGTCAGAATGACCAGCGGGAACCCCAGCCCGTCGATGCCCAGGAAATACTCGATGTGGAAGTTCTCGCCCGTGATCCAGGGAACGCGAACCACTTCGTGGAGCATCCCATAGGTACTGCCGAAGATCGCCTCCGTCGGGGTGTCCCCGCCGCCAAAGAAGGTGCCGAACAACCCCAGCGACATCGCGAACGCAACCAACGTCGTCGCCAGCGCAACGCTGCGAATCCACCGCTGCGGCGCCAGCAGGCAAAGCAACGCGCCAAACGCCGGCAGGAATACGATAAGCGTGAGTAAGTTCATGACCAGGTCGCCTTGCTCCCGATTGGATCAACCGACGGCCGCGGCGGCCGCACCGCCCGAGCCGGACTCCCACATCAACAACACGATGAGCACCACCGTCGCCGCGCCCGCGGCAAACAGCACGTAATGGCGAATGCGTCCGGTCTGCGGCCGACGCATCATGTCGCCGACGTCCATCGAAGTTTTCGCGATGCCGTTCACCACGCCGTCCACCCCGTGATGGTCCAGAATCAGCCCCGAAAACGCCGCAAACCGTTCCGTGGCCGCGGCCAGCAGGTTGAACACCAGGTCGACCACGTAGGTGTCGATAAGCCGCGCGATCTGCGCCACCAGCACGCAGCCCTTGACCAGCACGAAATCGTAGACCTCGTCGAAGTAGTATTTGCGTTCCAGCAGCGTGTGCAGCGGACCGACAGCGCGGCGGATGGCCCCTGCGATACCCAGTCCGTTGCGGTAGATCAGGATCGCAATGGCAAAACCCACCACGAACGCTCCACCCACGCCGAACACCAGCCAGTGATGGGCGGCGTGAATCGCTTCGGTATGCGCCTCGCCGTCCAACGCCAGGGCAAGCGGCGCCGCAGTGGCGCTTTGAGCCGCGTCGGCGATCAGCGGGCGGAAGAGGAAATAGCTCGACACCAGCGTGCCTACCGCCAGCACAGCCAGCGGGACGAACATCAACGGCGATTCGTGCGCGTGGTGGTGCACGTGCTCGTCACGGGGCTTGCCCATGAAGGTCAGCCACCAGGCACGCATCATGTAGAACGGGGTGATGTAGGCGGTCACTATCGCCAGCCAGAACATCCACTTGGGCAGCGCCGGCGTGTTCTGGAAAACCCGGGCGAAATCGTGCCCCGAGGAATGAGCCGCGGTCTTCAGCCCGTGCGGACTGTCGCCTGCGACGGTTTTCGGCTGTGGATCAGATACCAGGCGAACTTCAGACGCCGCGTTTACCGGTGTGACCGCGCCGTCCAATCCCCGCGCCTCGCTGATCAGCGCATGGCCGCCGCCATGGTCCAACTGATGCTTATGCGGATCATCCCATTCGAACGACCGCGCATAGGCCACGGCCAGGATCTCGTCCTTGCTGAAGAACCCGCCCAGCCCGAATTTGATCGGGTGCGCCGCATCGCCCACCGAAACCCCCGGTAGTCCGAAGCCGGCGATTGCCAGCACGCCCACCAGAAACGTCAGGCCGGTGACCGGCATCTTCTTCATCAGCCCGCCCATCTTGCGCATGTCCTGCTAGTGGTGGCAGCCTTCAATCACCTGCCCGGAGCCGAGGAAGAGCATGGCCTTGA
>CAZMVD010000213.1:0-1516 GCA_964569425.1 uncultured Phycisphaeraceae bacterium
AATCAGGAAAAGGACTTACGATCAATGTGGGTACAACCTTTAGTGCCGACAAAATCAACAAGCTACCGGAGTTCCAGAAAAATTTCGGTGCTGGATGGTATGGCATTAATGACGGTGGCGTGTATTCTGCTTCGGGTGCTTTGATTGAGGCCGAGTCGGTAGTTAATCCCGACTATGTGTATTATAACAACTACGAAAACTTCTACCGAACAGGTGGCATGCGTGATTCGTATTTCAATATCTCCGGTGGAAATGATGTGCTTACCTTTTATACATCTGTAAACCATACCGATCAAAAAGGTATTATTCCTTTCTCCGATTGGGGAAGAACATCGGCTCGTTTTCGGGGAACAGCAAAATTCAGTGAGAAGTTTAATATAGAGGCAAGTGTAAACTACTCCAATTCTGGTGGCAACAGGGTACCCCATACCAGTATGGGTGAACGGCTTATGTACTGGTCGCACACGCAGGACATAACCAAGTATAAGAAGCCTGACGGAACGCAGATAGCCGGCATTCTGTCTGCTAATCCCCTGTGGACAGCCGAATTTTGGCCGTATGAAGACAAGGTAGATCGTACTATCGGTAATCTTTCCTTTAACTATAAACCCATCGAGTGGTTGCAGTTTACCTACCGGTTTGGCCATGATTTTTACGTTGATAAGCGCGATGAAATTGTGCCCGGCCCCAAAGGAGTAGCCGGGGAGAACATGAGCGGGCTCACCACCAATCCAGCCGGAGGACGCATGGAACAGCGCAGGTTTATCAATCGGGTTGTTAACTCTAACTTCTATGTAACATTTGATAAAGAGGTAACACCTGATTTGAGGACAACCGTTCGATTGGGACATGAACTGTTTCAAAGCGAAAACAACTACAGCTATAACTATGGCGAATCTTTTGTAACACCCAACTTCTACAGTTTCAGTAACGTACTACGCCATGTTATAACAGAAAATACGTATAGAAAACGTTTGATTGGCGCTTTCGCTGACGCCACATTAGACTACAAGAGCTTTTTATACCTGAATCTGACTGCACGAAACGACTGGACTTCTACGCTGCCGGAAGGAAGCAACTCGTTCTTTTATCCCTCCGCAAGTTTAAGTTTTGTGTTTAACGATGTGCTTAACCTGCCCAGTCAGTTAAGCTACGGAAAAATAAGGGCAGCCTACGGGCAAGTAGGTAAGGATACTGAACCTTACAGAACAGCCGTTACCTACACAACAGCAACAGGTTTTCCGCTTCCCAACCCAGGCCTTCCCGCTAGTGGCAATCAGGTGGGCTATGTACGATCTGCAAGCAGAGGAAGCGATCAACTAGTTCCGGAAATAACCACCACCATTGAGTTTGGTACGGAGTTGAAATTATTTGAGGACCGTTTAGGGATTGATTTCACATGGTATAAGGCCAACAGTAAAGACCAGATTCTCGCTGTGCCGGTATCCAATACAACCGGGTATTCATCCGTATGGATCAATGCAGGCGAAATTGAAAACAAAGGTATTGAGATGGT
>CAZMVD010000213.1:1616-3407 GCA_964569425.1 uncultured Phycisphaeraceae bacterium
GAAGGAACAATCGTTTTAGACAGAGACAGATCCAAAGTAATAGCCAGTGCCGGAGCCAATGCAGGATTTCCGGTGATGAATACTACCGAACAGATGGTGTTAGGAAATGCTATGCCTAAATGGTTAGCCGGCATCAGAAATACTTTTAGTTATAAAGGCGTTTCGCTTTCGTTCCTGATTGATACTCGCTGGGGAAATCAACAGTTTGATCAGTACGGTGTCTGGTTGGCGGCATTCCTGAAACCTGATTATACGAACGACAGAAATGATGTAGTGATTTTTGATGGCGTAGTAGCTGACGGTACACCCAATACCCAACAGGTTTGGTTAGGTCAGGGTCTTGGTCCTGACGGAAGAGATTATGGCGCAGGGTATTACAGAAACCTTCACCGGGTTATATCTGAAAATTTCGTGATCGATGCCTCTTTTGTGAAACTGCGCAACATAACACTAAGCTACAGCCTGCCGAAGCAATGGCTCGCGCCTTTATCGTTGAAGGCTGTATCGGTTTCCGGATCTATAAACAATATTATTTTATGGTCACCTTGGCGTAACTTCGATCCAGAGTCATATTCAATGGGCGCGGGAAGTAATGCCACTGGCCTTCAAGGTATGGGTTACCCCGGTGCACGAAGCACGTTATTCTCCATTAACATAACCCTATAATGCTTAAAAATATGAAACTGAAATTTTTTATATTATTTATCATCGCGGGGGTTTTCACAAGCTGTGAAGATTATCTTGATGTTAACACAGACCCGAATAATCCGACAACTGTTCCCGTTAAAGGATTAATGTCGGTAACCAGTATGCGTACAGCTTCTGTCACTGCTAACGTGGGTTATTACACTTCGTATTTCGTACAATACCTTGCCGGTCCCAATGCAGGAGGCAATACGGATACCCACCAGGAGATAAATGCGAATGGTGCATGGGTGAATATTTACAATGTTATGAGCAACCTGAGCGACATGGAGTTGCTGGCTGAAGAGCAGGGAGCGCCTAATTATGTAGGAGCGGCTAAAATCATGAAGGCGATGAACCTGGCACTTTTAGTGGACACCTGGAACGATGTGCCGTATACGGACGCTTTTTTTGCTCAGACCATTAAGCCAACGTATAACAACGGACAGCAGCTTTATACTGAAGTATTCACTTTGTTAACAGATGGTATTGCCAAACTACAGGAAACCACCACTACATTAACCATGGGAGCAGATGATTTCATGTTCCAGGGTAATCTTTCACGGTGGATAAAAGCAGCGTATGCTTTACGGGCACGCTACCTGAACCATTTGAGCAAAACAGCAGCTTATGATCCGGATGCCATATTGGCCGCTATTGCTAATGGTTTTGTGGGGAACGCAGACAATGCTAAAGTGACGTTCTCTTTAACTGCTCCGAATCCTTGGGGAAGTGTTGCTGTTAACCAGGCAGGATTGATTTTGGATGGCTGGATATCGAAGCAGATTGTAGAGGCAATGGATGGTACTACCTTTGGGGTAGTTGATCCGCGCATGGAATTTATGTTTAGCAAAACTCAGAATGATACGTTCAGAGGTACGGAAAATGGTGCCGGACGTGATCCTGATGTTTTCGATCTTAGACTGGACGCCTCAACATTGGTTGAAGCCTCGTACTATGCCAACAGAGCTTCTCCGGTATTGGTTATGACATATGCTGAACAGAAGTTCATAGAAGCAGAGGCGTATCTGGCAAAGGGTGCCGGCTTTAACGCCCAGGCGTATGCAGCATATCTTGCCGGAATTGCAGCACATATGGATATGTTAG
>CAZMVD010000214.1:0-3403 GCA_964569425.1 uncultured Phycisphaeraceae bacterium
GGAGGCGGGGGGCGCGATTTCGGATTGGGGATTTCGGATTGCGGATTGGGAATAAAACTTCAAGACATCGAAAAGTCAAGGCAACAGGCAACAGGCAACGAGGCAGGGTGGCGGGAGGCAATCGGCGATCCGAAATCCGGATTCCGTAATTCGCTTGTGGGGGGTCAGGCGGTGGCGGAGCGAGCCCATTCGACGCGGGGGGCGTCGCCCCAGAGCAGTTCCAGGTCGTAATAGCTGCGGTAGGGGGGGGCGAAGAGGTGGAGGACCACGTCGACGAAGTCGATCAGGAGCCAGGTTCCGCCTTCGTAGCCGCTGTGGCCGTAGGGGCGCTGACCGACCTTGCGGCCGTGCTCGATGACGCGGTCGGCGACGGCGCGCATCTGCCGGTCGGACGTGCCGGTGCAGACGACGGTGAAGTCGGTGACGGCGCTGATGCCGCGGAGGTCGAAGGCGATGACGTCCTGAGCTTTGAGATCGTGGGCGATGCGTGCGATTTCGATGGCCCACTGGCGGGCGTCGCGGTTCGGCATGACTGGATGATACCGCGGCGGGGTCGGAAAGGCAATGGAAAAGGAGGAGGCAACAGATGAAACGGCGAAAAGTCAAAAAGTCGAAACGAATGGCAACAGGCAGCAGGCGATGGAATGCGGAATGCGGAATGACGGTGGGGGCGAAGCGGGAATGGCGGATGGAAGTTGGAAGGCGTGAGGCGTGTGGCGTGATGCATGAGGAAAAGCATGGGGGGGGAAGGCGGAATGCGGAAGAGGGGTCGAAACGGGAGGCGCGGTTTCGGATTGGGGATTTCGGATTGCGGATTGGGGATGACATGCCGAAACGCCGAAACGTCAAAACATCAAAACGTCAAAACATCAAAACGTCAAAACATCAAAACGTCGAAACGCCGAAATCGGCAATACTGGGCTTGTCGAGCGTGCCCCGCCCAGCGTGCGCGGGCGCACTGTAAATTACGCGCGAGGGTTGGGGCGCGTGCGTTGGTTGGCGCCGGGGCGGGGATTAAGATAGGGGCATGGCGGTTGTCGCGATTCAGAACGTGACGGTGCAGTTCGGGACGCAGCTTGTGCTGCGCGACGTGTCGGTGGAGCTGCACGCGGGGGAGATTGCGGGGCTGGTGGGGGTGAACGGCGCGGGCAAGACGACGCTGTTCAAGGTGATTACCGGGGAAGTGCGGCCGGACATGGGCACGGTGACGCGGGCGCGGGACGTTCGCATCGGTTACCTGCGGCAGGAGCCGGACATCGACCTGACGCGCACGCTGCACGACGCGGTGGGCGCGGCGTTCACGGAGATTCTGGCGCTGGAGCGGAAGCTGCACGATGTTTCGGAGCAGATGGGGGCGTGCGGCGATCAAGGCAAGCTGCTCGAGTTGATGAGTGCGTACGATCGGCTACACGTGCAATTCGTGGCCGCGGGGGGCACACGTTCGAGGCGCGGATGGGGGAGATTCTGGGGGGGCTGGGGTTTTCCACGCCGGACTATGCGTTGCCGATGGCGGCGCTGTCGGGGGGGCAGAAGTGCCGGGCGGCGCTGGCGCGGATGCTGCTGGAAGACAACACGTTTCTGCTGCTGGATGAGCCGACGAATCACCTGGACATCGACGCGGTGCGGTGGCTGGAGAAGTTTCTGGCGGGGCATCGCGGCGGGGCGGTGGTGATATCGCACGATCGGTATCTGTTGGACCGCATCTGCACGCGGATCATCGAGATGGACGGGGGGCGGACGGCGAGCTACCCGGGGAATTATTCCAACTATGCGGCGACGCGCGAGACGCGGCTGCTGACGCAGCAGCGGCAGTTCGAAAAGGACGCGGAGTTTATTCGCAAGGAGCGGGATTTCATTGCGCGGCACCTGGCGGGGCAGCGGACGCGGGAGGCGCAGGGGCGGCGGACGCGGCTGGAGCGGATGTTGAAGGCGGGGGAGTTTGTGACCGAGGCGCCGAGCCGGCGGCGGAACGTGCGGCTGGACTTCGGCGAAGGGGCGAAGGATGGGTCGGGGCCGGCGGTGGTGCGGTGCGACGAACTGACGATGGGGTTCGGCGAGGAGAACCTGTTTGCGAATCTGTCTTTCCAGGTGTTTGCGGGGGACCGGTTCGCGATCACCGGGCCCAACGGCACGGGGAAGACGACGCTGCTGAAGATTCTGATCGGCGAGCTGGCGGCGCGCGGCGGGAGCGTGGAGCTGGATCGGGCGTTGAGCGTGGGGTACTACGGGCAGGAGCACGTGGAGCTGGACGAAGCGCACACGCTGATCGATGAGATTCGCACGGTGCAGTCGGCGTGGAGCGAGCAGCAGATTCGCGGGTACCTGGGGCGGTTTCTGTTCACGGGGGACGACGCGTTCAAGACGCTGGGGCTGCTGTCGGGCGGGGAGCAGTCGCGGATTCGGCTGGCGTGCCTGATCCTGCGGCAGCCGGACATTTTGATTCTCGACGAGCCGACGAACCATCTGGATATCCCCTCGCGCGAGGCGCTGGAGGAGGCGCTGGGGGATTTTCCGGGGACGATCATCGTGGTGAGCCATGACCGCTACTTTCTGGATCGGGTGGCGGGGCGGCTGATGGTGATGCGGCCGGAAGGGTGCTCGGCACACGCGGGGAATTACTCGGACTACATTGCGGAGGTGGAGCGGCGGCGGGAGGCGGAGCGGGTGCGTGCGGAGGGGGCGCGGCGGAAGCCGGCGGGGGCGGGTTCACGGGGGCGGGGCAAGCCGGCGGAGAAGGCGCGGCGGGCTTCGCCGTATGACCATCTGTCGGTGGAGGCGCTGGAGGCGCTGGTGGTGGAGCGGGAGACGGAGCTGGCGGCGCTGCACGAGCGGTTTGCGGATTCGAACGTTTACAAGGATCCGGAGGCGCTGGAAGAGTTGCAGGAGCAGTTGGACGCGGCGACGGCGGCACTGGCCGAGGCGGACGCGGCGTGGCAGGAGCGGGCCGATGCGCAGTGAGGGCGGCACGGCGGCGGCGACGAGTGTCAAAATGTTGACACTGGCGGATGTGGACGGCGTGGCGGCGGCGTTTGCGGCGGAGGGCGACGAGATGCGCGCCCACGCGGGGCGTAGTGTCATACGATTGACACTCGACGGCGAGACGCATTATCTGAAGCGCTACTGGCTGGCGGCGGCGCAGGTGTTTCAGCGGCACGTGGCGCGGGGGTTGCACGAGCTGCGGATGATTGACTGGCTGAACGGCAGCGGGTTTGCGGGGCCACTGGTGGTGCGACGGGGCACCAGCGGGGTGGGGCCGATCGTTACGCGGCTGTTTTTCCTGATGCGTGAGGTCCCCGGGGAAATGCCGTTGGAGATTGCATGGCGGCGCGCGGGGGCGGAGGGGGCGGCGATGCTTGCGGCGCGGGCGAGGTATGCGGCGCGGCTGACCGAGCGGGGGTTAGCG
>CAZMVD010000215.1:0-3362 GCA_964569425.1 uncultured Phycisphaeraceae bacterium
AATCGAGCCGCGTGGCCGTGTACGTCTGCGACCCTTCCTCGCGCGTCACCACCCGGGTGACGTTCCCGCTGCCGAAGTCGTAATAGTACCACGTCGTGCTCAGCCGCTCCTCCGGCTGCACGCCGATGTCGAACGTCTCGTAGTACATCAGCCGATTCGCCCGGCTGCCGAAGCCCGTCACCGCATCGGGGTCGCTCAGGTCATACGTATACGCGACCCGCCGGTTGGTGGCGATTAGAGCGTGTCTGAAAAGGGTCTTGTCAAACTAGGCCGCGACCATCGGAGAGCGATTTCAGGCCGATTCTTGCCCGCCCTCTCAATGGGGCCGCCTGAAAAAAGAGCTTATTAGACAACCTTTTAGGTAATTCCCTGAGCGACAGGCAGCCTGCTCATTCCATTCTTACGGCGTTAATGACCCTCCCCCACAACGACATTGAGCCCATGCAGCCCACTCAATTGACCAAGGCATTCTCTGACGTCCTTCACTGGCTGCCGAACATAAATGTCTAGCATGATATCATCCAAGCTAATCGCCGAAAGGTTACATTGAGCAAACGCCATCGCGTGAATATTTGCCTTGTTACGGGACAACGACCGACCGAACTCAACGTCCACAGAACCTATGGCATTCCGTGGAAAGTCGCCGATCAGCCAGTACCCATCCACCGTTCGCCAATAGTCGTACATTAGGTTAGCCAAGATGCCCGCCTGTTCGCGCACAACGGATACTATGACTGCACTAGCCCCCCTGCCGACGACGGGCGGTGTCCCCTTATAGTATGACTGTATAGCGCCAACGCGCTCGTCGTTGCGATACTCGTCCTGCCGATGATAAGTGGAACGCAATGCGTGCAGCGTATGACCATTCGGAACTGACGCAAGAAGGAAATCGCACAGAAGCTGACACTCATCCAGTTGTGGCGGGCGTTCCCTAAAGTCAAACGCGACAATAGAGAACGGAAACACGCCAGTCTGCCGGAGCATCCGCGGAATCGCCCGGTCATTCGGTCCTGTTATGCTCTTGATGAAACAGTGCATAATGATAAACCACCTTGTGTGTCAAAACAGCGCTTTGATCTTATCCCACCATACTCTTGGAGAGAGGATGATGTGTTTCTTGCCAATATTCAAATGGCAAATAGCGCCGTAATTTCGATAACCGGGTATTTGATGCCGTTCAATTCGCACGTTATGCCAAAACCACCTGAAACCATCCCTTGCTTTTCCCCATGCCCATGCCCCTGCGTCGTTAGCCTTCCCCCATACCCACTTACCGCCTCTCCAGAGCCATCGTCCACCGAACTTGAATGCTGCTCCAATCCACATCCCCTCGGGGTCGACATAGACTAATGGAGAATTGGCGACATACGCGTAGACATTCGTCTGGTCCTCTATCCCAATCGGATCCCGCTGCAGAAACCGCCCACTCCCCGGATCATAATACCTCGCCCCGACGTGCAGGAACGGGAACTCCTCGTGCCCCTGATACCCATGCGCCCCCACGTACCCATACCGATCCGGCTCCGCCGGCCCGGCCAGCCGCTCTCCGAACGCCGAAAACACCCGCGTTGCGTCGGCCACCCCGTTCGGAAACGTCCGCAGCCGCAGCGTGCCCAGGTGGTCCGCATGATGGTACTGCGTGTTCGCATCGCCGCTGCCCGACCACGGACCCACCTCGCCGATGCCCGGCTCGTACGACCGCCAATCCACCGCGCTATTGAGCCCGCTGACCACGTAATCCCCGTACGGCGCATCGCCGTCGTAATCCGTCCACACCGCCGCCCCGAAATCCGTAATCGGCGCCAGCGTCGCCGGATCGAGCGCGCGATTGAGATATCGCTGCCGCGCGCCCCCTCCGGGCACTCGCGTCGTGCTCGCTTCCTTCGGGCAGGTCGCGGCCCTGACGCGGGCGGCCATGCCCGCTTTACCGGTGGCGGGCCGCTCCCGTTCGCTACGCTCACCATATCAAAACTCCCGCGCATAACTCACCGCGTAGCTGGCCGAAGAAGGGCATGATGACTGCCCGTTCCACTCCCACGTTTCGCCCAGCACGTACGTGACCGTCCGGCCATTCTTCGCGTATTCCATCCGCGTCGCGGTGTACACGTTCGACCCGGCCTCGTTCCGCACCACCCGCGTCACGTTGCCGCCGCAGTTGTAATAATACCACGTCCGCGACAGCAGCGTCCCCGGGTCCCCCGGCTCGCTCGGCGGACCGGCCGTGTCGAACGCCCGCTCCTCCATCAGCCGGTTGTTGAACGTGCCGTAATCCACCCCCGCCGACACGTCATACGTATACTCCACCCACCGATCGGCCAGCGCATCCACCTTCCGCAGCCGGTTGCCCCCCTGGTCGTAAGCGTACAAATAATCGTACGCCCCGCTCCCCGTGCGAATCTCGCGATACAACCGCCCCCCCCGGATCGTCGCCCAAAACGTCCCAGCCTACCGTCGACGATCAATAGGTCCAGTGCTCGGGCCGCTCGTCAATCTGTCAATTGATCATTGACATCACAGGTATTCTCTCCATTGAGCTTCCAACTTCGTATGGCTGAACTGTTCGCCGCATTCGGGACATCGGAGTTCCTTCAAGTTGCGAAGGTCGTACCCGCAGCAGAGACAGACAGAATAACCTCGCTCCAATACGTACCCGCGCATCCTCTGCTTGAGCAATGTTATCCCTCTCAAGATTATCGCCAGAGAACAAAAGAAAGCTATGGTAGCCCAATGCCGCAATTCTCCCGTTGTGATCCAAATAATCCCGAGTATCACTGGGACACTGCCAATCGCATTGGCCGTTACGCGCCACCACGGAAACATTCTATGGAACGCAGGTGGAGGTTCTTTGCGAAGCAGCCCCACCGCCTCCTGAACAAATCCCACTCGCGCCCTACTCATGTGCCATCTCCGCTCCCATTAGCCGCCTCTGCAACCTCCGTTGCAGCTTCCCCCGTGTAGGCAGCATGTTCCATATGTTGGCCCCGGACCAGGTTCCTGTCGATTATTGCGCGGTGGACCACCCGGAGGTATGTTAGGCAGGTGCCGATACAACAGGTCACCCGCAGAGCCAATGCCTACCAAGACGCCGCCGACATATATTGCGACCCCTATCGCGGTTGCCGGAGGATATAAGTAAAGGCCGGCAAAGCATGCGACACCAGCCACAGTTCCCCCAGCATCCAAGATGTCCGCCTTGAAATCTTTCCAACCATAAAGGCCAAGGGGATCGACTAGAGTTGTGGGTGATTGCCGAACGTATGTGTAGACGTTGCCATCTCCACGTATCCCAATCGGATCCCTCTGCAAAAACCGCCCGCTCGCCGGGTCGTAGTACCGCGCCCCGACGTGCAGGAACGGAAACT
>CAZMVD010000216.1:0-3304 GCA_964569425.1 uncultured Phycisphaeraceae bacterium
ATACCCAATACCTTATGAGTTCCTTGTTGTCTGCCGTACTCTATTGTTTGCATACTTTTGCATTCTATCACCCTTGTCCCGATTGGTCTCATATTCTTGTACCATATATGAGCTCAGTGATTATATAGTCATCGTTCTTGTCCAATCAATACAACTAAATAGTAAACTATCTATAGTTAAAAAAGAGATACTATTCCAATAGTCGAAACATATGAACAAAAAAAGCACCAACTTACAAGGAGGAGATAATAATCTTCCCGACGGTCTATATGAAACAGCATTACCATGGATAAAAAATGGTGATAAAATCCTCAATCTTGGTTGCGGTCAAAACTTCAATTTTGAAAGAGTCATATCAAAACGAAGATCTGTTGATATTACCTCAATTGACATAATCCCCAGCAATAAACCAAGCTTTGTAAATAGATTCATGGCAAAAGATATTGAGAAGCCGCTAAACCTTAATCATAAATATGATGTGGTAACCTTTTTTGAATTAATTGAACATATCGACAAAACTGATACGCTACTAGAAAACTGTTATCGGAATCTAAAAACAAACGGTCACTTTATATTTTCCTTTCCAAACTTAGCTTCTTTTTATGGTCGAGTTGAATTATTATTCGGACTTCAACCTCACATTCTAGAAATAAGCAATCAGAAAGCAAATTTTGGTACTGGAGTAATTGGACACTTAAATAATCCTACTAACAAACCAATCCATCACATAAGAGGCATAACACACAAAGCCATGAAAGAAATGACCGAGTATCACAAGTTTAAGTTAATAAAAGCTTTCGGGTACGAACATCGAATCAAGAAAGTTTTCTATAAATTTCCAGCCATTGCCCCTGTTAACATTTTTGTGGCTAAAAAGCATAACACCCCTCATAAACCATAAGCGGAAGGGTTTATACACATCATCTAACCATGAATCTAGTTAAGCTTGCCAAAACCATACGGAACAATCAACACTTTTTGCCGATATTTACCTTTTTTTTGGCTAGTTTTATATTTGCACTGCCATACCTAATAGAAAATAAAATTATTTCTTCTGGAGAAACCCCCTACTACATTAATCCGAGTTATCTAAATTATTACTCCATTTGGGAGAACAAATTTAATTTTGGATACTCCTCACCACACTCCGCTCACATTATTATTCTTTCCATTTTATGGAAAGTGATTAATTCCGTTTTCACATATATTGATTCTTCAATAGTGATACTTTTTCTTAGCTTTTTATTACCCTGCTTATCATCTTATTACTTTCTCAAGACGCTTATTCCATTCAGGAGAGACTTGTTTATTATCATTCCTGCATCGCTGTATTACTCATTTAACACTTTTCGATTGACAGGACCGTTAAATACACCAGTAAACCTACTATTTATTTTTTTACCTCTCTTTTTCACTTCATATTATCTTCTACTACACTCGAGAAAATTGAAACATCTACTTACGGTGATATTTGTAGCAAATCTTTCAGGAACCATGGGTACTAATGTGCCCGTTGTTTTAACGCCATATATGTTATTACTCGCTTATTTTATTTTCTACTTAACAACCAACAAAATTGGACGACAAGATGTAAAAAAAATATTCACACATAACATAGTTTTTGGATTGGCCATCATATTATCAAATCTATACTGGATATACCCCGTTAGTCATTATCTGATTTCGCAATATCACGCAACAGATGGTGCAAGCACCATCTTTGAGGCACTTAATTCAGGAACATTTTACGACCACATCAGAGGAATAGGAAAATGGTCGTGGAAAGAAAAACACCTTTTTTCTTTGTACTTTCCATATTATGAAAATTACTATCAACCTTTGCTAATCATTACTACCTACCTTCTTGTCTTAATCTCGTTTTCACATCTGGTATTTAAAAAATCAATTACGCAGCCTGTCCATCAACTAAAAGTATTCTTTAGTCTTCTTTGCTCTGTTTCAATAGTGTTAGTGGCTGGCAGCAAGGGTTACTTTGGTTTTGTATATAACTTCTTATATAACAATTTTGAGCCATTCAAGATTTTTCGTGAACCATATGCAAAATTTTCACCTCTTTATGTTTTTTCTACTACTTTCGGTCTTGCGTTGTCACTGAAATTAATACTAAGAAAGCTTAAACACGCAACCCAACTTGTCATAATCGGAGCCGTCGTTATGCTAGTTTTTGTCAGCAGCTTTCCGTTTTTTAACACAGACGCGTTACCGATTCGAAAATGGAACGGCGGTAACTTTGGAAACGCAGTTAGTATACCCGAATACTGGCAAGAGGCGAGACGCGACATTCCCAGTAAAGTGGGTGACGATCGCCTCATGCTTTTTCCATATAATCCCTACATCACGTACTACAATTGGGAATATGGTGTAAATGTTGTCGGAGACATTGCCGACTATCTACTAGATGTCAAAACGATTAAATCGTATGGAGTTGACAATAAATCATACGGAACTGATAACAGTTTAGGTACAAACATATTACTATCGACCTTTCCTCCTGGAAAAATGTATAACGACATTGATATCGTGAAGATCTTAGGATTTATTAACGCACGCTACCTAATACTCAAAAACGATCAAGAATGGCGTTACTCCAACGGTGATATCGCCTCTCCTTCAGCTAGTCTTGCCTACTTATCTTCCAGCAACTTAAAACTTGAGAAAACATATGGTGAGTTTACTAATGAGTACCTGTCTACTCTCCCGAATGAAGATCCTGATCCTGGTCGCAGACAGCTTTTAGTATCAGAGTTACAAGGCAAACCCATCCTCTCTCTCTATCAAGTACCGGAAGAACACCTGCTCCCACTCGTTTACACACCATCCCGTGCTTTTGTTTCCACCGATGACCCTTCAGACCTACCCTATATCGTCACCGACCAGCCAGACAATAACTTTGCCGTTATCTTTCAGAACCAAAATAACAAACCAGACCTTGATCTCAATGATCTTGATAGTCCTGAGGTTTTTTTCTCAGAGAATCATCCCACTCATATCTCGCTCACCATCAAAGACGCCGATAATCCATTTCTCCTTGTTTTCATCGAAAACTTTGACTCAAACTGGTCAATCATTCCAGGTAAAGATTTCTCTCAAATTACCGATTTACCGATTAACTTCAAAAAGCCATACAACACTGATCACCTTATCGCCAATGGCTTTGCTAATGCATGGCTCATAAATCCTGACCAGTTTTGTTCCTTGTCTCCTGATGATTGTGAGTTGAGCAATCAAGGTAAAAATCTGTCCTTAAGTCTTTACTACTCACCTCAAAACTATCTCACTCTTT
>CAZMVD010000217.1:0-3304 GCA_964569425.1 uncultured Phycisphaeraceae bacterium
TGGTAGCCTAGAAACCGAGGTTTCGGCTGATTGGGCGTAATCTGGGGGCCTTTGCAACCAGAAGGTAGCGGGTTCGAACCCCGTCGGCTCCATGGCGGTCAGATTCGACCGCCTGAAATCTCCGGCCCGAATTGTCCTCGCGCCCTTGGGGTCAATGCCCCCTGAACAGCGGCGGGACGGTACGGCCTACCCGAACCCTCATCACACCAACCGCGCCGCCGCCGATGGGACCTGTAAATCACGCACCACGCACCGCAACGCGGGCGCTCGCCCACCACCCCAGTCCCTAGCCCCCGATGCCCTTGAATTTCGGAGCCAGGTACTCCACGCTGCTGTCCAGCGTCGCCAGCCGGGGATAGTCCTCCTTCGGCACTTCGATCTTGTGACGCTTGCGCAGTTCCATCACGATGTCCAGAAAATCCATCGAATCCATGTCAAGCTGGTCGCGCAGTCGCACATCGCTCTTGACGTTGGAAAGATCCGCGTCCGGCGCGATGGTAGCGATGATGCCCAGGACAATGTCTCTTACCTGCTGATCTCCCATGCGTCCCTCACACTCCTTTTTGCCGGCGGCACCGCGGCCTTCGCCAACTCGTCAACTTCACCCGCGGAATCGCCGCACCACCACCGCCGAGTTCGTCCCCAGCATGCCGAAGGAGTTGTTCAAAATACAATCGACTTCGCCCACCGCCTGCGGCTCATTGAGCACCAGATTACGCATCGCGCACTGCGGATCAAGCTCCGTCACGTTGATCGTCGCGTGCACCACCCCGTCCTCAAAGGAACCCAGGTTGCCCGCCAGCTCCAGCGCCCCCGCCGCCCCCATCGCATGGCCGATGAAGCTTTTGGTGTTGTTAATGTACGTCCTCGGACAATCGCTGAACACCTGTCGCAGCGCCTTCACCTCCTGCACGTCGCCCATTTCGGTCGCCGTCGCGTGCGTGCTCACGATGTCCACGTCCTTCGGCTCGAGCGCCGCGCGCTCCAGCGCCAAACGCATGCACTCCGACAGCCGATCCGGATCCGGCAGCACCGGATCGGTCGCGTCCGAGTTCATCGCATACCCCACAACCTCCGCCACAATGCGCGCCCCGCGCTTCCGTGCGTCGCGCAATCGCTCCAGCACAAACAGACACCCGCCCTCGGCCACCACAATGCCGTTCCGCGCCCGGTCGAATGGCCGGCACGCCTTCGTCGGATCCTCGTGCCGCGCCAAGGCGTTCTCACTCGCGAAACTGGCAAAAATCCCGAACGAGTGTATCGCCTCCGAAACCCCTCCCGCCAGCGCCAGATCGACGTCCCCCAGACGCAGCATCTGCACCCCCTGGATCAACCCCGCATTGCCCGCCGCACACGCCGCACCGATCGTATAGTGCGGACCGCGCAGCCCCATGTTCAGCGTTACCTCCCCGGCCGGGTTGTTCGCCACCGTCCGCGGGTTGTGGTGATGCGACCAGCACTTGGTGTCATAGTTGTGCTGTCGGATAACGTCAATTTCGTTTTCGGTTTCAACCGTGCCATGTTCCGTGATCCCGATAAACGTCCCTACCCGACCGCTATCGACCTTGGCCAGGTCCACACCGGCATCGCCGATGGCCTCGCGCGCACAGTAGATCGAAATCGACCCTGCTCGCGTACCGCGCCGTCGCTCTTTGCGGTCCTGATGACGTCGCTCGTCAAAATGACAAATGCCCGCCAAAACCTCCCCCATAAACCGCGTTTCCATCCGCGTAACACCGGAAACGCCTTTCAGGAGATGGGCGCGAAACTCGGCCAGGCTATCGCCGTTCGGCGACGTTAACCCTATGCCCGTGATGACGATACGTTCCGCGTCGGTCATAGCACACGCCCGGGCTCACAATGGTCATCGCCACACCCATCGGCGTCCTCCCCGGCAACCTGTTACATTACCACAATCGCCCATCCTTGCCACGCGCCGCACCCGGGATAACGCTCTGCGGACCACCCTGCCGTCAACCCTGCCCACACCCCAACCCACTCTCTTCGCGGGATCGTAACCACGGTATCAGCCGCTCAACCCCTTCCTCCGTCGAAACCTCGACCCGATACCCGAAATCCGCCGCAGCCCGGCCAACCCCAAAATAATGGGATTGGGCCAACTGGCTCGCCAGAAACCGCGTCATCGGCGGCTCTCGTTTGACCCCCACGAGTCCATACGCCACTTCCAGCACCGCGCCGATCAGGTAGGCCGACCCGTACGAAATACGACGCCGCACCGCCCCGATCCCCAATTGCTCCAGAATCCCGTTCACCCACGGCCACAACGCCACCGGCTCCCCCTGACTGATGAAATACGCCTTCCCCCCGCACGGTCGCCCCGCACTCAGCGCATCCGCCGCCAGCAAGTGCGCCAACGCCGCATTATCAAGGTATGTCACATCCACCAGATTGGTCCCGTCGCCCACTTGTGCCAGCCGCCCCGCCCGCGCCCGCGCCACGATGCGTGGAAAAAGATGGGGATCCCCCGGCCCCCAGATCAGGTGCGGCCGTAGCGCCACCGTCGCAAGCCGGTCGTCATGCGCCGCCAGCACCATCCGCTCCGCTGCCGCCTTGCTCGCCGGGTAGTGCGCCAGATAGCGATCCGGATACGGTTGAGACTCATCGACCCCGCACAGCGGCCGAGCGCCGAACACCACGCTCGGGGAACTCGTAAACACCAGCCTCCGCACGTCCTCCGCCCGGCACGCCGCCACCACGTTCCGCGTGCCCGCCACGTTAATGCTCCAGAACAGTTTCCGCGCGCCCCAAATGCCGGGAATCGCCGCGACGTGGAAGACGGTGTCAATGCCATGGCACGCACGCCGCATCGCATCAGCGTCGCGGACGTCCGCCTGTATGGTGGACACCCCCAGCGCTTCCACTTCCGGATAACGGCTCCGCCCCAGCGCGATCACCTCATCGCCCCGCGCCGCCAGCCGCCGCACGATGGCGCCCCCCAAGAAACCCCCGCCCCCCGTCACCAGCGCCCTCATGCCGTCCGCCTCGCCGCCCACGCAGCCAGCGCCTCGCGCTGGATCTTGGCGTTGTGCCGCACGTCCGTCGGCAGCCGGCGATGAAACAGCACCGCCCCATCCGCCCCCCACACCCCACGCGCCCCCCCCAGCCCCACCCGTTCGGCCCCCCACCGCTTTCGCCGCGCCCCCCCCCGCCAACCCCCCTCCCTCCGCCCCACCACCCGCACCACCCCCTCCACGGCGACCAACGCCGACACCCCCAGGACGCCGCCGACCAGCGCCTTGCCGAGGACCAGGCCGTCGGGGCGAATGCCTTCGTGCTCGAACGC
>CAZMVD010000218.1:0-3237 GCA_964569425.1 uncultured Phycisphaeraceae bacterium
GCAGCATCTTTAGTTCGTCGGCGACGGTCAATCCGTAGCCGCTCTTGATCTCCACCATGGTCACGCCGTTGCGCAACATGCGCGCCACCCGCGGCAGCGCGAGCGCGAACAGTTCTTCTTCACTGGCGGCGCGGACGGCGGCCACGGTGGTGCGAATGCCCCCGCCTTCCTCCGCGATCTGAGCGTAGGACTTGCCCTCGATGCGCTGCACGAATTCGCCTTCGCGCGTGCCGGCGAACACCGTGTGTGTGTGGCAGTCGATCAGCCCGGGCAGGACGCATCCGCCTTCGGCATCAAGCACCTCCGCCTCCGCGGGAACGTCGAGCTTGTCTTGTGCGCCGAACCAGGCGATGCGACCGCCGTCGATGACCAAGGCGGCGCGTTCGAGGGCAGGAATGGTCCGCATCGCCCGACCGGGAATCGGACCGGGCGGAACGACCAGCAGTTCAGCAATGTTCGTGATGACCAGCATGAATACCCTTATAGTAAACTGGGCGGTCGGAGTATTGAAATCACGCACAACATGATACTGTTTTCAATGTTGGTTCGACACGCCTCCCGTTGTCCGTGCAATCAATTGCCTGTTTGCTCAGGTTGTCGACAGGTCGCTCCCTGCCGGAGATTAGGCAGGCGGTCACCTCGGGCGAATGGCGGGCAGGTCGGGCATGGTGCGGACCCAGCCCACAGGTTCCCGCGGGCGACGGTCGATAGTATTCATCGCCGAGCCGGTTCGGCGGCAGGAATCTGGCGATGTCCCATGATCGCGTCGTCTCCATCGTCGTGCCCACCTTCAACCGCTGCGCGCGGCTTCAGCGGTGCATCGAGCACATTCGCCGCCACGTGGACCGCCCGCGCGAGGTCATCGTGGTCGACGGCGGCTCCACCGACGGCGCCCGCGAGTGGCTCGCGGAACAAACCGACCTGCGAGTGATTCTCGAACCGCAGCGCGAGGGTGCGGTGCGCGCGTTCAACAAGGGCTTCCGCGCCGCCACCGGCCATTACCTCATGTGGCTCAACGACGACGCCTTCCCCCTCCCCGGCAGCGTGGATGCGGCCGTGGCCATGCTGGAACGGCCCGACCTGGTGGACGTGGGCATGGTCGCGTTCTACCACAACTGGCACAACGAGCGCAACGTGCTCGATCGGGTGGTGCACGACGGGGAATCGTACGAGCTGTGCCACGTCCGCGGCCACCCCTACGCCAACTTCGGCCTGTTGCGGCGCAGCCTGATGGAGCGCATCGGGTTCGCCGACGAGCGGTTCTATTTTTTTGGTTTCGACCCGGACCTGTCGCTGACCATTCAGCTTCGAGAGGGGCTCAAGGTGCTGGGCTGCCGGCGGGCGTTGATCCACCACGACGAACACCACGACGAGCGCAAGGTGGGCGACCTGCCCGCCGGGGCGGAGGACAACGCCAAGCTGTTCGCCAAGTGGAACCTGCCGCCGCCCGGCGGCTATCCCGACCCCGCGCCGGCTTACCGCCGGCTGCTGGCGGAACGGGAATTGACGTGAACAGATTCCGCGACCCGGTTATGTTGCTTTGCGTGCGACCTGAATGCATGCCGGAAATCATTACCAAACTCAACACTGCCAGAGTTTTTCGGCCGCAAGTCGCCTTTCGATGACGCTCGTGGAGACCTTGAATGTGCGAGCCAGACTTCCCGCGACCATATTCTGAGCTACCTCCGATGCAGCCTGCAACGAGACGCCCACCTCCTCGGCGAGTTTAGTCGCAGCGCGAAACTGGTCGGCCAGCGCATCGCTCGGAACAAGCACCAAACCGGCAAAGGCGTATGCCTGCCACTCTAGCCACTGGTACTCCTTTTCGGGAAGACTGCGTTGCATCGCTTTCCACCCGGCGATATCATCAAACGAAAACTGGCGGAAGACTTTTTGATGAAGAACAGCGTGCGCAACCTCGTGGGCGAGGCTGAAGCGGTAACGATTCTCAACGTTTTGATAGATATGCTCGTCAACGCAAATTGCGGTCATGTCACTGCTGATGAACGCGTCCACGTCGAAGGATCTCATGAGACCGGGCATGGGGACAATGTCGAGCTTCAGTTGGACATCGATGATCTCTTCGATGGGCACGGGGATGGTGCCCGAAGGATGGTACCGCAATTGAAATTCAGCAGCGCGTTTTCGGAGTTGTTCGTGGCTTAGATAATCAACCTGGAGCTTGTCCGCCATCCCTACGCTCTGCGAATCCGTTCGATAAGCTCGTCCAGGTTTGCTTCGTCCACCTTCGCGCCTCGAAGAGTTCGGAAAAGGACGGGGAGCTTTCCGAGTACCGCATCGTCCGCCAGGATGTCGCTTGGGATTCTGCCACGCTCCGCGGCCGCGAGGTCGAAGAACTCGTACCACTGCGTTGACCCGCGCTTCAGGCCCAATGCGACGGCATATTCCTCAAGCTTGGCGTCCGATTCGGGGGGCGGAAATGTCCCGCGCTCCAACTTGCTCAGATTCCCCGCATCAAACCCATGCGCGAGGCAAAACGCACGCAACGTCTGCCCTGTCGAGATCCGACACTCTTTGAAATATGCGCCGAACGATTTTGTACCCATAACCTTCCCTCGACTGTTGTAATCATATTACAACGCGGAGGCCGAAACGTCAAGTAGTCCGATAACCCCTGGCAGCGTGCCCTCCCCCGTGTCCCAGAGGGCGTGAATCACGCAACGTCACGTTGCCTTCCGGAACACCGCCACCACGTCGTCGATGGGTACCACGTAGAGAAAGTTGTCCTTCTCAAACTCCACCGGGATGGCCTGCTTGGGGTTGAAGAGCACGCGGTCGTACTGGCGGATCGGGAAGTTTTCGTCCTGCTCGATCTGCGCGGACACGGCCACCACGCGCCCGGTGATGGTGGGGATTTCGATGGAATCGGGCAGCGCGATGCCGCCCTTGGTGATCTTCTTGTCTTCGTCCTTGCGGATGACGACGCGCTTGCCGAGCGGTTCGATGGTTTCGAGTTTGGTCTTGTTGGTCTGCGTTCTGTCGGCCATGCGCCGCCTTTCGTCGGAGTACCGTGCGTTTCGCCGCCGATTTCGCTTCGGAAGCGGGCGCGATCCTGCGCCGTACCTATTGTAGGGCACCCCGCGGCGAACAGCCACGGGTGGTGTCACCGATTGATCGGCCAGTCGGTAGGGAGGGATTTGGCAAGAAGCCGGGGTTCCTAATTGTTCGCGAAGTTCGAGAACACCAGGTTGCCGATGGTCACGTTCTGGAGCACCG
>CAZMVD010000219.1:0-3233 GCA_964569425.1 uncultured Phycisphaeraceae bacterium
CTCCTTCAGAGTTGCCGTTCGCGCGGCGCGCGGTCCCTGGGTAGCCGCTGCGCGGCAACCCAGGGCTGGGTTCCATAACGCCTACGGCGTAAGGGCCGGGCGATTAGACGGCACCAGTGCCCTCGACGTAAGGGCCGGGGCGATTAGACGGCACCAGTGCCCTCGACGTAAGGGCCGGGGCGATTAGATCGCTCGTCAGAAGACTTCGAAGTAAGGGCCAGGCTGCTTTCGTCGCACCAGCGCCTTCGGCGTAAGGGCCAGGGCGATTAAGCGGCACCAGTGCCGTCGGTGAGAGGGTCAAGCCGTTTACGTTGCCCCAGCGCCTTTGGCGTAGGGGCAGGAACGTTCATCGCCTGGTGCATCGGACAATGGGCGCCCGATCTCGCGGATCGCCGCTCCGCCGGAACTGTCACGGACGCGTCGCCGAACGACTGAGCGAAACTATTGGCAGTGGGCGGGGGTTTTTGCTATAGTTCCGGCGCGGGAGTGGCCTGAGGCGCGACGGGGCCGCTGCCGACAATGTAAGTTATTGTCCTAACAGCAATTATGGCATTTTCGAACCGGGCTCCCGAATCGGGAGGTGGGACGGGGCAGTCGCCGCCGCCGTCTCCGTTCTTCCGGGCGGGTGCGCTTAAGGAGATGAACCGTTGAACCGCAAGATGTTTGAAACGCTGGTACCGATGTTGTTTCTTTTCTTCGTGGGTGTAGCACCGGCCGTGGGGCAGACGGAAGCGACGCCGCCGGCGGGCGGCGCGGCGCCGGCGCAGGCTCCGAGCGCGGCGCCTTCCCAGGCGCAGGAGGAGATTCACATTCACGGGATCGGGGATATTCCGTTCTGGTGGTACATGGTTCCGATCTGCGGGGTGGTGGCGCTGGTGATGGCGCGGAAGTACTACCTGGAGGTGCTGCACTCGGACGAGGGCGATCCGGAGATGATCAAGATCGCGGGGTACGTGCGCGAAGGGGCGATGGCGTACCTGTTCCGGCAGTACAAGGTGGTGGGGGTGGTGTTCGTAGTGCTAATGGCGGTGCTGGCGTGGATGGCGTTCAGCCTGCACGTGCAGCACGGGCTGGTGCCGTTTGCGTTTATCACGGGCGGTTTTTTCAGCGGGTTGTGCGGTTACATCGGGATGCGGACGGCGACGATCGCGGCGCACCGTACGACGGCCGGGGCGCGGCAAAGTTTGAACCAGGGGCTGCGGGTGGCGTTTCGCGCCGGGGCGGTGATGGGTCTGGTGGTGGTCGGCTTTGCGCTGCTGGACATTGCGTTGTGGTTCTGGTTTTTGAGCGCGTTTACGACGATGCCGCTGCAAGAGATCACGGTGGTGATGTTGACGTTCGGCATGGGGGCGAGCACGCAGGCGTTGTTCGCGCGTGTGGGCGGCGGCATTTACACCAAGGCGGCGGACGTGGGTGCGGACCTGGTGGGCAAAGTGGAGGCGGGGATTCCGGAGGATGATCCGCGGAACCCGGCGGCGATCGCGGACAACGTGGGCGACAACGTGGGCGACGTGGCGGGCATGGGTGCGGACCTGTACGAGTCGTACGCGGGTTCGATTCTGGCGACGGCGGCGCTGGGGGTGGCGGCGGCGCATGCGCTGGGGAACGTGACGGAGTTGAGCGACGCGGTGCGGTTCCTGGTGGTGCCGATGGTGGTGGCGGGGCTGGGGATTCTGGCGAGCATCTGGACGGGCATCAACCTGGTGAAGACGGAAGAGGGGGCGTCGATGGCGCAGCTCATGGCGGCGCTGAACCGGGGGCTGCTGGCGTCGAGCGGGGTGATCATGGCGGCGACGTTCGTGGCGTGTTACGTGCTGCTGGGCGGGGTTCAAGGGGTTTCGTGGGCGGGGGTGGCGATGTCGGTGGTGGTGGGATTGATTGCGGGATGGGGGATCGGTCAGTTCACGGAGCGTTATACGAGTTACGACTTCGGGCCGACGCGGGCGATTGCGGAGCAGGGGCGGACGGGTCCGGCGACGGTGATCATCGCGGGGGTGGCGGTGGGAATGAAGAGCACGTGGGCGGCGCTGTTCATCGTGATTGTGGCGATCCTGCTGTCGTTCACGTTTGCGGGGGGAAATAAGGAGTTCATGCTGGGCCTGTACGGCGTGGGGCTGTCGGCGGTGGGGATGCTGTCGACGCTGGGTTATACGCTGGCGACGGACGCGTACGGGCCGATCGCGGACAACGCGGGCGGCAACGCGCAGATGACGCACCAGAAGCCGGAGGTGCGTGAGCGGACGGACGCGCTGGATTCGCTGGGGAACACGACGGCGGCGACGGGCAAGGGTTTTGCGATCGGCTCGGCGGCGCTGACGGCGCTGGCGCTGCTGGCGGCGTATGTCGAGGAGGTGCGGATCGGTCTGGTGCGCGAGGGGATGTCGCACGTGGTGCAGGTGGATCCGAGCTACAAGACGAACGAGAACGCGGGCATCCACGAAGTGTTTTACCTGGGGCACGGCAAGTTCGGGACGAAGTTCCAGAAGGGCACGACGGAGTCGAGCTTCGACGCGTACATGCTGTTGAGCGGCGGGGCGCAAGATGAGCTGGACGCGCTGCTGGCGGCGGGGCAGGGGAAGTACCGGCTGACGCGGGCGTTGACGCCGGCGGCGCGCGAGACGGAGAACGTGCAGAAGACGACGTTCGTCGATACGGCCGGAAAGCCGCACGACATCGAGGTGATCTCCGCGCGGCGGGCGTCGATGGCGCAGTTTATGGACTATTACAACGTGACGCTGATGAATCCGATGACGCTGTGCGGGATGTTTTCGGGTGTGATGCTGGTGTTTGTGTTTTGCGCGCTGACGATGCAGGCGGTGGGCCGGGCGGCGTACCGGATGATGCTGGAGTGCCGGGAGCAGTTCGGGCAGATCGCGAAGTATCTGATGGCGACGAAGGGGATGTCGGAGGCGCAGGCGCGCGTCGCGGATAACTGGCCGCAGGAGCAGGTGGAGCATCAGGGTCAGAAGATTCCGGATTATGCGCGGTGCGTGGATATTTCGACGAAGGGCGCGCAGAAGGAGATGATTTTCCCGTCGATGCTGGCGATCATTGTGCCGGTGCTGGTGGGTCTGGTGTTCGGGGTGCCGGGGGTGATGGGGCTGCTGGCGGGTGGTTTGACGAGCGGTTTTGCGGTGGCGATTTTCATGGCCAACGCGGGCGGCGCGTGGGACAACGCGAAGAAGTATATCGAGGTCGGCCATTACGGTGGCAAAGGCAGCGAGGCACACAAG
>CAZMVD010000220.1:0-3197 GCA_964569425.1 uncultured Phycisphaeraceae bacterium
GCCACCGCGCGACTGACTTCTTCCTCCGGCGAACGTGCCCTGGTTGATTGTCCCTGAGCCATGACTTACACCTTATCCAGAAGGTCTTTCGCTTCCTCAGCTTCGGCCCGGCGCTTCACCACGTGGGTGTAGACCGATAGCCCCACGTTTCGCAGCGTCGCCAACAAATAGCCGCCCACAAACCCGATCAACCCGGCGTCCACCAAGCCCATGAACGCACCGCCCCACGATACCTCGTAACCGGGCAGGTAGTTTCGCAGCAGCGATAGCGTTGCGCCAACCTGCGGTCCGCCCTTGAGCAGGAGCAGCACAGTCGCGGTGAACAATGACAGGCCCGAGACGATGCCCGTGGCAGCGCCCAGCGACACCGCATCGAGCCGGGCAAACACCGCCTCGATCACCTCGTCCTGCGCCGCCACCGCCTGTTCCGGCTCCGGTGCGGCCACCCGCGTGGGTATCAGGCGATCTCCCGTCGCGGGCACCGCCGCGGCTTCGCCTTCCTTCACCTCTTCGTGGTATTCCTTTTCCACGTTGACGGACCAGATGTCGTAGTTCGCGCCCATGACATTGCGCGCCGCGTACACCCCGGTCAACATGGAATGGTCCTGATTGTTGTAACGGTGCTGACCGTTGCGCCCGATAGTCTGCAGGTTGCTCAACGTCGCCAGGTATCGTTGAATCGTTTCCAGATGCTCCTGGTACACCTGGTCATACACCGGGTAGGCCTTCTTCATCCGCACCACAGTACCGTCTTCCACTTCGTTACGCTCGATGAGCCCGATCTGGCAGCACTCCTTGATGCCCAGCTCGATCAGCCGCTCATTGGGCCAGTCCCACTCCTCGTCGTCGTCCCACAAGAAGTATTCCAGCCCCAGCGAACTGCGCGAGGCGTCCGGTACCATGTCCGGGCTCCAGTTCTTGTAGTTCTGGATGCGCCCCATCATCACGTCGGGTGTGTGAATGTAGATCCAGTTGTCGGGGAAAATATCCTCCCGCTTCACAATGAGCACCGCCGTGAGGTAATCGCGGTAACGCAGCGCATCTGCGGCGCGCAGAATCTCCGCCGGCGGCGCCGGATCGAGTGCATGCATCATTTCACGCAAGGGCATGGTCGAAAAAAACTGGTCCCCGCCGAACTCCACTTCCTTGCCCGCGGCGTCGCGGCCGTACACGCATTCCACCCGCCCGTGGGCGTGGCGAATGCGGTGTACCTTGATGCCGCGAATCGTGGGACTGTTGCGCTCGGCAAGGATGGATTCGCAGCGCTCCCACATCTGGCCCGGCCCGTAGCGCGGATACTTGAACTGATCGATGAGCGTGGTGATGATCTGCCCGTCTTTCGACCGTCCGGCGCCGAACAGCGCGTTGCGAACCGCCTCGGTCAGCGAGAGGTTCTTGATTCGCTGCGCCGCCCAATCCGCCGAGATTTCACTGCACGGAATGCCCCACACTTTCTCGGTGTACGTCTTGAAGAAGATGTTGTACAGCCGATTACCGAAACGATTCGACACCCACTGTTCGAAATTGACTTCGTCGCGATGCGGGAAGAGCCTGGCGCGCATATAGCTCAGCCCCACCATCAACGACTCCACCGGTCCTAACCCGGAGAGGGCATTGCCGGCGCGCAGTGGATAATCAAAAAAGTGACCCCGATAGTGAATCCGCGACATTCGCGGTCGCAGCAGAAACTCCTCGCCGAGAATCTCGTCCCACAGCTCATTGATCAGCCCCACCTTCGAGAAGAAGCGGTGGCCGCCGATGTCGAAACGGTACCCCCGATAACTCACCGTGCGCGACAGCCCGCCCACCAGCTCGTCCGCTTCCAGGATGGTCGACCGACCTCCCAGCTTGGACAGCTCGTACGCCGCCGTCAGTCCCGCCGGACCGGCTCCGATAACAACTGCTTGGGTCACCCCGAAAACCCCGTTTCCGCCCCTTAAGGGCATTGTCGGCGCAGACTCCGTCCCCGTCGAGTGACCGCCGGCGCCGCATTCAATACCCTTAGATCGGCGGATTTCAGGCGGGGTTCACACATTGACAAGAACGGTCGCAGTCCGCCCATACCCACCGGCCTGAGCCTGGGCTGATCCTTCACGCGAATCCGACGGTTGTCGAAAACATCCCAACCGCCCTACCGGGACCGGAAGTATAGCGGCGATGCACAACGAGCGGCAAGCGCTCAATGGCAAGTCCCGTCATCAGCGGCACTTAGCGCCATTCCTCCCGCATCGGCAAGCGATGAAAACCATGGGCCACCTTGAACCGCACAGGTGTTCACGGGTTCGCACCGCCGATAGGATAATTGAGCGCGCGCCGGGACGTTCCTTCCGCTACGAATCCGGCGCTACGTACGGCAGGAACAAACATCCTCAACCGGGGACTGGCATGGGGCGAAAGCCTGTTGACTCGCCAACCGATCCACAGGAACACCGTCCCCCGCGCGCCACCCGCGCGTGGAGCGTTTTTCTGATCGCGGTCACGTTGGTGCTCTACGGCCAGAATCTCACGCACAGCCTGGGCGAGTTTCCGGATGCTTCGCACCACCTGATGAACGGCATCTTCGTGCACGACGCCCTGCACGAAGCCCGCGCCGCCGCGGCCGCACCGGTCGATTACGCCATCGAGTACTACCGCCACTACCCCGCGGTCAACCTCGGCTACTACCTGCCGGTATTCCCCATGCTCGAAGCGGGCATGATGTTCCTGTTCGGCGTATCCGGCGCATCGGCGCAGCTGGCGGTTCTGGTTTGTGCCATCCTGTTGGCACTGTTCGCCCAGGCCTGGTTTCTATTGCGCTTTCCCCCCTGGTGGGCGGGATGCGCCGCCCTGCTTCTCACGGCCACACCCTATCTGGTCTACTGGGGCCGCGACATCATGCTCGAGGTGCCGCTGCTCGCCTTCGTCACCGGCGCCATGTGGCTGTTTGAACGCCTGTTGCGCAGTGAGCGCCCCCGTTGGGGCGAATCGCTCGCCTGGGTGCTGATGACCACCCTCGCCTTGTGGACCAAACAGCACGCTTTGATGCTTCCGGTGATCTACCTGGCGGCCGTCGTAACGACACGGCGCTGGCGATACTTGCTGATGCCGCCGATCATCGTGGGAATCCTGCTGGTGGCAGCGGCCACGGTGGCACTGGTGCTCTTCGTGCTGGCACAGGGCGGCGACGCCGTCGGGCACTCCGTCGGCTTTACCGGCGC
>CAZMVD010000221.1:0-2983 GCA_964569425.1 uncultured Phycisphaeraceae bacterium
TTTTGACACCCGAGATTTCACGTTAATGGCGATCAGGCCCCACTGTGCGATTGGCGCCGGGCATTTTGCAAAGGACCAGAAAACGGCGCACCTGTTACCGTGCACCAATGTTCGCGCGCAGGGTGTGACCGGCTTCAACTAGTCGTTTTCTAGCGTTCGGTCGGGCAGCCAGGAACCAGGAAGGCGTCGTCGTCGTCGACGGGGGTTTCGTGGCCGGTGTAGCGGCGGATGTCGCCCGCGAGCCACAGGTTGTCGCGCTGCAGGCCATAGAAGGGAGTTTCCAGGCGGACCACGCGCCCATCGAGCAGCAGCACCGTCTGGCAGCGCCCGCCGTGGGCGGGGGAGTTGGTGGTGTCAGCGTCGACGCCGTCGTGAAAGCGCCCGCCGAGAAACAGCGGATTGGGATCGCTCATATAAGCGATGGCGTTCTTGGGGCGTAAGTTGGGACGGTCGCCGGCGAGGTTGAGCGAGTCGTAGGTGATGTTGCAGGCGCGGGCGAAGTCGGAATGGACGGCGACGTTGTCGGCGGGCATGGGGCGGGCGCCGTTGTTGCCGGGACAGAGAAACTCCTCGGGCCGCGGACCGTAGTTGTATTTCACAAGCAGGTAGGGGTGGCGGCTGTTGGAGGCACGGGGCACATCGCCGGCGGAGGCGAGCCAGGAGGAGCCGGGCACCTGACCGGCATAGGGCAGTGACCCGCCGAAGGCGGCCTGGTACAAGCTGGTGCCGCGGAAAATCGATGCCAGGTTGCTGGCACAAACTGACTGCTGCGCGCGGGCGCGCATCACCGTAAAGCCGGGCACGCCCAGCCCCACCAGCAGCAGCAGGCAGGCGGCTGCAACCAGCGGCTCGCGCAATGCGGGGAACGGCAACCACCAGGAACGCCGAAGCGTCTGTCGGGGCGGCAATGGTGCGACACTTGCGGCAGGTACGCGGACCAGCGAGTCGAGTATGCGGTTGACCAGGCCCGTTGGGGTCGGGGCGGCGGTCCAGTGATCCAGGGGGCGCAGCCATTGGCCGAGGCGGTTACTCTGCGCGCGCAGCGTCGCATCGCGCTGCAGCTCCTGCTCGATCCAGGTGCGCTGCGGCTCCTCCAGGCGTTCAAGATGAAGGTCGATGAGCAGGTCTTCGCGAGCAGGTTCACCAGATGGCATACGCGTCCACATCCTCTACTTCTATTGGCACGCCCGCACCGCCGGCGCGGGCTCGTTCCCTCCGTGGCATGTTCCTTGGTACGCCGGTCGGGGCATCACGGTTCGCGCGGCTCACCCCGGCCGGGGGCGGCCTCATACGCCTTGCGAAACGCCAGCACCGCGGCATGCAAGCGGCTCTTGACGGTACCCACCGGGACTTCGACGATTTCCGCAATGTCCTTATAAGGAAACCGGTGGTAATAGGCCAGAATCAGCACTTCACGCAGTTTTTCGGGCATCGCCTCGACCGCGGTCCGTACCATTCGCCGCCGGTCCTCAACGACCAGATCATCGTCTACTTCCGGGCTGTCCGCCGACAACAGGTCCAGAAACCGGCGTCCGGCGTTTTCCTCGTTGCCTAAGGTGGCGTCGAAGGGCAATTCGTGGCGGCGGACGCGGCGGCGGAGATAGTCCCGCGCTTTGTTGGCCGCGATGGTAAACAGCCAGGGCTTGAAACGGCGGTGGGGATCGAAACTGGCGGCCGAGAGGTGGACCTGGAGGAACGCTTCCTGGACCACGTCCTCGGCGGCGAGGGATTCCCCGGTGAAGCGCACGACAAACTGAAACAGTTCGTTGGTGTGCCGGCGGACCAGCAACTCGAAGCTGCCCGCCTTGCCGGCTAGGTACTCGCGCAGCAGTTGTTCGTCAGACGGTGCTTTCACGAGGGCCATTGTACCCTGCGAAATCAATCGCGGCAGGCTCGATTGTCTCCACATTCGGCCCCTTGGCCGCCCCGGACGGACGGCGGGCGAGCCGGGACGGAAGAAGTGGGGAGCGACAAGCGTTCAGGAAGCTGCCGATCGCGCGGTGGCGACGGAGGGCCTGCCGACGTTGATCGGGGGCTTGACTCGCCTTGATGTTCGGTATATGTTAATAGAACGCCGGCACACGGCGCGCACGTCCAGGCAGAAGGGGGCACATATCATGACCAGACCGAACGATGGGAAAGTGGAAAAGCGGCTGACCGGTGAGCAGGCGGCCCTGGTGCGTGACAACCTCGGGCTGGTCGGCGTGCACCTGCGAAAGCGGGTGGTGGGCAGCGGCCCGCCGCTTCCGCGCGACCACTGGGATGAGCTATTTCAGGAAGGGTGCGTGGGCCTGATCGAGGCGGCGCTGCGTTTCCGCGTGGAACGCGGCATTGCCTTTGCGGCGTTTGCCCTGCCGCGCATCCGCACGGCGATCAACCGGGCCTTCGTCCGAAAGGTGGTACCCGCACGGCGACCACGTGAGCGGTGCGCGGCACGGCGCGACCCGGAGCGGGCGCCGACCGAATTTCGCGGAACAGTTGGCGAACGGGCGAAGCGCCGGTCGCGGCACGGGGGACGCAATCCGGCGCTTGTGCCGCGCAAGAATCCGCCCGACGGAGATCCGCCGTCACTCGAAACGGGGAACGGCACCGACAAACCTCTGCCCCTCGACTTCGAAAAACGGATTCCGCCGCTCGATGCTCCGACCCTGGTCAGCGAGCGGTCGCCGGCCCAGTCCTTACCAGACACGCTTGGGGAACGGTTGCGGGCGCGGTTCGTTGGCGCGGTGCAGCGTGCGGCGGCAGCGCTGGTGGCTGCCGATCGCGGCACGAGGCGGAGCGACCGCGCTGCGGTGGTCAACGCTCTGGTCGAAGAACGATTCCTGGTGGCGCGGGAGGACGAGCGGCGTCCCTTGCGCGAGGTGGCCCGCCGGCTGGCGTGTCCCTACACGCGGGTCGCGGTGCTGCACCGGCAGCTCAAATCGCTCATTGTCGAGCGATTGGCGGCCGATGCGGCCTATCTGTTACTGCGGCGCTACCTCCG
>CAZMVD010000222.1:0-2808 GCA_964569425.1 uncultured Phycisphaeraceae bacterium
GCTACGGCGGCGACGAGTTCGTGATCCTCGCGGGCGAGCTCGACCGCAGCGAGGATGCCGCCATGATCGCGGAGAAGGTCGCCGACATGATCCAGGTGCCCGTGGCGCTGCCCGGCGGGCCCGCGAAGGTGTCGTGCTCCATCGGCATCAGCGTGTACCCGGACGACGCCGACGAGGCCGCGACGCTCATCGAGCTCGCCGACAAGGCGATGTACGCCTCGAAAACGGCGAGGGAACGGCGCTACGCGTTTTACGCGGCGGGCTGAGCGAGCAACCGGCGCGCCGCCCAGGCGAGATCGACGTTTCCGCCCGAGATCACGACGCCGACTTTCCGGCCGCGGGCGTCCAGCTTTCCCTGCAACAGCGCGCAGGCGGCGAGCGCGCCCGTCGGCTCGACCACGATCTTCATGCGCTCCCACAGGAAGAACATGCTCTGCAACAGCTCGTCGTCGGTGACGGTGAGGAAGTCGTCGACGCACTGAAGGATGGTCGGGAAGGTGAGCTTCGGCCCGAGGGAGGCCGTGCGCGCGCCGTCGGCGATGGTGTCGGGCGTTGCGATGACCTCCAGCTTCTTCGAGCGGAAGGAGCGCGCGCCGTCGTCGCCCGCGGCCGGCTCGACGCCGATCACGCGGCAGCCCGGCGACAGGTGCTTCGCCGCCACCGCGCTGCCCGAGAGCAGTCCGCCGCCGCCGCAGGGCACGAGCAGAACATCCAGCGGTCCCGCCTCCTCGATCAGCTCCTTCACGGCGGTTCCCTGCCCGGCGGCGATGTGGGGGTGGTCGAAGGGCGGGATCAGCGTCATGCCGCGCTCGGCGGCGAGCTTCTCCGCGATTTTCTGCCGGTCCTCGTTGTGCGCGTCGTAGAGGATCACCTCGGCGCCGTAGCCGCGCGTGGCCGCGAGCTTCACCGGCGGAGCGTCGGTGGGCATGACGATCACCGCGGGCACGCCGAGCAGCCGCCCGGCGAGCGCGACGGCCTGCGCATGGTTACCCGAGGAAAAAGCGACCACGCCCTTTTTCTTCTGCTCGGGCGCGAGCTGCGAGAGCGCGTTGTAGGCGCCGCGGAACTTGAAGGCGCCGCCGCGCTGGAGGTTCTCGCACTTCAGGTGCACGCGCGCGCCGGCGAGCGCGTCGATTGTGCCGGAGGTGAGCACCGGCGTGCGCTTCGCGGCCGGGCGGATGCGCTCGTGCGCGGCGGCGACCTCGTCGTAGGTTAGGACCATGGCGCGATTGTAGAATGCCGCGCATGGACTACTCCCAGTACAGCGAGCTGAAAATCCGCACGATCGAGCCCGGCATCCTCGAGATCGTGATGGGCGACGAGGCGAGCGGGCGCCTCTCCACCGCCGGGCACCGCATGCACGCCGAGCTCGCCGAGGTCTGGCGCGACGTGGACCGCGACCCCGAGGCGCGGGTTGCCATCCTGCGCGGCGCGGGCAAGGGCTTTTCCGCCGGGGGCGATTTCAGCCTGATCGAGGACATCATCAAGGACTTCGACACGCGCGCGCGCGTCTGGCGCGAGGCGCGCGACCTCGTCTACAACCTCATCAACTGCTCGAAGATCGTCGTCTCCGCGATGCACGGGCCGGCGGTGGGCGCGGGGCTGGTCGCCGGGCTGCTCGCGGACATCTCCATCGCCGCGAAGAACGCGCGCATCATCGACGGGCACACGCGCCTGGGCGTGGCCGCGGGCGACCACGCGGCCATCGTCTGGCCGCTCTTGTGCGGCATGGCGAAGGCGAAGTATTACCTCCTCACCTGCGAGCAGGTCTCCGGTGAGGAGGCCGAGAGGATCGGCCTCGTGTCGCTCTGCTGCGAGGAAGCCGAGCTGCAGGCGAGGGCGCTCGAAGTCGCGCGCAAGCTCGCCTCGGGCGCGCAGACGGCGCTGCGCTGGACCAAGTACAGCCTGAACAACTGGCTGCGCCTGGCGGGCCCGACGTTCGACGCGTCGGTCGCGCTGGAGATGCTCGGCTTCACCGGTCCCGAGGTGCGCGAGGGCGCGGCCTCGCACCGCGAGAAGCGCAAGCCCGTCTTCCCGCCGCCGCCGAAGGACTTCTAGGATCCGCGTGCTCGCCGGCCAGCGACCGCGCAGCCTCGGCCTCGCAGATGGCCGGCTCGCGTCCTGCGGCCGGCGGCTCAACTGCGTGAGCAGCCAGGCCGACCCGGCCGACGCGCAGCGCTACGTGGCGCCAATTCCCTTCAGGGGAACGACGGCCGAGGCGATGGCCGCGGCGCGCCGCGCCGTGGAATCCATGCCGCGCGTCGCTGTCGTGAGGCAGGACGCGAACTACCTGCACGTGGAATTCACCTCGAAGTGGCTCGGCTTCGTGGACGACGTGGAGTTCACCTACGACGAGTCCGCGGGGCTGCTGCACCTGCGCTCGGCCTCGCGCCTGGGCCGCCGCGACTTCGAGGTGAACCGCAAGCGCGTCGAGGCGCTGCGCGCGGCGATCGGAGCGAACCGATGAAGCGCGCGCTGCTGGCTATCCTCGCGCTCGCCGCGGCGAGCGCGCTCGCGCAAGCACCTTCCGACGCGGAGGTCGAAGCCACGCTCTCCGGCGTCGTGCGCGTGCAGTCGCGCATCCTCGCCGACGCGCGCACCGCCGCGAGCCTCGGGCTGCGCCGTCAGGGCAGCGGTGTGCTGGTGCGCGACGGCTACGTGCTCACCATCGGCTACCTCGTGGTCGAGGCGGAATCCATCGAAGTGACGGGCGGCGACGGAAAGTCCGCGCCGGCCACGCTCGCCGCGTACGACCATCAGACGGGCGTGGGCTTGCTGCGGCTCGTCGCGCCGCTCGCCGGCCGGCCG
>CAZMVD010000223.1:0-2788 GCA_964569425.1 uncultured Phycisphaeraceae bacterium
CGGATGTTCCCCTTACAGGTATTGAATGGTTACTGCTAGCGGGTGGTGCATTGGGCATTAAGCGATTTCTGTCACGAAAGAAGGAAGGGAATTAAAATTTCCGGTTTTGTTTTCACGTCTTATCCATAATCTTAAAATCCTGCCCCGGTGGGTCATTGTTTGTATTGACCTGTCTATTCTGGCGTTTTCAGCGCTTCTTGCATACCTGCTTCGCTTCAACTTTTCCATAGGGGATATCACAGCAAGTGATTTCAAAACAGGTATTCTCGTGTATACGGCAAGTGGAGCCCTGGCCATTTTTATAACAGGTAGTTACCGGGGCATCATCCGGTATACCGGTATTCAGGATGGCGTTCGGATATTTTACATGCTGTTACTGAATGTAGCCTTGGTTGTTTTTGCAAACCTGGTGTTGCACTATAATACTTCAAAAAACCTTATCCCGTATTCTGTAATATTCATCGCCTTACTTTCTTCATTTCTTTTTCTGTTTAATTATAGATTACTCGTTAAATACTTTTTTGCCTACTACCGTAATGCAATTTCTAAGCGGAGCAATATTCTCATTTACGGTGCGGGACAGTCCGGTATGATCACCAAACAGGTTATTGAAGCTTCCTCAACCATGCGCGTGGTTGGATTCCTGGAAGATGATACCAATAAAGCGGGGAAGGCCCTGTCGGGTGCACCTATCTACTTTAATCGTTCACGATCCAATATTGAAGATCTACTGATTTCATTGAATGTAGATGAATTGATTATTACGGTTAAGGATTTACCCTTTGATAGAAAGTCTGAAATTGTTGATTGTTGTTTGAAGCATCAGGTTAAGATCAGAACCATTCCGCCCATTGAGCGATGGGTAAAAGGCGAACTCAGTTTGAACCAAATTAAAGACGTAAACATCGAGGATCTGCTCGGTCGGGAGGCGATACAGCTTTCAAATGAGCATGTAAGCCGCGAACTGGCTGGAAAAGTAATCTGCGTGACAGGTGCTGCTGGTTCAATTGGTAAGGAGATTGTGCTTCAGGTGATTAATTACAGACCCATTAAAGTTGTTTTGATTGATCAGAACGAATCAGCGCTTTATGATCTTGAACTTGAACTAAAGCGTTTTTCAAATTCCGTTACAATCTTTCCTTATCTGGCTGACATAACCAATCATGAACGTATTGAATCTGTTTTTAAGGAGCACAAGCCACAGATTGTATTTCATGCCGCAGCCTATAAGCATGTGCCGATGATGGAGGGAAATCCTTCAGAAGCGGTACTTTGTAATATTTTGGGAACAAAGCATTTGGCCGATATGGCTGTGAAACACGCGGTTGACAAGTTTGTCATGATCTCAACGGATAAGGCTGTAAACCCGACCAATGTAATGGGTTGCTCCAAGCGCATATCTGAGATTTACGTTCAGTCACTCAACAATCAGTTGGAGAAACAGGGCGTACGTCATACGCTATTTGTAACTACACGTTTTGGCAATGTACTGGGTTCGAATGGATCCGTAATTCCCTTGTTTAAGAAACAAATTCAGGAAGGCGGACCGGTTACCGTTACTCATCCCGAAATTACGCGTTACTTCATGACCATTGCAGAAGCTTGTCAGCTTGTGCTAGAGGCTGGGGCAATGGGTAAAGGGGGGGAGATATTTCTGTTCGATATGGGGCAATCCATTAAGATTCTTGACCTCGCTAAAAAGATGGTACAGCTTTCAGGTTTGGAGCCGGGCAGGGATATTGAAATTGTATTTACCGGTTTGCGGGAAGGGGAGAAGCTCTTCGAAGAATTACTTGGTGATAAAGAAAACACCATTCCAACCCACCACCCAAAAATCATGAAGGCAAGGGTGCTGGAGTACGAATACGCTGACATCAATAACTATATAGAGTTATTCTGGGATTTGCTCAACGACCGAAATGAATTGAAAATGGTTGCGCTGATGAAAGAACTGGTGCCCGAATTCAAGAGCAATTACTCACGTTACGAAGTGCTCGATAGAAAGAAATAAATAAATTACCTTCTTCTTTTGTAATAAGCTTTACGCTTAGACCGGTAGAGTTTACTGTTTGAATTCCAGAATACTTCATCGGGTATGTAATACTCAACCTTCAATTGTAAAAAGAAGTAGCCATCATTCTTTTCTGGGTTTCCGCGTTGAGTGCCGGGGGCAACAGCAGGTAAACCAAGTTCAGGTCTGCGGTCAGCCAACGCTGCAGCAATTGGATCTGAAAAAGAAGCTGGATCTTTATGCACAGTGCTAACGTCATCCAGGTAATCTGTAAAGGTTGCCCGATAAGCCCCTTCAAGGGCTACGTTTACGAATGGGTTGAGCATCACGCGTGCGCCAAGTCCGTAAGGGATAACTAAATTAAACCTACTATACTTAACCCCTTCAGTTTGTAAGGGCTGGAGTGCGTATTTCTCCCCCTGATATTCAGCTTTAGGATTGGAATAGAGTACGCCAACCCCCGCAAAACCATAAACGTTGAATCTTGGGCGTTGATAGAACCGTTGACCTAATGGAAACAAACTCACAGCTCCTGTAGCATTAAGTTCAAAATTACTAGACGTAAAAGACAGGTTTCTTCTTACCCTACTGCCATCATTTGCCTTGGCATCGTCCCCTTGAATCTGAAACCAGGTAAGTTCAGAGCGAACGCTGATTCTGTTGGTAAAGAAATATTGTAGTCCTAAGTTTATTGAGGGTTTAGCATCAAAATTGTCACCGGGATTAGCTAATTCCCCAAAATACGTGGCACTTCCAATTCCAATCGAACCAATAATC
>CAZMVD010000224.1:0-2698 GCA_964569425.1 uncultured Phycisphaeraceae bacterium
CCACACAAGGAGGATACCGCGTTCGGCGCACTCATCCACGAACTGACCGGCGACGCGATTCCGCAGGAGATCCCGGGACTGCAGGCGGTGCATGCAGTGGACGCAGCGGGTGTGCATCCACTGCTGCTCGCGATCGGCAGTGAGCGATACACGCCGTTCATGCGCGAGCGCAGGCCGCAGGAGATCCTGACGATCGCGAACCACATCTTCGGCAAGAACCAGCTCAGCCTGGCCAAGTACCTGTTCATCACCGCACACGAGGACGATCCGTCACTCGACATCCATGACATCGGCGGCTTCATGCGTCACGTGCTCGAGCGCATCGACCTCGCCCGCGACCTGCACTTCCAGACGCGCACGACGATCGACACGCTCGATTACACCGGCACGGGCCTGAACGAGGGATCCAAGGTCGCGGTTGCGGCGGCTGGTGAACGACGTCGTGAGCTGTGGTCGTCGCTGCCACAGGGCGTTCAACTGTCACGCCCGTTCGACGCACACCGGTTCGTGATGCCGGGCGTGGTAGCCGCCTCGGGTCCGGCATACACGAACGAAGAAACGACGCTGCGAGAGATCGATGCTTGGGCGCGCGAACTGGAGAAGGAAGACCTGTCCGGCGTGCCGCTGATCGTGCTCTGCGACGACGCCGCGTTCACCGCAGCGTCTATCGACAACTTCGTGTGGGTCACCTTCACACGGAGCAACCCGTCCCACGACGTGCACGGTGTGGGTGCATTCGTCGAGCACAAGCACTGGGGATGCAGGGGGCCGCTCATCATCGATGCGAGGGGCAAGCCGTTCCATGCGCCGCCCCTGATTCCGGATCCGGCGGTGGAGAGGAAGGTGGACAGGCTGGGGGAGAAGGGGGCGTCGTTGTATGGGGTGATCTAGCGTCCGGGGCGCGGTGCGAGCGTCAGCGCGCGGAATCCGCGGCCAGTGGCCGCCTCAGGCCCCTGAACAGAGCCTGAAGCGCCCATGCCCCCGAGGCACCCGCAAAGCGCCCCGGCCACTGGTTATGCCGCGAGCCGAAGCCGGCTCATGCCTCCGGCAGCGCGTCCACCACCTCGATCATCCGGCGCCGGGTCGCCTGATCCGGGAACTCGCCCATCGCAGCGCCGAGGTTGTCCAGCATGTTGCGCGGGCGGCTGGTCGCCGGTGTGATCACGGTGACGGCGGGGTGCGCGCCGATGTACTTGAGGAAGAACTGCGCCCAGGTCGTCGCGCCGAACTCGGCTGCCCAGTCCGGTACGGTGCGTCCCTCGACGCGGCTCCACAGGCGACGTCGTCCGAAGGGCAGGTAGACCATCACGCCGATCCCGCGTTCCTGCGCGAGTGGCAGGATCGACTCCTCGACGGTCCGGTTGTCGATCGCGTAATCGATGCCGATGAAATCGAGCGGCTCGTTGCGCATGATCGACTCGAGCTGGCCGTACTGCGATTCGCTAGTGGTCGTGACGCCGATGTAGCGGATGCGCTGCTCGGCCTTGAGTTCCTTCAGGATCGCGAGCTGCGTCGGGACGTCGCCCAGGTTGTGGACCTGGATCAGGTCGATCACGGGCTTGTGAAGGCGGCTGAACGACGCCTCGATCTGTGCGCGTGCGGCTGCAGGGTCTGCGCTGCCGCCGCCACGTCCCGCGACATTGACCTTGGTCGCCCAGAAGATACGGTCGGTGATGCCGAGGTCGTGGGCGAGCTGGCCGGCCACCTCTTCCGAGGCGCCGTAACTCGGTGCGGTGTCGAACACGCTGCCGCCGTTCTCGACGAGCGTGCGCAGAACTTCGCGGAGTGCACTCACGTCCTCGCTGCGAGCGACCTGCGAGAACGTGGCCGAGCTGCCGAGTCCGACCATCGGGATTTCCTCGCCGGTGGACGGGATCCGTCGGGTAACGAGTTTCAGGCTGCCCGGCGTGCGCAGCGCGGCGCGCAGCAGCCGCGTGTCCAGCGTGAGTGCGGCGCCGGCGCCGAGCGTGAGGCCGAGCCATTCGCGACGACTGATCATCTCTGTCTCCGGTCAGGTGGTCAGGGGTCGTGTCCCCGGGAAGATGCGACGCGCGGCCGGCCACGGAAAGGCGCGCGCCGTGACGTTGCGGCACTTGTGGTCCCTCGCGCTGCGACACAGGATTCGCGCGTGAATCCTGTCGTTGCATGGGCCGTTGCAGGCCTCGTACTCCTTCTGGGTAGTGCCGTGTTCCGCCTGGGCGAGCGCGGTCTCGCTGTGATCGCAGCCGGGCTTGCCCCGCGCGAGTGGCTCGCGCTCCTGCTGCTGAGCGTGTTGTTCGTGGTGGGAGAAGGCTATTTCGCCCTGGCGCGGAAGTGGGTGCCGCGCACGCTCACCCGTGCATCCGCGCTGCGCGGTGAGACGCGGCTGTTGCCACGGCTGCTCGCGCCGCTGCATGCGATGGGCCTGGTCGCGGTGCCATGGCGGACTGCAGTGCGCCACTGGGCCGGCGTCGCCGCGATCGCGGCAGCCGTCGTGATCGTGCGGATGTTCCCGGATCCGTGGCGCGGCATCGTCGATTTCGCGGTGGCCGCCGCACTGGCGGTCGGCATCGTCGCGCTGCTGGCGGGGGCGCGACGACTGCCGCGCTGAGAGATGGTGTCCGCTAGACCAGCTCCACTGCCTTCTTGCCGGACGCCCCCTCGTGGATGTTCGTCGTGTGCGCGCGGACGCGCCGGTATCCCGTCCCCACCGTCCTGC
>CAZMVD010000225.1:0-2597 GCA_964569425.1 uncultured Phycisphaeraceae bacterium
GCCACCTGCAAAATTCCACGCCAACTATTTAGAAACCGTGTCTACGAAAAGGGGTACTTGACACCTAAGGTAAGCAATCGCTTTCTTCATACTTAAAATTCAACCTTCTATCTTAGAAGTTCAGTAAGAGTTTTTCCATCAAAAATCTCCCTTTCAAACTCATCCAGCCAACAATCTGTTAGGAATTGAATTTCAGTGACAATTTTCCATAATTCATCGTCGGAATACACATTAGCCAACTCACCTAATATCTCCCTTGCCTTTTGAAGTTTTTCGGAACGATCTATTGAAACAAGTTCAAAAGTATTTTCTAATGTATGTGTTTTTGAAGATTTATTCATTCCTATTAGAAGGATAATACACTCGAGTGATATACTATACCAAGATGAAAAGGCAAAAAGACATAAAAATACTAAATGCCATTGGTGACAAACTGAAGGCTGCGCGGTTAGAAAAAGATCTGACCCAGTTAGACGTAGCCAAAAAAGCAGGCATCAACGGAAACTATTATGCCAAGGTTGAGCGTGGGGAAGCCAGCTTATCTGTAATTACACTGCTAAAACTAGTCAAAGCTCTTGATCTAAAATCCTCTGATATCTTGCCGTACTAATTGGTCTTTAATTCTTTCTGCTTTTTCAACTCTTTATAAATCTCTTCCAGTTTTTCCGGATCTTCGTGTGCCATGGTGTGGAAACTAGCCTTAAGATGCTCCAATAGTTCAATTGCCATCTCAGGAGTAGCATTGTCCGGATCCGTTACTTTAAGAAAACGAATCACGCTATCAATATCTTTTTCGTTAATCTGGTATCCAGCCATATCTGTATTTTATAGCTAAACTACCCCTTTAGTAAATAAACTTTCCAAATCTCACAAAATCAAAGCATTTTTGTGCTTGTTCTTTGCTTTCTATCCGGCGCATGATTTCTTGGATGCAAGTCTGAGACAAAATATTTAGACTGCCTTCCCACAATATCTTGCGGTCAATGATAGCCAGCTTCCGGTGACTGTATTCGTTAGTCAAGATCACCTGAACACCAATCGTCTGAAACTTGCGGATCTCTTTCTCGGCTTGTTGCTTCATGGTGATGTCGTGATCATCCGGATCACGGGTAATCACATAACACTTAACTTTTCTAGACACTAAGGCACGAAACAGGGGAGCCAAAGAATACATGCGAGTCGAACTGATAAACGGGCTTTCCACGATCACTTCACGCTTGCTAGCCTTCAAATCTTTCATAAACTGCTTGTAAAACGTCTGTTCGTCATAAAGCTTTGATGTAACTAGCTCCGGTGAGTGCTTTTGAAAAGCTAGGGAGATAGGAAACTGAAGTTTGGACGTTACAAAATTAACCATAATACACCTCCTTTCTTGGTTTTTTATTAATCACAGAAGGTGCAATTACTTGGCCGTTGTTATACGTGTATCCAAGTTCTTTGAGTCGAAGATATGTTCTATATAATGAGGGGTAAATCTGGTTCCACCTACGGGTCACTTCGCCAGCCAATTGATAAAATTGAGGAAAGTAACCGATTTGTATTGCAGATTGCCAACTGCCGTACAGCAGCCCAGTACTCAGATTTAGTATAATATTTAAAGGTTGAAAAATTATGAAAATTAACACCTTGTGGAAATTATTAAGAAGTCAACTACAGGCACAGTGGATTGCGTGTAAATTAATATCAGACAAACAAAGTGTCTGGTACGGAATTCGTTTTAGTTATCCAGTGTACATCTCAATTGTACTACTGGGTATTTTCTCACAAAACTTATATTTATTATTAGCAGCCGCATTGTTAGCACTTTTGGGAGCGAAACTTCCCATGCATCCTTTGGATTATGTCTACAACCAGGCAGTTGCAAAGCTAATAGGAGCGAGCATAATTCCTGGCAGAGGTTCGGAGTTGCAAGTTAATAGTATAGTGGCATTGGTATTTACATTAGTCGTTATTGCTTTAATTATATTTAACGTTCCGATAAACTACTCCATACTCGCAACCCTATATCTTTTGAGCAGCATTTTCTTTCTCATGATATTCTTGTTGAAGAAGGATTCAAAATTATAAAAACAATCAAAATAACTTTGATCACTAGTGGTGGAAATTTTAAAAAATTATTCAGGTATGATTAAAAGAGATAGGAGGTGATAGATAATGGCAAAATATGTAGATGGTTTTGTTATAGTAGTTCCAAAAGACAAAGAAGCTGACTATAAAAAGATGGCTGAAGAAGGGCGAGAAATATGGATGAGACTTGGCGCTCTTGAGTATTATGAATGCCGCGGAGAAGAACTTGCAACTAAAGGTCTTGGAGGAGAAAAGGCTAGAGAATTTCCTGAAATGACAGGAGCAACTTCTAACGAAAATGTTTGGTTTTCATTCATAGTTTTTGAGTCAAAAGAGCACAGAGATGAGGTCAACAAAAAGATGCATGATGAGATGAGTGAAAAGTACAAAGATGCAACAGATTTTTCTATGCTTTTTGAGATGAAACGAATGGCATATGGTGGATTCCAGGTTGAAGTTGAAGGATAAATAATTCAAGTATTCAGAGAGGGTATACACTCCGCGATGTGTAATGAGAAAAGAACTATGAA
>CAZMVD010000226.1:0-2586 GCA_964569425.1 uncultured Phycisphaeraceae bacterium
GGTCGTGCTGGAGCGTCCGGCTGGCGGGCTCGGCGGCTTCCTCGAGCTGGCCGTACGGAACTACGCGGAGGGATGCAGCGGCGAGACGCCGTACGTCGAAAGCTGGTTCGTGGACGAGGACCTGCGCGGCGGCGGGCACGGGCGCGGGCTGCTGGAGGCCGCCGAACAGTGGGCCCGCGAGCACGGGTATGCCGAGCTCGCGTCGGATGCGCTGCTGGACAACCATCGCAGCCAGGCCGCCCACCTCGCGCTCGGCTTCGAGGAAGTCGAGCGATCGGTCCACTTCCGCAAGTCGCTGTGACGCAGTGAGCCCGCCTGCGGCTGCACAGCATGGTTCGGAATCCACCCGCGCGGCTCGTGGCTGGGCGGTTGAGCCATCGCGGTTGAGTGGCGTGTCTGCTGTCGCAATACTTGAGTGGAGCGCGCACGCCGCAATCCTTCAGCGGTCCCGGGACAGGTATTTCGATGGACGATCCACTGCACACGATCCCCTCGATTCTCGAGACCCTCTCGGTCGTCGAGCGCGAGGTTGGTGACTTCTTCGGCTCGCTCGATGCCAGCGAGATCGGTCTGCGGGTGGGCGACGCATGGACACCGGCACAGCATCTGGATCACCTCAACATCGCGGTGAGTGCGGCGGCACGGGCGTACACGGTCTCGCCGTGGCTGCTGCAGCTGCGGTTCGGCAGGGCGCACGCGTCACGCACGTACGACGACCTGCGCAACGCGTACCGTGCCCGTCTCGCCAGTGGCGGCGGTGCAAGCGGTCGCTACGTTCCGCAGCGCGACGATGGCGGCAACGAGGATCCGATCGTGCGGCGGACATTGCTGTTGTCGCGCTGGTACCGCGTGAATGCCCGCCTGCAGGAGGGCATCGGCAAGTGGCGCGAGGTGAGCATGGACCGGGTGCGTGTTCCACATCCACTGCTCGGCCGTCTCACGATGCGCGAGCTGGCGTTCTTCACGATCTATCACAACCGCCATCACATCGATGCCACGAAACGACGGCTGCCGCGGTTCTCGAGCGTCGATGGTGAAGTGCCGCGCGGCGAATCACACGACGATCGCGGATGGTAGTGTCATGAGGCGGACCAACGGAGCAACGGCATGAGTGAACGGCGCTACAAGGAAGCCGAAGTCCGGAAGATCCTGGAGCTGGCGACGCGTCCGACTGCCACGCAGCCTGCAGCGTCCGCGTCGAGCGGGATGACGCTGGCCGAGATCCAGAGCATCGGCGTGGAAGTGGGCGTCGAGCCGGACGCGATCGCGCGTGCTGCGGCGTCGCTCGATGCTGCTGCAGTCCGGCCGCGGCGGCGCTCGCTCGGCAGGCCGATCGACGTCGCACACACGGTGCACCTTCCGCGAGCGCTCACGGATGCCGAGTGGGAACAGCTGGTCGCAGAACTGCGCGCCACGTTTCGCGCACGCGGCCAGGTCCGTACGCAGGGTGGGCTGCGCGAGTGGTCGAACGGCAACCTGCACGCCTGCGTCGAGCCCGCGGCCGGTGGACACCGGCTCCGCATGGAAACGGTGAAGGGCGACGCGGCCGGCCTCAACGCGCTCGGTCTGCTGGGCCTGGCCACGGGTGTCGCCACGGCTGGCGGCCTGTTCATCGCCGGCGATGCGCCAAGCGCAATCTTCGTTTCGTCCATGCTCGGTGCGAGCGGCGTCGGTGCGATCCTGGGCAACCTGATTCGCCTGCCGCGCTGGCGCGGTGAGCGCAGCCGGCAGATGCGCCACATCGCGCAACGCGTCACGGCAATCGTGCGCGGTGCGGACGCGTCGCATGACGGCGCGCCCGCGCTGCCGCCGCCGGACCCGCAGGACAGGGACTGAGGAACGGATGCAGCGACGCGCATTCCTGGCAACGGCAGGCGCAGCGCTACTGATGCCCGTGGCATACAGCAGCGGCGCGCCGCGAATGGCACCGACAGATCGACCGAATGGAGGGGTGGCGATGTACGGGTTGATCGGAAAGATGCTTGCACAACCGGGCCAGCGTGACGCACTCGCGGCAATCCTGCTCGAGGGCACGACTGCAATGCCGGGTTGTGTATCCTACGTGATCGCGCACGATGCCGCGGACGAGAACGCGCTCTGGATCACGGAAGTGTGGACCGACCGTGACAGCCACCAGGCATCACTGCAGCTGCCTGCGGTGCAGGAGGCGATCCGTCAGGCGCGTCCCATGATCGCGGGGTTCGGCGAGCGCTTCGAGACGACGCCGCTGGGCGGCGTCGGTCTGGCGACGTCGGGCTGAATGACGGGCCGGCGCCGCGCTCACGCGCCAGCGCCGGACCCGTTTTCCTCAAAGCAGCGGAGTCAGTAACGCTGTCACGATCAGCGCGACCGCCCACACCAGGTCGATGTTGATCCACGCGGTGCGCAGCACGCGCACGCCGAGCCGCGTATACACGAGCCACGCGATGGCGCCGGCGACCGCCAGATATCCCGCCGTATGCAGGACCGTCGCAACGAGCAGCGCCGGATCTGCCGCGGTCGCAGTCTGTGCGGCCCCCACGCCCGCCGTCGCTACCGCGCTCATTCCATCCATGACGTGACCGCCGTGCACCATCCCGTGATGCG
>CAZMVD010000227.1:0-2550 GCA_964569425.1 uncultured Phycisphaeraceae bacterium
GACAGCGTGGCCACCCTCCGGGTGCGGCTGCCGGGCGTGGGCATCGGCGATGGCTTGACCGACGGCACTACACCCACCGAGATCCAGGCCTACTACCTGCGCCAGGTGGAGAAGGTGCTGTACCGCTACGAGCGGCTGGTCGAGGCCCACGGCGAGGCGCATGTGCTCGACGGCCTGGACGAGGAGCATCGCGGGGTGCTGGCGGAGTTCCTCGACCACGGCCGGGCGCTGCGCGAGGAGCGCCGGCAGGCCGCCGCCGAGGAACGCCGGCCCGACTTCGTCTCATTGCTGCGCTCGTGGGGCGGCGTCACCATCGTCTACCGCAGGGGCATCAACGAGTCGCCGGCCTACCAGCGCAATCACGAGGAACTCATCAAGGCCCTCGAGGAGGGCATCTACTACGCCGAGGGCCTCAACCCGAACCGCATCGAACTCGATGCCCACGGCCATGTCCGCGCCCTGCTGTGCTGCCGCATGAAACAGCAGGACGGCCGCTGGCTGCGCACCAACGAGCCGGTGGAGATCCCGGCCCACGCGGTCCTGGTGGCCGCCGGCACGGTGCCCAACACGATCTACGAGAACGAGCACCCGGGGACTCTGCTCATGGAGGGAAGTCATTTCCTGCCCCACGTCGAGCATCGCGACGTGCTCCAGCCGGTCCGCCAGGCCGAGCACTGCAAGGCGCCGGAGTTCGGTCCTTTCACCTCCTACCAGGCCGGCCCGCATCGGGTCAGCTTCCTCGGCGACACGCACCCGGTCTTCAACGGCAGCGTGGTCAAGGCCATCGCCTCGGCATCGCGCAGCTACCCGGAGATCATGGCGGCCATCGACCAGGCCGGCGGCGCAACCCGCGACAGCGATTCCCTCGACGACTTCCGTGCACGGATGGCGGATCAGTTCGAGCCGCGCGTGGAATCAGTCGACGACCGTCATCCCATCGTTACCGAGCTGTGGGTACGGGCGCCGCTGGCGGCGCGCAACTTCCGACCTGGCCAGTTCTTCCGCCTGCAGACCTTCGAGCGGCTCAGCCCGGTGGTGGCCGGCACCCGCCTGCAGATTCCGCTGCAAACCATCAGCGGCGCCGGTGTCGACGGCGAGCGGATCCGCCTGATGCTGCTGCGCTGGGGCGCCAATGCCCGCATCGCCTCGCGTCTTGTCCCCGGTGACCGCCTGGTCCTCATGGGACCGACCGGCAAGGCCGTCGAGGAACACAGCGGGCGCACCTACCTGGTGGTCGCCGGAAGCTGGGGCGCGGCGGTAATGCTCCATCTCGGACCGTTCCTGCACGCGGCGGGTAACCGCGTCCTGTATCTGGCCGCCTATGGCAGCCGCGACGAGGTTTACAGCCAGGCCGAGCTCGAGAACTGCGCCGACCGGATCATCTGGGCGGTGGCCCGCGGGCCGGTCATCGAGCCGGGCCGAGCCGGCGACCTGAGCGTCGTCAACGGCAACGTGATCGACCTGCTGCGCCAGTACGGCGAGGGGCGTCTGGCGGTACCGGACGGCGCCGCTGCCGTGCCTCTTGCCGAGGTCGACGAGGTCCTGGTGATGGGATCCACGGGATTGCTCAAGGCCTTGCAGGAGGCATTTCGGCCGGACGGTCCGCTGGCCCGCAGCTTCCGCCCGGATGTCCACGTCACCGGCACCGTGGGCAGCCCCATGCAGTGCATGCTCAAAGGGGTGTGCGCGCAGTGCCTGCAGTGGCAGATCGATCCGGAGACCGGGGAACGGACCCGGGCGGTGTTCTCCTGCTCGATGCAGGACCAGCCGCTGATGTGGATCGACATCGACAATCTCGCCGCGCGCCAGGGGCAGACACGACTGATGGAGCACCTCACCAACCTGTGGGTGGACCACGTGCTGGAGATCGAGGCCGACCAAGTACGCGCCGCGCCCGGCACCGGAGCCGGACTGCGCCGGCCGGCCCATGGAGGCTGAGCCAGGCGCGTTCCTGCGGCGTCTGTTCGAGACCGCGGTCGGCGCAGCGGACCCGGCCCGCTGCGTACCGCCCCATCTGCCGGAGCCGGGTGACGGTCGGACGGTGGTGATTGGCGCCGGCAAGGCCGCCGCGGCCATGGCGGCGGCGGTCGAGTCCGCCTGGGCCGACGCGAGCCTGACCGGGCTGGTGGTCACCCGTTACGGCCATGGCCTGCCATGCCGGCACATTGAGGTGGTCGAGGCCGGGCACCCCTATCCCGACGACGCCGGTCTGGCGGCAGCGAAACGGATCCTCGCCTGCGTCCGCGCGCTGGCTCCGGAAGACCGCCTGCTCTGCCTGCTGTCCGGCGGCGGCTCGGCGCTGCTGACATTGCCCGCCGCCGGTGTCTCGGTAAGCGAGAAACGGGCCGTCAACCGCAGTCTGCTGCGCCTCGGTGCCAACATTCACGAAATCAACTGCGTGCGCAAGCATCTGTCGGCCATCAAGGGCGGGCGCCTGGCGCTGGCCGCGGCACCGGCGCCGGTGCTGACCCTGATCATCTCCGACGTGCCCGGTGACGACCCGGCGGTCATCGCCTCGGGACCGACGGTCGCCGATCCGACCACCTGCGC
>CAZMVD010000228.1:0-2540 GCA_964569425.1 uncultured Phycisphaeraceae bacterium
GTGGGGGACACGGTGGGGGATCCGTTCAGGGATACGGCGGGCCCGAGCCTGAACATTCTGATCAAGGTGATGAGCATGGTGAGCGTTGTGTTTGCGGGGCTGGTGGTGAAGTACGCACCGCAGATTTCGGCGGCGCTGGGGATGGGGTAGGGGGGAATGCAGAATGGCGAATCAAGAAGGGCGAATGGACGCCGAAACGCCAAGACGTCGAAAAGTCAAAACGAGAGGCAGCAGGCAACAGCTAAAACGCAGAAACGGCGAAAAGTCGAAAAGTCAAGACGAGAGGCAGCAGGCAGCAGATAAAACGCAGAAACGGCGAAAAGTCAAAAAGTCAAAACGAGAGGCAGCAGGCAGCAGATCAAACGGCGAAACATCAAAAAGTCAAAACGTCAAAACGAGAGGCAGCAGGCAGCAGATAAAACGCAGAAACGGCGAAAAGTCGAAGAGTCAAGACGAGAGGCGGGGGGCGCGCGGCGCGTGGTGATGCGGTCTCGAGTTTGAGGTTGCCCGGATTGGCGGGGTCGCGGCATAAAGGGGAAGTTGCGCGGGGCGGGCGGAGTCGTATCCAGATCATCGGGAAAGAGCGCGGGGGCGCTTGCGCGGTTTGTCTTGACAGGGTCGATGGGGCGTGGACAGTGGCGAAGATGGCCGCCAAGCGCGCAACTGCTCGCAGCGATGAGGAGAAGCTGGCGGAAGCGCTGCGCCAGTTGGTCGCCCCGGCGTTCAAGGGGATGAGCGTTGAGGTGGGTACGATTGCGCGGTGGGGGCGGATGGGGGTGACGTTTCGCTGGGAGGGATTTGCGGATCTGCTGCCGGAGGAGCGATTTCATCGGCTGACGCGGGTGATTCCCGAGTCGTTTCGGGAGAAGCGGCTGGCGGGGTTCATCTGGCTGGAGCTGACGCCGAAGGAGTCGATCGAGAGTTTTTTGAAGCTGCCGCGGAGCGAGGACGTGGCGCCGCGGGAGCGGGCGGTGTTCGAGCGGTTGACGATCGGCGGATTTTTCGACGGGCTGCGGCGGCGGCTGGGGGCGGTTCCGGAGAAGAAATGCGAGGGGGATTTCCGGGTGGCGGGCAAGGTGTTGGCGGGGCTGAAGTGCACGCCGCGGCAGGCACAGGATGCGCGGCTGCTGTTCATGCGGCATCGGGCGTTTTGTGACTGTCAGATCCTGGTCACTGCGTTGCCGGCGCTGCGGGGAGAGAAGGCGTAAGGAAAAGCCGAAACGTCGAAAAGTCAAAACGTCAAAACGGGAGGTGGGGGGATTTCGGATTGCGGATTTCGGATTGGGGAATGGGGATTGCCGATTGGCGATTGAGGCGAGTGGGGGGTGAGGGGTCCGGGGGGTTCGGTCGCCATTTTCGGGCTGTCAAACGTCTTTTCTGAATCGTCCGTCGTCTATTCCGATTCGTTCGTCGTACTTTCTGATTCCTCGACCGGTGTTTCTGGTTGGTCCTTGGACCATTGCACTTCGTTCACTGGCGCGATCGGTTTGGTATTCCAAGGACTCAGCTCGTCGTTCGATAAATTCAGTTCGTCATTCGATGGCGTCATTTCGGCTTTCGATGGACGCGGATTGGTATTCGATGGATTCAGTTCGTCGTTCGTTGAAGTCCGTTCGTCATTCGATGGATTCGGACTTGCATTGATCAATTCCGGCGGGTGGCTGGTCATTTCGAGGATCCGGTCAGGGGATTGGTGATCTTCGGCTGAGGGTTCGAACACGCGGGCGCCGTAGATTCGGCGGATGGCGCGGGAGATGTTTCGCGGAAGCGGGGCGTCGGCGGGGTGGTGGTCCGGTGGCGCGAGCTGGGGCGCGCCGGGAATGGCGCGGAGGGCCGCGCGGTCGGCGGGGCTGCGGTTGCGGCGGGCGTCGGCGAGGATTTTGGCGAGGTGGGCGAGTTCGTCGAGCGTGAGGGGGTCTTTGGGGGAGGTGAGGCGTTCGAAGACGGAGGCGACGATGGCGAGGAAGGCCTGAAGTTCCCAGAGGGCGGGGTGGCTTTCGGCGAAGTGGCCGAAGATGAGTTTGAGGAGTTCTCTGGAGGTGTTGAGAACTTCGCGCCGGCGGGCGGCGGGGCGCGAAGCGCGTTGGGGCGCGCCGCGGCGTTTCCGGGCCTTTGCCGGTTCGCGGGGAGTGGATGGCGGAGGGGGGGTTTTGGATTGCGGATTGGGGATTGCGGATTGCGGAATGGGGAGGGGCGGGGGCGCGGACTGGGTGACGTGGGGCGCAGAGGAAGATTTGAGATTTGAAATTTCAGATTTGAGTGCGGGAGATGGGGGCCGCCCAGAGTGAGACGGCGGGGAGGATTTGAGATTTGAGATATCAGACGCGGGGATTTTGGATTGCGGATTGGGGATTGCGGATTGCGGAATGGGGAGGGGCGGGGGAGCGATCTGGGTGTCGTGGGGCGGAGGAAGTGATTTCAGATTTGAAATTTCAGATTTGAGTGCGGGAGATGGGGGCCGCCCGGAGTGGGGCGGCGGGGGGGATTTGGATTGCGGATTGGGGATTGCGGATTGCGGAATGGGGAGGGGCGGGGGAGCG
>CAZMVD010000229.1:0-2537 GCA_964569425.1 uncultured Phycisphaeraceae bacterium
TCCACAACCACGGCGCGCTCGACCTGCGCCGGCCCTTAGGCGTCGCAATAAAGAACCTGCTGTCGGGACGCATCCAGGGGGGTGGCAGCACGATCACGCAGCAGCTTGCGCGCAACATGTTCGAAGAGCAGATCGGCTTCGAGAAGCTGTACACGCGCAAGCTGAAGGAGGCACGCGTCGCCATGGAGCTCGAGGAGGTCTACTCGAAGGACCAGATTCTCGAGGCCTACATGAACCAGGTCAACTACGACCATGGCTGGCGCGGCATCGAGACGGCATCGCAGAACTATTTCGGCAAGCCGGCCACGCAGATCAATCCGGCAGAGGCCGCGCTCCTTGCGGCGATCGTGAACCGGCCCGCGTTTTACAATCCACTGCGCAACCCTGAGGGCGCACAGAGCCGCCGCAACCTGGTGCTCTCGCTGATGGCGAACCAGGGCTACCTGAGCGAGGCCGACGCGGCGCAGTGGAAGCAGGAGCCGCTGCCGACGGAACGGAAGGGCACTGTCGTGGGCGTGAATGCGCCCTACTTCGTGGAATGGGTGCGCGACGTCCTGGACGACCGCTTCGGCACGCGTCTCTACTCCGGCGGCCTGCGCGTGCACACTTCGCTCGACCTCGACATGCAGCGCGTGGCGCGTGAGGCGATGGAAGCCGGCTGGGCACGCCTCGAAGCGGCGGGCGCACGAGGTCCGAAGTTCGAGGCCGTCATGGCAGAGGGCGGTACCGAGGGCTCCGAGACGCAGTACATCCAGGGTGCATTCATCGCACTCGAGCCGCAGACAGGCGCGATCCGGGCGCTGATCGGCGGCCGCGACTTTGGCGACTCGCGCTTCAACCGCGCGACGCAGGCACTCCGCCAGGCCGGCTCCACGTTCAAGCCGTTCGTCTACCTCGCCGCACTCGAGAGCGGCATCCCCGCGTCGCACGTGATGTACGACGCGCCGCTCATGATCGACATGCCGGACGGCTCGGTCTATTCGCCGTCGAACTACGACCCCGAGTTCCGCGGCCCGCTCACCATGCGCGACGCGCTCAAGTGGTCGGTCAACACGATCGCGGTGCAGCTCGGTCAGGACATCGGCATGGAGACGGCCGCACAGGTGGCGCGGCGTATGGGCATCCGCACGGACGTCCCGCCCTATCCGTCCTCCGCGATCGGCGCTGCCGGCGTCATCCCGCTGCAGCTCGCAGAGGCATTCGCGACGATTGCGAACGGTGGCATCCGCGTGCCGGTCCACGCGATCGAGCGCGTGACCGATGCCGAGGGTCGGGTGCTGTGGGAGCCGCGACGCCCCGCCCCCGAGGTCGTCGTCGATTCGCTCGCGACCGCAATCCTGCGCGACATGCTGCGAACGGTGGTCGACAACGGGACCGGCTACAACGCACGCAACCCGCAGCTCGGAAATCTGCCGTACGAAGTGCCGGCGGCGGGAAAGACCGGCACGACCAACGAGAACGCCGACATCTGGTTCGCCGGCTTCACGCCCGACCTGGTCGCGATCAACTGGTTCGGCTTCGACCGCCGCAAGCGCATCCTCGCCAATGCAACCGGCGGTGGCTACGGTGCGCCCGTGTGGGGTCAGTTCATGCGCGCGATGTACTACGGCGACACGAAGCAGTTCGAGGTACCCGGCGCCTGGCCCATGCCGGCCGCGATCACGACCCGCCGCGTGGACAGCAGGAGCGGCAAGCTCGCCAACGAATGGTGCGAGGCGAACGCATACGTCGAGTACTACGTCCCCGGCACGGAGCCCACGGAAGCATGCGAACCCGCGGGGCTGTTCGGCGCACCGATCCGCGGCTTCCCGCCCCTGCCGTCGCAGGACACAATGGGTTCGGATACGACGGCGATTCCGTCAGGATGGCCTCCACCGCCTCTGCAATAGGTCTGTCTGGTTGGTACAGGGCGCTGCCTCATCGTTCGCGGTGGGGCAGCGTTCTTTATTTCACCGCTGCCGCGAACATCGCATGCGTGTCGAAATGCATGTCGCATCGATCGTTGTATCACCTCTCCACAATGGCTACACAGAAAGAGACCTCAGCGCCCTCCGCGCCCTCTGCGGTGAAACGATCTCTGTGAACTCTGTGCGCTCTGTGGTAGAAAACGATCAGTCGATGTGCCACCGGAAAGGCACACCCTCCGCATCGAGCGACGCGATCAGTTCGAGTTCGTCTTCTTCGAGGACTGCCAGCGCGAGGTCGCATTTCGCGTCGGCGGCGGCCGGTGCGGGAACGACATCGACGCCGAGTCCTTTCGTGCGCGCGATCTCTTCTGCCCAGAGCGCATGATGCGTCGTGTCGAAGACGAGGAGCTTCATCCGGTGATACGCTCGCCGATGAGTGGGAGCTGCGTGGCCCTGCCGTCGCCGATCGTGATCGCGGCGGTGAGACGTTCGCGAGCGTGTTGTGCGAGCGCTTCGGTGCGGGCGTAAATGGTGCCGAGCGGCTGGTTGCGCTCGATCGTGTCGCCGGGCTTGACCGTGAGATGGAAGCCGGCGGCCGGATCGATCCTGGCGCCGAGGGTGGCACGGCCA